>NZ_JAKRVY010000001.1:0-317714 GCF_023638055.1 Natranaeroarchaeum aerophilus | reverse complement strand
CGTCCTGCTGAGCTTGCGAAGCAGGGCTCGAAGCATCTCGTGCTTCGGCGTCCTGCTGAGCCTGTGAGTCAGGGCTCGTGGAGCTGTGCTCCACGGCGTCCTGCTGAGCTTGCGGAGCAGGACTCGAAGCATCTCGTGCTTCGGCGTCCTGAGGAGTGTACGAGTCAGGGTTCGTGGAGCTGTGCTCCACGGCGTCCTGCCGAGCCTGTGAGTCAGGGCTCGTGGTGCCATGCTCCACGGCGTTCGAAAAGATGTTCTCGAGGAG
Organism: Natranaeroarchaeum aerophilus; assembly: GCF_023638055.1. NCBI lineage: Archaea > Methanobacteriati > Methanobacteriota > Halobacteria > Halobacteriales > Natronoarchaeaceae > Natranaeroarchaeum > Natranaeroarchaeum aerophilus. Next base: position 317,449 of record NZ_JAKRVY010000001.1, on the reverse strand, counting down.
TTCGAGCAGGCGGTCACGATCGGCGTTGATACTGCCGACATCGTCTTGGACGACGAGAGCCGCCTCTTCCGTGTTGAGGGTGTCCCACGCGAGTGCAGCAGCGTCAGCAATCGGCTCCGGACCGACTTCACCGACGATCTCGCCGTCCCGCGCGAGCGTCAGCAAGTCATCGCTCATCCGGTCGATCCGGTCGAGCGCCGCTTCGATTTCGCTGACAAGCTCGGGATCCGAATCCAGCAGTTCGAGATAGCCCTGTGCGACCGAGAGCGGATTTCGGAGGTCGTGGGAGACGATGCCAGCGAACTCCTCTAATCGCTCGTTCTGGGTCGCCAGCCGTTCTTTCCGCGCAGCACTATCGAGTGCCGTCCGGACGTTCGCAGCGAACACTTCCGCCAGCTCGGCCGCGGACTCGTCGAGAACCTCCCCAGTGTCGACAACGCCGAGGGCACCGTGGTGACCAAGCGGAAACGCGACGCAGGGCGGTGAATCCAGCTCGTCTATTGCGGCGTATCGACGGGTCCCCTCGTCGGGTGCCATGAACACCGGCTCTTCCATCTCGTAACAGGCCTCCAGCGTCGACGTGCACTGTTCGAAAGAGTCGGTTCCAGCCTCTGGGGCGGTCTCGAACGAAAGTTCCCTGCCAGTGTCCGTGATAGCGAGGACAACAGCGGGCATGTCGGGGACTTCAGTCGGGATCGCGGTCGCCACGTCGACGATTTCCTCCCGGCTCTCTGCCGCGACGAGCCGGCGACTGGCAGTGTGAAGCGTGTTGAGCATCTCCTCATGGCGACGCTGTTCGGTTACGTCACGCGTCGAGCCGACGATACCGACGACTTCGCCGTCATCGTCGCGGCGCGGCGCTTTCGTCGTACTGACCCACCGCCTTCGGCCTTCGTCATCGACGTATTCGTCGATGCTGTTTACGACCGGATCCCCCGATTCCATGATGTCTGTTTCCTCCTCGCGAAGGTCCGCACCGATCTCGGGAACGAGTTCGAAGTCCGTGAGCCCGATCAGCTCCTCGCGTGAAAGACCATAATGTTCCGCTTTCGCCTCGCTTACCGCCGCGAACTGGCCGTATTCGTTTTTGACGAATACACGATGTGGGATATTATCGAGGAGATCGTCGAGCAGCACCGCTTCCTCGGCAAAGGGCTCGATCTCCCCCGCCGCGTGGAGGAGGCGTTCCGCGACGAGATCGGCAAAACTGTCGTCAGTCCAGTCCTCCGATGGGAGACAGATGACATCGTCCGCACCGGCACGTTTTGCCGTGGGAGCAAACGTATCCGTTGCGTCGACTGTGACCGCGACGACCGTGGCCGACCCAATGGTGTCACTGACCCGACGAACTGCCTCGATACCGTCGACGTCCGAACAGTCCGGGACGACGATACAGTCCGGATCGGCCGACTCTGCCACGGATATCGAGTCGACGTGTCGGGTCGTCACCTCGTCGCTCAGCCCCTCGAGCGCATGATCGACCTGTGTAAGTACCCCTGCTGGATCTGCTACAAGGACGGTTGCTGAGATCGTATCACCCCCAGTGATCTGGTTAATGTCTATACGTTATCATTCGATGACAAAAAGATGTCGTGTTACTACTACCCATGGGCGGGGGAGAAACTAGCCACCAGTCGTGTCAATCTCGAATCGAGCACCCGTGTCCGAGAGTGCGGCGTCGTCGACTGACACCGACCAGCCGTGCGCCTCCGCGAGGGTCCGAACAATATAGAGGCCGAAGCCGGTTCCAGTATCACTGTTTGTATACCCTTGCTCGAACACTTTCGCTCGCTCCGTCTCGGGGATTCCCGGTCCGTCATCCTCGACAAAGAAGCCCGTTGGCGTTGTCCCGACCGTTATGACGACGGGCGAGTCCGTGGTCCCTGAGCCGTGCTCAACGCTGTTCGTGAACAGGTTTGCCAGCAGCTCGACGAGACGATCACAGTCGGCCTCGATCTGAGCGTCCCCCGACACGACTTCGAGCGTGGCTGTTGGTGTCGAAACCTCCTGCCACGCTGAACGAGCCACCGCATCGAGCGAGACGGAGGTCGTTTCGCCGACAACCTGTCCCTTTTTGGCGAGCGTCAGCAGTTCGTCGGTGAGTCGCTCCATCCGGTCGAGCGAGTGACGGATCTCATCTTTAATCTCGTCGTCGACCTCGGTCTGCGGGAGATACCCCTTTGCGATCGAGAGAGGGTTGCGGATGTCGTGGGAGACGATTCCGGCGAACTCTTCGAGTCGTTCGTTCTGCCTGGCGAGTTCCTGCTCGCGGGCACGCAGTGCTTCCTCGTGAGTCATGCGCGAGAGTGCCGTCTCGACGTTGGCGGCCAGTACGTCGGCGAGATCGATCCCGAACTCGTCAAGCGAGTCGCCGGTCGCGCCAAAGCCGAGGACGCCGTGGTCGCCGATCGGGACAGTGACAACGTGCGGTTCAAACTCCGGGATGTCGTCGATCTGAGTTTCCGTGCGAACGACGGGTGAGGCGTCGCTGGATGGGAGGTGAATATATTGCGATTGCCCAGTCTCGAACGCGCGCTGGAACCACTCTTGCTGTGCTTCGAACACTTTCGTTCCGTCGGTAGCCCCACCGGAGCAGACCGGTTCAACCCCGTCACCGTCGACCAGCGACACCTGTACGACGGGGAGATCTGGGATATCGTCCGCGATATCAACGACGATCTCCGCGATCTCCTCGCGGGACTGGGCACTCATCAGGTCGCGGCTCGCCGTGTGGAGCGCGTTGACCATCTGCTCCTGGCGCTTCTGATCCGACACGTCGACAGCCGTCCCGATGATTCCGACGACTGTGTAGTCGCTGTCGTAGCGGGGTGCTTTGGTGACGTTGATCCAGCGGTCCGACCCGAGCTCATCGGTATAGTGTTCAGTCCGATTGATAACTGCGTCCTCCGTCTCCATGATCTCCGACTCTTCGGCCCAGAGATCGCGGGCGTACTCCGGCGAGAACAGCTCCTGATCGGTGAGACCGATCATCTGTTCACGGGTGAGGCCGTACTCCTCGGCCGCAACGGAACTGGTTTCGGCGATCCGACCGCGGTCGTCCTTGATAAACACCTGATGTGGCAGATACTCCATCAGGGAGTCAAGCAACTCGCTATCGCTAGCGAATCCACCGCCCTTGCCAGCAGCGTATCGGAGTCGGCGAGTGACGGCAACCGGCATCTCCTCGGCGATCGTGATCTCCGGCGGGAGCGAGATGACGTCGGCAGCACCCTCATCGAACGCCTCCGAAACGAACTCCGTCGCTGGATCCCTCGCTACGACGACGACCGGGACATCTGGGAGTCGTAACCGGACCATCGAAAGCTGTCTGGCCCCGTCGATATCGGCGTCCAGATCGTGATATGTGACGACGATGTCGGGGTCGTGATCGTCGACCGCGTCCGAACTCGGAACCGATTCGACAGTCACTGCGTCATCAACCGCGTAGAGTGCGCGTTCGACCTGTCCGAGTGTCTCGACCGGATCAACCAGCAGTACGTCGATCTGCTCAGTCATCCGTCACCCCCGCGAACTCGAAGCGAGCACCGCTCTGGGCGTGTTTCGCATCGGTCACCTCGACAGTCCAGCCGTGAGCCTCCGCAAGCGTCTCCACGATGTACAGGCCAAATCCGGTACCGTCCCCGGCGGAAAAGCCCTGATCGAAGACACGCGACTGTTGTTCCTCCGGGATGCCCACACCGTCGTCCTCGAAGTAGAAGCCGCCGTCCATTGTCCCAATAGTGATCCGAATGGACGATCCGCTGGAGCCGTGCTCTACGGAGTTTTTGATCAGGTTTTCGAGTAGTTCGCTCGTCCGTGCTGGATCGGCCACAAACGTCCGATCGTCTCGGACATCTAACTCCGCTTCCCCGGTGTCGACGCTTTTCCACGCCTGCTCGGCGATCTCTCGAAGCGACACCGGTTCGGTGTTGCCGACGATCTGCCCCTGGCGGGCAAGCGTCAACAGTTCGTCGGTGAGCCGCTCCATCCGTTCGAGCGCCCACTGCACCTGCTCGCCGCTCTCGTCGTCCTCGTCGAAGGTCTCGGCGTACCCCTGAGCGACGGACAGGGGATTCCTGAGATCGTGGCTGACGATGCTGGCAAACTCTTCAAGTCGTTCGTTCTGTCTGGCGAGTTCACGCTCGCGCTCGCGGATCGCATCCTCTCTGGCGATGCGGTCGAGTGCGGCTTCGACGTTTGCAGCGAGCACTTCCATCAGGTCGACCGCAAAATCGTCTATCGGGCTGGTCTGTGACTCGAACCCGAGCACACCGTGCTCACCAAGCGGGAGCGCGACCGTAACGGGGTCGATCGAGTCATCCGCCTCGGATTCGGCGTACCCGACAACGACTGACGGATCGTTCTCCGAAAGCTGTACGATGAACTGCAGTTCGCCGGTTTCGTACGCGCGATCGAACCACTGCGTATATCGGTCGTAGATCGACATCGAATCGTCACTGCGACTTGTTGCAACCGTTTGTAGTGAGTCGCTGGACGCGTCAGCGAGAAGAACGTCGAGAACTGGCAGATCCGGGATTTCGTCGGCGATTTCGACTGCGGTGTCCGCGACACTTTCGGTGGCTGTTGCGGAGACGAGTTCGCGGCTTGCAACGTGGAGAGCGTTCATCATCTCCTCGTTGCGTTTCTGTTCGGTGATATCCCGTGCAGTGCCGATAATCCCGATGACTTCCTCGCCGTCGGGTCCGTATCGTGGAGCCTTGGTTGTGTTAACCCATCGATCTCTCCCCTCGTCGTCAACGAACTGTTCGACGTTGTTGATCATTGGCTCCTCGGTTGCCATGATCTCGTCTTCCTGCTCGCGCAGGGCACGTGCGGTCTCCGGGCCGAACAGATCGTAGTCGGTCATCCCGATCAACTGATCACGATCGGGCTTGTGCTCGCGAACCGAAACGTCGCTGATCGCCGCGATCCGGCCGACATCGTCCTTGATGAACACCTGGTGTGGAAGGTGTTCCATCACCGAATCGAGCAGTTCGCTGTCGGTCTGGAACGATTCACCTTTGCCCGCTGCATGGCGAATCCGACGCACGGTCACCACGGGACGATCCGTATCGATCCTGTTTTCGGGTCCAGTACAGATTACATCGGTCGCACCCGCTCCTAGCGCGCCAGTTACGTAGTACGCAGCTGGATCGATGGAGTGGATAACAACCGGAACTGAAGGGAGCTCCTCGCGAACCGCATGCATCAGATCGATGCCATCGACGTCTCTGGCCGTGTAATCGATTACGACGAGACAGTCCGGCTCGACGGAGGTCGTGGCGAGTTCATCGACGGACGAGACAGTCTCGACAGTAATCGTCTCGTCAGTCTCTCGGAGTGCACGCGAAAGCGGCCCGAGCTCATCGATCGGATCGACGAGCAGTACAGTCATCGGCTCGAGAGCGTGGGCCATGAGTGTCGTCTCCCTCTGATTTATTGCCCAGCATAAAAACAGTGACGGCGCTTATTATGTGGAATTAAAAGAGGAATAAACCCGCGGGGTCAGTCGTCCCGGCCGTCGAGTGTGATCTGGCGGATCTCGATGATCCGTGGGTCGTCTTCGAGCTCCTGACGGAGTTCCTCGGGGATACCCTGATCGAGGTTGTACACCGACAACGCCTCGCCCCCGATCGTCTCGCGGGCGTTGAACATCCCGGCAATGTTGACGTCGTGCTCGCCGAGCACACTGCCGATGTACCCGATCACGCCGGGTGCGTCCTCGTTGCGGGCGACCAGCATGTGGCCGAAGGGGATTGCGTCGACACGGTAGCCGTCGATTCGGACGATCCGTGGATCCTCACCGGCAAACAGCGTCCCCTCGACGGTAATCTCCTCGTCACCGTCGCGGACGGTCACCGCGACCAGACTCTGGAAGTCCTCACTCTGTTGGCTCTTGGACTCGGTGACGTCGATACCGCGCTCCTCGGCGATCGAGGGTGCGTTGACCGCGTTGACGCGCCACTCTAGCGGGGCGAATACCCCTTTCAGCGCGCTTGCTGTCACGAGATCGACGTCCTCATCGGCGATCTCACCTTCGTAGGCGACTTCAATCTCTGAGATGCGGTCACCGAGCAACTGGGCAGCGACCTTTCCGGCGGTGTCGGCCAGATCGAGGTACGGCTCGACGCGCGGGAACGCGCTCTCGTCGATCGAGGGGGCATTCAGCGCGTTGATTACGGGTTCACCGTGGAACGCGGCGACGACCTGATCCGCCGTCGAGACGGCGACGTTCTCCTGGGCTGCCTCGGTGCTCGCACCCAGATGTGGTGTCACGATGACGTCGTCGACGTCGAGCAGCGGGTTATCGGGCGAGACCGGCTCCTCGCCGAAGACGTCGACTGCCGCCCCGGCCATAACGCCCTCATCGACTGCACGGGCGAGTGCGGCCTCGTCGACGACGCCGCCACGGGCGCAGTTGATGAGGTAGCCATCCTCGAGCTTCGCGAGCTCGTCGTCGCTCAGCAGGTTTGCGGTCTCATCAGTCAGCGGGACGTGGACCGTCAGCAGATCCGCCCGTTCGAGACAGCCGTCGAGGTCGACGAGCTCCGCGCCGATCTGCTCGGCACGTTCGGTGCTGATGTAGGGGTCGTACGCGACCAGATCCATGCCGAGCGAGGAGAGCTTCTTTGCGACTTCCTGGCCGACGCGGCCGAGACCGACGACGCCGAGGGTCTTGCCGTTGACCTCGGTACCGAGGTAGTCGCCCTTGGCCCACTCACCGTTCTTGAGGCGCTGGTGTGCTTGCGGGATCGACCGAGCCGTCGCAAATGCCATTGCAACCGAGTGTTCCGAGGCCGCCCGGACGTTTCCTTCCGGTGCGTTGGCGACGATCACGCCGTGGTCAGTGGCGGCGTCGATGTCGATATTGTCGACACCGATGCCAGCACGGCCGACGATGACGAGTTCCTCGGCGGCGGCGAAGACTTCCTCGGTGACTTCGGTGCCCGAACGGACGATCAACCCGTTCGCGTCGGCGACTGCTTCGAGCAGCTCCTCACCTTCGACATCGTACGCCGTTTCGACCTCGTGGTCCGCATCGCGGAGCCGGTCGAGACCGGCGTCAGCGATCGGGTCGGTTACGAGTACCTTCATATCCGTGGGATTGCCCGGGGTAGGGATAACCCTTTCTTCATCGCCGCGAGCAAAATCGCACCCTTTTCAGTCCTGCTGGCCGAACGTCCGGTAATGACGATCGTCGCATTCGACTTTGACGGCACCCTTTCGGACTCGGAGATGACAGTACTGCTCGGCAACCAGTGTGGCGTCGCCGACGAGATGGACGAGATCACCGAACGGGCGATGAACGACGAGATCGAGTACGCCGAAAGCCTGCGCAGTCGGGCCGCGCTCCTCGAGGACCTCCCCGAGGAGAAAGCCGACGCCGCCTACGATGAGGTTCGGCTCCGCGAGGACGCCGCCGAGACGATCCGCCGACTCAACGAGGCTGACGTCTACACCGCCATCCTCACCGGCGGCTTCGAGCGCGGTGTCGCTGCAGCGCTTTCCCGGGAGGGCGTCGAAGTCGACGAGATCGTCGCCAACCGGCTGCCCGTCGAGGACGGTGCCCTCTCCGGGGAGGTCGAGGGACCGCTGATCGAGGGGACCAAAGACGACGCGCTGGCGAACCTCGCAGAGCGAGAGGGTGTTGAGATGACTGACACGATCGCGGTCGGCGACGGCGCAAACGATCTTCCGATGCTCGAAGTCGCCGGACTGTCCGTCGGCTTCGAGCCGAAAGCGGCCGTCGAGCCCGCCTGCGAAATCGTCGTCGAGAGCTTCGAGGAACTACAGGATGTCCTCGCGGCGGACGGAGTCCTCTCGACGGAGTCGTAACCGGGCCACTGCAACCGGACATACGGAACTGTCGACCACTGAACCGCCGTTACCCGCAGGCTTAAGACGGTTCACCAGTTTTCGACATGTATGGATTACGCGCTTGCAGTGGACGGAACGCCGGAGACGATTCCCGGCGGCACCGGCGTACTGTTGCTTCATCCAAGCACCGGTGAGACGGATCGGATCGACACCGACTTTCTGAAGACGGATACGGATCACTTCCTCGTCATCTCCACTCGAACCACTGCCCGCGAGGTCAAACAGAAACTGGAGTACTACGACGTCGACGAGACCCGCGCAGAGATTCTCGACACGCTCAGCGTCGAGCGGGGCTACTCCCGACGAACCGGCGACTCGGTGCACTACGTCGGATCGCCGGACGATCTGGACGGGATCATCGAAAAGGCCGAGGAGTTTCTCGACTCCCACGACGGCAAGCTCCGGATCACACTCGACTCGATTACCGAGTTGGCCTACTACGCGGGCGAGGATCCGGCGCAGGAAGCAGTGACGCGCCTGCTCGGATTGCTAGACGATCACGATGCGGTTGGCCTGTTCCACCTCTCGAAGGAGGTCCACCCCGACGAGGTACTCGAGAGCTACCGCGAGCAGTTCGCCGGCGTGATCGATCTGGACGAGGACGGCGAGACGACAGTCGAGTTCTGAGCGGAGTCAGCGCTGCTCGAACGTCTTTTCGGCCCACGCTACGGCGTACTCGGCCCCCCGGTCCCGGTACACGTCGGTGTCCAGCGCCGTGTACGGTGCCGGGAGCTCCAGTGCGTGCTTGATCGAACTGCAGGCGAGTTCTGTGGCATCGGCGAAGTCGGTATCGCCGTGTGCCATCGCGCCCGGAAGCCCGGATAGCCGCCCCTCGATCCGCTCGCCGGCGTCCTGCCACGCTTCGCCCAGCCGCGGCTGGGTGTCGAGCCACTCGGCGAAGATCTCCCGCGTCTGCAGTCCGAGCCAGCCATCGTACAGCGCGGCAGCGACCTGATACGTGCCGTTCGGGCCGAGATCGACCGCGGCATCGAGGTCCCGATACTGCTCGCCGTAAAACCCCAGAAATCCCTCGGGGACACCGAGCCCGACTTCGACGAGTGCCTCGGCGATCAGGAAGTCGACGAAGTCCTCGGGCGATCCCTGGACTCGGGGCTTAACGATGACAACGGGCGGCTCAGTCTGGTGTGTCCACGCGACACTGCCGTCGCCGGGCAGTCCGATGGTGAAATCGGACCCGGCGTAGCGTCGAAGTACCGTCGGCGCATCGTTGGGAAGCCAGTCGGCGGGAGCGGTGTAGGGGTCGAGCGCGTCGACGATCAGGCCCAGATCCTCGGCCTGTGCGGACGGGACCGTCTTGAAATCCGACGCGGCGTCGACGACGATGGCCGCCGGGGCGTGCGCGTCGCGGACAGCATCGAGATCGTCTGGGAGATCACGTACCTGGAACATCAGGCGAGCAGGTTCTGCAGGATCAATGCGACAGCGAGCACGCCCGTGACACCGATCGTTCCGACGACGATTTTGGTAGCCTGACTCATATTCGATGGGAGGTGGGCCGGTCGCTTAAAGGCTTTCAGATACGTCCTCTCTCAGTCATTGACATCCTCCTCCACCTGAAGGTGGAGGAATCCCGAGCGGTAGGAGTTTCAGGTTTGCAGTCCAGTCATCGGACTACCAGCCCTTCCGGGCACAGGTAGTCCCACGGTATCGGACTGGTGGACTGCTGGCAGTGCCAAACCGCCGTTACCCCTATCTTCGACCGTGTACGGCGTCCCAGTGTTGTTTTTGCCACAGGGACGCCAGCAGGTGTCAGCAGAGTCGGGGGTATCGTGGTGCTCGCTTTCAGCAGTCGGCACAGACACACCCTTCGGAGATGTGCGTTCACCGACTGCCGTTTCGGATATTACCTCGTTACGTGGGCGGACAGGCCGCCTCCGCAGGACGGTTCGGAATCCGCTCCGTTCCGACCGATTCCTACGTCTCGATAGGTCGGCCTGTAATTTAAATGTCACCGTAGGAAACTCAGGGCAGGCGTTTGAACGGTGGGACGTTCCGAGAGTGACGGCGCGTATCCACGGCCTGAAGGCCCTAGTATTGCGCCTGTTCAGCGTATAAATCCGTTGCCGAGCGAACGATGGGATTTTGCGCTCGCCGAACCAAGCCCGGGTATGGACCTCACAGACCGCCCCCGTCGACTTCGCCGCGACGGGATCCGCGAACTCGTTCGGGAAACGGAGCTTGCGGCGGCCGATCTGATCGCGCCGGTGTTCGTCGACGCGACGACCGACGAGCGCGTCCCCATCGAGACGATGCCGGGCCACGAGCGCGTCCCGCTTGAGGAAGCCGTCGACCGGGTCGAGGAGGTGCTCGAAACGGGTGTCAGCGCCGTCATTCTCTTTGGAATCCCGGAATCGAAAGACGCCCGCGGCACTCGGGCGTGGGCCGAGGACGGCGTGATTCAGGAGGCGACCCGACGAATCACGGCCGAAACGGACGCCTACGTCATCACCGACCTCTGTCTGTGTGAGTACACCGACCACGGCCACTGTGGCGTGCTCGAAGACGCCGCCGCCGAGGAGCCACGGCTGACCGTCGACAACGACGAGACCCTGGAGCTGCTTTCGCGGATCGCCGTCTCACAGGCCGAGGCCGGTGCGGATATGATCGCCCCGAGTGGCATGATGGACGGGATGGTCGCCGCCATCCGCGAGGGGTTAGATCGCGAGGGCTTCGAGGACGTGCCGATCATGAGCTACGCGGCCAAATACGAGAGCAGTTTCTACGGTCCCTTCCGGGACGCCGCCGACGGCGCACCAGCGTTCGGGAACCGGCGCCACTACCAGATGGATCCGGGGAACGCCGAGGAGGCGATCCGTGAAGTCGACCTCGATGTCGAACAGGGCGCGGACGTCCTGATGGTCAAGCCCGCGCTGCCGTACCTCGATATCGTCCGGGACATCGACCGGGAGTTCGACCGACCCGTCGCCGCCTACAACGTCAGCGGCGAGTACGCCATGCTCCAGGCCGCCGCCGACCGGGGCTGGCTCGACCTCGAGGCCACTGCACTGGAGTCGCTGGTCTCGATCAAACGCGCCGGCGCAGACCTGATCCTCACTTACTTCGCCGAAGACGTCGCCGAGCACCTCTAGGGCTGCTTGGCCCCACAGTCGGTACAGGTGAACTGGAACTGCCCCTCGACCAGCCGCGTGTCCTGGGTCGTCTCTTCGTCACACTCGGGGCAGTACAGTCGAGATTGCAGGGCATCCCAGTCGTGGCTCGCACCCGGCGCACCGAGCGCCCAGCCGACCACGCGCTCGTCGCCGTCGTTGTACCCCTCCTGAAACTCGCCCGGCGAGATCCGGATCAGCTCGCCCGCCGCGACATCGACGGCATCGCGCTCGATGCCGATGTCGAACGTTGCGACGCCCTCCTCGATGTAGAACACTTCCTCCTGGTCGTGGTGGGCGTGCAGTCCACCGGAAAACGACTCGTCCGGTTCGAGTTCGAAGTAGTTCATCGCAAAGTCCGTCGTCCCGAGCGCGTCCGAAACGGGTTTGCGGACGCTATGGACACCCAGCGGACTGAGCTGGTCGTCAACCTCGTCGATCCGAACTTTCTCCATACCGTTGGCGTACGGACGACCGTCGAAAAGAGCTGTCGCCGATCGAAGTCGATTTTCGCCCACTACCGGTTTTTCACTGTAACCATGGGGACCCCCGATAAAAAAGGTGGGGTGGCGGTTGAACGGACCGAGAAACGTGTATTTAGGTATGCGCAGCGCGAACAGGAATGGAGAGACCGATGTTTGACAGCGATACACGGACCGTCGGCGAGCTCGAAGCGGCGGTCGGATCCTTCGAGGAGACGCCAGCCGAAGCACTGGACGAGGACGAACGTGGCCGGCTGGTCGACGCGCTCGTGGCGCTGGCCGACGCGTACGGCAGTCGGGGCGAGCTCGACGAGGAAACCGAGATGCTGGAGCGACTGGAGCGGCTCCACGAGGAACACCCCAACGCCAACATCGACATTCACCTCGCGGCGGCACGGGCAAACGCGACCGCGGTGGACGCACGCGATGACATCTACGAGACTGGAATCGACCCGGAACGAATCGAGAGCCACCGGGAGGCCATCGAGGAGCTGTACGCGGCACGGTCGGAACCGACGATCGCCGGACCGCTCGCGCAGGCGACCGCGGAGACGATCCACGCGTACGGCAAAGCCGAGGAGTCCGGACGGATCGGGCCGCTGCTCGACCGACTCGAAGCGATCTACGACCGCCACGAGGTGACCGAGGTCGCAGCCGCGGTCATGCACGGCTACGCCCACGCGGAACGCTATCTCGGCGACGCCGAGTACCTCTCCCGGGCGGAAAACCTCTACAGTGCCCATCCCGACCGGGACGTCGCGGTCGGTCTCGCGGGCGTGCTTGCCGGGCACACCAACGTCGATGCCGCCAGCGAGGACGTCGAGGCGATCGAACGCCGAATCGCGCGGATCGAAGCCCTCGCCGAACAGTATCCGGCGGTCGAAGCGGAGATCGCTCGCTGGCTCCCGATCGCGGCGGCCAACGCGACCCGCGCGAGCTTCGAGCAGGCCGACTACAGCCGGATCGAACACTGGGGCCGCAAGACCCTGGAGTACCACGACCGGCTGAACACGCCGACGAGCGCAACCTGGGCAGCCGTCGCGACGTTTTACTCCGCCCGGGCGTCGTTTTTCGATGCCGACATCGAGGCGGGCGAAGACAAGCTCGACCGGCTCAGAGCGCTGGAATCGGCACACAATAACCCGATCTTCGAGCACTGGCTCGGCCGCGGGATGTTCGATGCGGTGAGAGCCTACGTCGAGACCGGCCGTGCTGAGCGTGCACAGGAGCTGGCCGACGAGCTCGCCGAGTACGCGGAGGGCCATCAGGATCAGACACAGATCGAGTCCGGGCTGGAGAGTCTCCGGGAGCAGGCACCCGAGATCTTCGAGGGGGACGGCGTCGCCATCGACATCGACGAGCCGGGTGGTGGAGCCGCCGAGCCCGACACCGGAGAACCGGCGACGAACGGTGCGGCTGTCGATCTGAGCCCCAGCCAGCCCGACGAGCAGGCCACCCTCGAAGGCAGCCAGGAGCTCAGCGAGGCGATCGATCTCCTCGACGACGGGGACCACTCGCATGGCTCCTGTGAGTCGGGCGGCTGTGGGGACTGCAACTCCGACCCTGACTACGGAGAGCCAGCCAGCGGTCCCGTTATCGCGGCTGGGCTGCTCGTGCTCGTCGCCGTCCTTGCTTCCGTCGTCTACGCCGGCTATCGGCTCGTGAAACTCGGTGCCTCAGGCTTCCGGAACTGACTCGGCGGCGGCTTTTTTTATCCCACCGCTCGCGTATCCGGTATGTGGAAACGGATCGCGGTCGTCCTCGTGCTCGTCCTCGCGCTGGTCGGCGGCGGCATCGTCCTCTACTTCTCGACGCCGTACGAGGGGTCCGAGGCGTCTATCCAGTCCGTGCAGGACGACCCGCGCGTCGACGTCGAGACGACCGATGGAGTCAGCGTGCTCTCCCCCGCCGACGGTGACTCCGAGGTCGGCGTCGTCTTCTATCCGGGCGCACGGGTTGCGCCGAACGCGTACTACCGATCGCTCGCACCGCTCGTTACAGAGGCGAACGCGACGGTCTACATCGCCGAGATGCCGCTGAACGTCGCGCTGCTCGACGCCGACGCGGTGGACGATATTCGCACAGACGAAGACCAGATCGAGACGTGGGTCGTCGGCGGCCACTCGCTCGGGGGTGTCGCGGCTTGCAGCTACGCCGCCGAGGAAGACGTCGACGGGCTGCTCATGGTTGCCTCCTACTGCAACGACGACATCAGCGATCGTGATATCGCCGTCCTCAGTGTCACCGGAAGCGCGGATACCGTGCTCGACTGGGAGGACTACCGCGCCAGCAAAGCGGATCTGCCCGCCGCAACCACGAGCGAGCAGCTGCCGGACGTCAACCACACGCAGTTTGGCTCCTATCACGGCCAGCGCGGCGATTCGGCGTCACCACTGACGTACGAGGAGGCTCACGATAGATTCGCAGCGGTCGTCGTGCCCTGGATCGAGGCGCGCGCTGTCGAGGGGCAATCCTGACTCCGGCCAGTCGGAGCGACGGGCAGGACGGTAGACACTTATAGGACCCACCGGTAAGCCCGGGGTAGATGGTCGACGCCGCGACGCTGGCGACACTGGGTATCGCGTGCCTCGCGAGCCTCTTTATGGCCTGGGCGATCGGTGCCGGGTCGAGCGGCTCGACCCCGTTTGCACCGGCAGTCGGTGCCAACGCAGTCTCTGTAATGCGAGCGGGCTTTTTTGTCGGATTGCTCGGCTTTGCCGGCGCTGTCTTGCAGGGTGCAAACGTCTCCGAGGCGGTCGGACGGGAACTGATTGCCGGGGACGTGACGCTATCGGCGACTGCGGCAACGCTCGCGCTGATCATCGCCGCAACGCTCGTGGCGATCGGCGTCTTTACTGGCTACCCGATAGCGACGGCGTTTACGGTTACTGGGGCCGTTGTCGGCGTCGGACTGGCGATGGGCGGCGACCCGGCGTGGGCGAAGTACGCCGAGATCACGACATTGTGGGTACTGACTCCCTTCGTGGGCGGCGGGATCGCCTATGGGACGGCGAAACTCCTCCGAAACGAGTCGATCTCGGAACGGTACGCAGTCTCCGTACTCGGTGGGCTCGTCGGGCTGATCCTCGCGAACATCGAGTTCGTCGTCCTCGGCCCGCCCGGCGAGGGGGCGACGCTCGCTGCGACAGTTGGTGCGTCGGTCCCAGGTCCAACACTTGCCGGACCGCTCCTCGTCTCGCTACTGGTCGCCGCGTTCGCTGGTGGGCTGCTGTTCCGCGAGATGGGGCATAACGCCGAGCGGGGCGAACGGCGGTTCCTGCTCGTGATGGGTGGGTTGGTTGCCTTCTCGGCCGGTGGCAGTCAGGTTGGGCTGGCGATCGGCCCCCTGCTCCCGCTGCTGGAACCACAGGGCATCTCGATCACGGCAATCCTCGTCGGCGGCGGGATCGGTCTGCTCATCGGTTCGTGGACCGGCGCACCGCGGATGATCAAGGCGATCGCCCAGGACTACTCCTCGCTCGGGCCGCGCCGATCGATCGCCGCGCTGATCCCTTCCTTTGCGATCGCACAGACTGCCGTCCTTTTTGGCATCCCCGTCTCATTCAACGAGATCATCGTCAGTTCAATCATCGGGAGCGGCTACGCCGCGGGCGACGGCGGCGTCAGTCGGTCCAAGATGGCGTATACCGTGTTCGCCTGGGTTGCTTCGCTGGTCGGGGCGATTGTCATCGGCTTTGGCGCATTCTCGGTCATCGATCTCCTGCTGTGAGCTACTCGTCGTTGTCGTCGTCACCATCGTCAGTGTCAGTCTCGGCCTCGAACTCCTCCAGACGTGCCTGCTTGATTCGCGTGTTCTCGACTTCCTCGACAGTGATCCGAATCCCGTCGTACTCGATCTGCTCTCCCTCCTCGACGAGCCGTCCCGCGCGGTTGAACACGAACCCAGCGACGGTTTCGAACTCCTCGCCTTCGGGTAGATCGATCTCTAGGGCCTCGTTGACCTCGTGGATGTTGACCTCCCCCTGAACGACTGCTCCGCCGTCGACATGCTCGATCGGTTCGTCCTCGCCGCCTTCGAGGATTTCGCCGACGATCTCCTCGACCATATCCTCCATCGTGATCAGACCCTCCGTCGTCCCGAACTCGTCGATCACGATCACCATGTGCATTCGCTCCTCGCGCATCTCCGTCAGCAACTCGTCGACGTTTTTCGACTCGGGAACGTGCAGCGTCGGACTGATCAGATCCTCGAGGTCGAGTTCGTTTACGTCCGCCTCGCCGTAGTTGACATCGCGGACTAGATCGCGGATGTGGACGACGCCGACCACGTTGTCGAGACTTCCCTCGTACACCGGTACGCGTGCGTGGCCGCTCTGGACGGCGGTCTGGATCGCTTCGTCGACGTCCGCATCGACCGGTACAGCGGTCATGTCGAGCCGCGGCGTCATTACTTCCTTTGCGATCGACTTGTTGAACCGGAAGATACGCTGGAGCATCTCGTGTTCTTCCTCTTCGATGACTCCCTCACGTTCTCCGGTTTCGATCATGTCCTGAATCTCGGAACGGGTGACGTAGCCGGACTCGATCGCGGCCTGCCCGCCGGTGAGCTTGTTCACCTGCCGGGTGAGGACGTCGAACGTGACGACCAGAGGGAGGAGAAGATAGCCCGAGAGCTTGAGCGGGCGCGAGATCCGCAAGGCCCACGACTCGGTGTTCTCGACGGCGTACGATTTGGGCGCACTCTCACCGAACAGCAGGACGACGGCGGTGATCCCGAACGTCGCGACAGCGACCGCCGCCCCCTGACTGAGATACAGCGCCAGGAGACCGGTCGCGATGGAGGACATCGCGATATTGACGAGGTTGTTACCGACGAGAATCGTTACCAGCAGTCGGTGGGGATCCTCCTTGAGTCGCTTGAGCGTCGCGGCACCACGTCGCCCCTCCTCAACCAGCACGTCGGTCCGATAGTCCGGCAACGCGAACATCGCGATCTCCGAGGACGAAAAGAACGCGGACAGACCCATCAGGACGACCAGCGTAGCGACTCCGACGATAGTGATCGTCGAGTCGGTGAAATCGACACCGAGCAACGAGAACCCGACCAGAGCTGACTGCAGAATCGACGAGAGGGCGAGACTCATGTGCGGATATCTTGTCTATCGGGTAAATTAACTCTTGTGAGGGGACCGCAAGGTGCACCATGCCAACGTTTTCGATGCTGCGGACCTACCATTCGGTATGAGCGACACAGCGATCACGGTGTACCGGCTCCAGGCCTGTCCGTTCTGCGAGCGAGTGGTTCGGACGCTGGACGGACTCGATCTGGACTATCGGTCCCGGTTCGTCGAGCCGATGCACTCCGACCGGAACGTCGTAAAGCGGGTGAGCGGGAAACGATCGGTCCCCGCGCTCGTCGACGAGCGGACGGGCGTCACGATGTCCGAGAGCGGGAACATCGTCGAGTACCTCGAAGGGACGTACGGAGGTGAGCACTGATGGCCGATCTCGATTTCGACGTCGTCGAGTTGCCCGAACGCGAGCACGTCGAGGCGGGCGAGGTCGCACCCGACTTCACGCGCCCGCTCGTGAACGACGAGTTCTGGGAGGACCGGTCGCTTTCGGAATTGACCGACAGCAGCCCGGTGCTCCTGGTCTTCTACCCGATGGACGGCGCGTTTCCGGCGACGTACATCTGGAACGAGCTGCGCGATCGGGCCTGGGAGGAGCACTACGACGTCCGGATCGTCGGTTGCTCGATCTCCGATCCGTACGCCCACAAGCAGCTGATAGCGGATCGGGAGATGGACTACGATCTATTCAGCGATCCGAACAACACCATTGCCGTCGAGTACGGGATTCCACACGATCTCGACGGCATGACGGGCGTGTCCGAACCGCGTCCAGCAGTCTTCCTGCTCGACGAGGAGCGCGTCGTCGAGTACGGGTGGGTCGCCGGGGAGTGGCCCGAGTTCCCCGACTACGACGCGATCGAAGCGGCACTCGGTGAGCTGTAGGGGCGACGGAACTGTGGGCAAACAGGCGACACGTAGAGAACACGACGCGGTGCGTCGCACAGCCGCGCAGACCAGCGTCGTGTCGGCGATGTCAGAGCACGGCGGTGTTGGCCGCCCGATCCCGTATAAACGTCCGCCCTCAGAACTGCTCTTCGAGCGCGTCGGCGATCACTGGCGCGGCGCTGACCGCGCTGTGTGGACGCTCGATCGTATCAGTGCCGTAGATCGCATCGACGCCGGCACGCGAGAGCTTCGTCACAGCGTTTTCGGCGAGTAGGGGGTGAACGCAGGTGACGAAGACCCGGTTCGCGCCGCGCTCGTGGAGGATCCCGACGGCTTCGCTCATCGTGGAGCCGGTGGCGATGATGTCGTCAACGACAACCACGTCCCGCCCCTCGACACTGGCGTCGCTCGGCGATATTTCGACTTCGGTCCCCGAGTGGCGGGTCTTCTCGAAGTAATCGACCGCACCCGTCCCGGCAGCCTCTCGGGCCGTTGTGGCGAGGGCGATCGCACCGGCGTCGGGCGAGAGAAAGAGCGGCTCGACCAGCTCGTCGGGGAGCGGTTCGGCGAGCCGTCCTGCCGCGCTGACGGCAGTGGCACTCGGCTCGAAAAAGTCACAGACGGCCTCCTCGTGTGGGTCGATCGTCAAGACGTGGTCAGTCCCGGTGCTGATCGCCCGAGCGACGGCGCGAGCTGAGACCGGTTCGCCGGAGTCGAACGCCCGATCCTGCCGTGCATAGCCCATGTACGGGAGGACGGTGACGATCTCCTCGAACCCGGCTTCGCGGGCGGCGTCCTGCAACTGGAGGAGTTCGAGGTGTGCGTCGCTGGTCGGTGTGGAGGCCACGACGATCGCGCGTTCACTGTCTTCCGGTGTTACGTCGCCGATGCTCGCCATCACCTCGCCGTCGGGAAACCGATCGAACGCGACCGGCGCGAGCGGTTCGTCGAGCAGCTCGGCCAGATCGGCCGCGAGCGACTGGGAGTGGCGTCCGCTGAGGATCATACCCGATGGAACTCCGCCATCGGTTAAACGCGTTTTCGTTCGCGTCAGTGACCGCCCACGGATCAGGCCCGGGCTTTGATATCTGCGACGATGTCGTCGAGATCGTCCTCCGAGAGGTCGGGGCGCTGGCCCGCGATGGCGTGGACCGGCGCGCCGCCGTCGCCCTCGAAGCGGGGAATGATGTGGCCGTGAACGTGGGGGACTTCCTGGCCGGCTTCCGCGCCGTTGTTGAAGGCGACGTTGGAGGCGTCGGCCCCGACGGCGTCCTCGACGGCCGGAACGAGGTAGTGAAGCGTGTCGAACACTTCGGTTCCCAGGTCCTCCGGGAGGTCGTTCAGCCGCTCGTGGTGGGCTTTCGGGATCACGAGCGTGTGGCCGGGCGCGAGCGGGTTGGCGTCGAGAAACGCCAGCGTCTCGTCGTCCTCGTACACGGTGCGGCTGGGGATGTCGCCATCGACGATCGAACAGAAGATGCAGTCCTCGCTCATACGCCACACGTCGGCGGCCGGTAGCAAAAACGTTGTCCAGCCAGACGGGAGCTAGTCGTCGATTCGACAACCGCGGCTCCAACATCGAGGTCAACCGCCCCGACATCTCACTAACTACAATTTTCGAAGTATATTACTACCGTATTTGTATCGATTTACTACAACTTTCGAAGTAATCGATATTACCCGGCGAGTGCGTCCAA
Source organism: Natranaeroarchaeum aerophilus (assembly GCF_023638055.1). Taxonomy (NCBI): domain Archaea; kingdom Methanobacteriati; phylum Methanobacteriota; class Halobacteria; order Halobacteriales; family Natronoarchaeaceae; genus Natranaeroarchaeum; species Natranaeroarchaeum aerophilus. Next base: position 298,283 of record NZ_JAKRVY010000001.1, on the reverse strand, counting down.
TCGCTCGGCGAACGTCGCGACGTACTCGTCGGATTCGTACCCGAGTCTGGCGATCCAGATATCCTGGTACGAGGGGTGCAGGATTGGCAGGACAGCGGGCTCGATGCTCGCCGACTCGACTGGATCGAGGACGCAGTCCAGAAACCCATCGAGCGAGCGGTCGGCGAGCGCGAACACCGACCGGCTGGCGTGTTTGCCGGCAGGAACGATCACATCGGGATCGATCCGGTCGAGTTCGGTGTCGAGATGCCTTCGACAGGTCCGACACTCCTCGTCGGTCGGCTCGCGGTTCGATCCGTCCTCGGCTTCGGGAAAGCACTTGACGGCGTTAGTGTAGTACACGTCATCGCCGTAGCCCGCCTCGTCCAGAAGGCGGCGGATCCGCCTGCCGGAGTGGCGTGTCGTGAACGCCTTCCCTGTCCAGTTGCCGCCGCGCCATTGCTCGTCGGGAGCCTCGTCCGGCGACAGCCCCGCACCGGGCGCTTCGCCGACGACCACGACGCTGGCGTCGAGCGGCCCGGTCCCCCACGAGATACACTCCCGGGAGTCGACGAGTGCAGGACACCGCTCACAGCCCGGTTCGAGGGCGTTGCGCGTAGTCGGGAACTCGACCATTACTCGGTCAACGGGAGGACGATGCCGAACACGACTACCGAGAGGAACGCGACGACGACGCCGAGCGCTTCCATATCAAAAAAGAGTGTATGCACCCAGCCCGGGACGTCAGAGAGCACTATGCCCGCGAGCAGTAGTTCGCCGACGACGCCGACGAGGAACATCCCGAGGCCGAGGAAGAACCCGTACTTCGTCAGCGTGGGGTAATCGAGATCGCCGTACCGACCGGCTCTGTGTGCCATATCTCCTGTGGTCCCCCGATTCATTATAAACTTCTCGGTAGCGATGTCGAACATGTTCGTAGAAATCGGTACCCGGACGGCGACCGAACGATCGATATGGGATCTACGGCCGGAGACCACGACCACAACGACCCCGATCCAGTGACCGAACGCGTTCACGACAACTCCTGGTCGGCGAACCTCGAAACACCACGCCACGCCGACGATCGGGAGCTCGTGATCGAACAGGCAATCGAGGCCGTCGAACACACGACCGCCGGGAATCACGTCAATCTCGTCACGCACGGCGATCACGGCCATCCGAGCGAATATCTCCACGACCGACTTGCCGTCAAGTTCCCGGAAGCCACCGTCGAATACGTCGACCAGTGTGGCTGTGGCGGCCACGTTACCCGTGTCAGACGGAGACAATCCGACAGAAAGAGCCATAACGGTTGAACGACTCGGACTGAATATGCAACCCGAAGTACTGGTCGAACTGGTCGCGTACCTACTGTTGGCCGGTGTGGTAACTGCCGTCGGTATTGCCGCAGAGATCAACAGTTACGTCTACCTGACCAGCGGTGAGACGACCGTCGCACTCTGGCTCGCGGGGATGGGGCTGCTCTGTCTGTACGCGGGCGTCTACATGCTCGGCTACGGAAAGCTGTTGCCAGCGATCCGCGACGCCGTCTGAGCCGGGTCGGCAGCCGGGTCGGCAGCTGTCACGTCGGGAGATCGAACTGCGACGAAATACATCAACAGCCTTTTTGCTGAGTGGTCGATTTCTGTAACAAACCATGTCAGAGGGGAACACAGGAGTACACCGCCGCGACGTGCTTAAGGGGATCAGCGGCGCGGCAGTCGCGTCCGGCGTTGCCTCCGGAGCCAGCGGGACAGTCGCTGCAGGCGACGCACCCGGCGAGACGACGATGCTCCAGTACTTCCACACCGACTGGACGGAGATGGAGGCCAATATGTCGACGGTCGCCGACGCCGGCTTCGACGCCATCCACGTGCCGGCACCACAGGAGAGCGTCCTCACCGAGGACGATCAGGGCGATGAGCACCCCGAATACGGCCCAAACTACCCGTATCATCCGCCGCTGGGCTATCAGCCGTTCGACCGCACGTCGCTCGACAGCGAGTTCGGCACCGAAACACAGTTCCGCTCGATGATCGACGAGGCCCACGACCAGGGCATCGACGTCATCGTCGACATCGTGCTCAATCACAACGGTGCCAGCGTGCCGCTCGATGACTTCCCGAACGTCGACTCCGAGCATTTCTATCAGGAGGGCGGAATCGAGGGATGGGAGTACGCCTTCGATCCGAACGACGACGACTGTTTCGAGGATGGCGAGCCGAAAGACCCCAACCGGTGGGAGTGTGACCCCTGGCGGATCGAACACCACGATCTGGTGGGGCTCCCGACGCTCGACTGGACGACCGACACCGTCCAGGATCTCGCCTACGACTACCTGCAGTTGATCGCCGACTGCGGGGCCGACGGCGTGCGCTGGGACGCCGCCAAACACATGCACAACTGGGTGTTCGAGGACTTCCTCAACCCGTGGGCCGACGAACTGGGCCTGTACACCGTCGGAGAAGTGCTGTTCGGTCCCATCGGGTACATCGACGAGTACGCTCAGACGGGAATGGACATCACCGACTACGCCCTCTTTTATACGATGCGGGAGGAGGCGTTCACCACCGGTGGCGACTTCCGGACACTCGATGGCGACGACGCGGGCTACGTCGCCCAGAACCCGTTCCAGTCGCTGACGATGATCGCCAACCACGACAGCGCGCCGCCGGAACTCGAAGCACTCGCCCGCGCGTTCATCCTCACCTACGAGGGCTATCCCCGGGTCTACAACTACCTGATCGACTTCGACGACCCCGGCCTGCAGAACCTGCTATGGATCCGCTCGACCCTGCTCGGTGGGTCCGCGATCACCCGCTACGTCGACGAGGACGTCATCATCTACGAACGCGAGGACAACGCCGTCGTCGCGCTCAATAAAAGCGGCAGCGAACGAACCGAGGACGTCTCCGTGCCCTGGACCGACGAACCGCTCCAGGAGTACACCGGCAACGCCGACGATACCGAAGCCGATGCGGACGGTTGGTCAGAGATTACCGCACCCGCCGGCGGTTGGGCCGTGTACGCGCCCGAAGATGCTGCCGGGGATCCGCCCGTCGAAAACGACGACCTCGACGGTGGCGGTGACGACGGCGGCGACGGCGAACTCACGCTCCGGATAGACGCACCGACCGCGGAGGGCGAATCCGTCTACTTCACCGGCACCGTGTCCGAGTTGACCGGCTGGGGAACCGGTGTCGAGGGGACGAACGTCGACGGCGACACCTGGGAGCTGACGATCGACGACCCCGGCTCCTTCGAGTGGAAGACGCGTCGCGGCCCGTCCGCCGGCGACGGCGATGTCTGGGAAGACGGGAGTAACCACACGAGCGAGACCACGGCCCCGTCGCACCAGGGCTGGGAGGACGGGTTTGACGGCACGAACGATGACGGTGACTCTGACGACGGTGGTTCCGACGACGGTGGTTCCGACGATGGTGGTTCCGACGACGGTGGCTCCGACGATGGAGGTTCTGACGATGGTGGCTCCGACGACGGTGGCTCCGACGATGGAGGTTCTGACGATGGCGGCTCCGACGACGGTGGCTCCGACGACGGTGGCTCCGACGATGGAGGTTCTGACGATGGCGGCTCCGACGGCGGTGGTTCCGACGATGGCGGCTCTGACGACGGTGGTTCCGACGACGGTGGTTCTGACGATGGTAGCTCCGACGACGGTGGTTCTGACGATGGTAGCTCCGACGACGGTGGCTCTGACGACGGTGGCCCCGATGACGGTGGCTCCGACAACGGCGCTAACGGTGAAGCAGATGAGAGCGACGCCGACGCTGACGACGACGACGTGAGCGCCAGCGAGTCCGAGACCGACGACGGTGATGACACCGCGGCGGAGGACGAGACGAACGACAGCGACGCCGGCACGCCAGAAGACGATACGGGACCGGCTGACGACGACCTCCCCGGCTTCGGCATCGGTGCGACGGTCTCGGCGATCGGCGGTGGATTGCTCGCTGGCAAGCGTCTGCTCGAAGACGATACCGGCGACAGCAGCTGATCGGCAATACACCGACAGCCGGAGCGGGCTACCGATTGCCCTTTGGTTCAGGAGTGAGATAGGCCCGGTATGGACCGATTTCGCGAAGTCGCCGACCAGTATGATCCGGACGCGGTCGAGGACCGCGCGTTCGAGTACTGGGAGGAAGTCGACGCCTACGAGAAAGCAAAGGCCGAGCGCGAGGGGGCAGAAGAGTTCTTCTTCGTCGACGGCCCGCCGTACACGTCGGGCGCGGCCCACATGGGAACGACGTGGAACAAGACGCTGAAAGACGCCTACATCCGCTATCTCCGGATGTCCGGCTACGACGTCACCGACCGGCCGGGCTATGACATGCACGGCCTGCCGATCGAGACGAAAGTCGAGGAGCGACTGGGGTTCGAGAACAAAAAGGACATCCAGGAGTTCGGCGAGGAGGCCTTTATCGAGGAGTGCAAGGAGTTCGCCAACGAGCAGTTAGAAGGACTCGAATCCGACTTCAAGTCCTTCGGCGTCTGGATGGACTGGGACAACCCGTATAAGACTGTGAACCCCGAGTACATGGAGGCGGCCTGGTGGGGCTTCGAGCAAGCCCACCAGAAGGGGCTCGTCGAGCAGGGCCAGCGTTCGATCTCGCAGTGTCCCCGGTGTGAGACCGCGATCGCGAACAACGAGGTCGAGTACGAGGATGTCACCGACCCCTCGATCTACGTGAAGTTCGATCTCGCGGATCGAGACGGCCAGCTCGTCATCTGGACGACGACGCCGTGGACGATCCCGGCGAACACCTTCGTCGCGGTCGACGAGGAGCTGACCTATCAGGGCGTCCGCGCGGAGAAAGCGGGCGAAGAGGAGGTCCTCTACATCGCCGAGGCGTGCGTCGAGGACGTCCTGCGGGAGGGGGGCTACGAGGACTATGAGGTCGTGGACGAACTGACCGGCGAGGAAATGGTCGGCTGGGAGTACGACCACCCGCTGGCCGACGCCGTCGACCACCCCGGCGGAGAGGGGGCTTTTCAGGTGTACACCGCCGAGTACGTCGAGGCGGACCGGACGGGACTCGTCCACTCCGCGCCCGGACACGGTGAGGAGGACTTCGAGCGCGGGCGCGAACTCGGCCTCGACATCTTCTGTCCGGTCGGCGGCGACGGCGTCTACACCGATGCCGCTGGCAAGTACGCCGGCGAGTTCGTCAAGGACGCCGACGAGGGGATCATCGCTGACCTCCAGGACAGCGGAGCGATGCTTCAGGCCGGCGAGACCCACCACAGTTACGGGCACTGCTGGCGGTGTGACACCGGGATCATCCAGATCGTCACCGACCAGTGGTTCATCACGATCACCGACATCAAAGAGGACCTGCTCGACAACATCGAGGACAGCGAGTGGTACCCACAGTGGGCACGGGACAACCGTTTCCAGGACTTTGTCGAGGACGCGCCGGACTGGAACGTCTCCCGGCAGCGCTACTGGGGCATCCCAGTTCCCATTTGGTTACCCGACGCGGACTCGTCCGCGAACGGAGGCGGCGAAGCCGCCGGAGGCTGGAACGGATCGATGGACGACGCCATCGTGATCGGCGACCGCGAGGAGCTCGCCGAGCGCGTCGACCAGGAGATCGATCCCAAAGCCGTCGACCTGCACAAGGGCACCGTCGACGAGCTGACGATCACCGAGGACGGCGAGACGTACAGCCGCGTCGCCGACGTGTTCGACGTCTGGCTCGACTCCTCGGTCGCGACGTGGGGCACCCTCGACTACCCCGAGAGCGACGAGGACTTCGATCGGCTCTGGCCCGCCGACCTCATCATGGAGGCCCACGACCAGACCCGTGGCTGGTTCTGGTCCCAGCTCGGCATGAGCACGGCGGCGACGGGCGAAATCCCCTACAAGGACGTCCTGATGCACGGCTACGCCAACATGCCCGACGGCCGCGGGATGTCCAAGTCCAAGGGGATCACAGTCGAGCCCGACGAAGTGATCGAGGAGTACGGCGCGGACCCGATGCGTCTGTTCCTCCTGTCGGTCAACCCACAGGGCGAGGACATGCGCTTTTCCTGGGACGAGACCGAGAGCATGCAACGGAACCTCAACATCCTCTGGAACGTGTTCCGGTTCCCGCTGGAGTACATGCGTCTGGACGAATTTAATCCAGCAAAAACCACACTAGAGGATGTCGACGACGACCTCGAACTCGTCGACGAGTGGGTGCTCGCCCGCCTGCAGACCGTCGTCGCGGAAATGACCGAGGCCTGGGACGAGTACCGCCAAGACAACGCGCTCGACGCGCTCCTTGAATTCGTCGTCGAGGACGTCTCCCGATTTTATATCCAGGTCGTCCGCGAACGGATGTGGGACGACGAGGGATCGGCCAGCAAGCAGGCCGCCTACGCCACCTTCTACGAGGTGCTGGAGACGGTCGTGCGCCTGCTCGCGCCTTTCGCCCCGCTGGTCAGCGAGGAGATCCACCGGACGCTCACCGGCGATACTGGCAAGGACACCGTCCACGCGCTGGACTGGCCCGAAGCTGACGAGTACTGGGCCGACGAACAGCTAGAGACCGACGTCGCCTTCCTGCGGGCCGTCGAGGAGGCGGGCTCGAACGCCCGCCAGCAGGCCGAGCGCAAACTGCGCTGGCCCGTCACGCGGGCGGTCGTTGCGGCGAACGACGAGCGAGCCATCCAGGCCGTCGAACGCCACCGGGTGCTGCTGGCCGACCGGCTCAACGCCCGCGAGATCGAACTCGTGGGAGCTGGCGAGGACTGGGGCGAACTCGCTTACAGCGCCGAAGCGGACATGAGCGAACTCGGTCCGGCCTTCGGCGGCCGGGCGGGCGAGGTCATGAACGCGCTCAACGAGGCCCGCGTCGATGAGCCGGAGCTCGACGCGCTCGAAGCTGCCGTCGCGGATGTACTCGAGGGCGAGTCGCTCACCGACGCGATGGTCGAATTCGTCACCGAGACGCCAGAGGGTGTCACTGGCACCGCCTTCAGCCGGAACGGCGACGATCTCGGCGTCGTCTACGTCGACACGCAACTCACCGAGGACATCGAGAGCGAGGGCTACGCCCGCGAGGTGATCCGGCGGGTCCAGGAGATGCGCAAGGAGATGGATCTCGACATCGAGGAGCGGATCCGCCTCGACGTCGAGATCGCCGACGACCGCGTTGCCGAGCTGGTGGCCGAACACGAGGACCTGATCGCCGAGGAGGTCCGAGCCGACGAACTCGGCGACGTCGAGGACGGTCACGAGAAGACCTGGGACGTCGAGGGCGTCGAGATGGAGATTACGGTCCAGCCGGTTGCGGCTCCTGAAGCTACCGAGTAGTACCGAGCGGGCCCGCCGGTCGGCTTTTTCGCCCACCGTCAGCGCACGCGCTGACGAGCCCTCGTTCGCGTGGCTCACGAGGACCGCGTTTTTCGAGGAGAGCATCGTGGCTGTTCGATAGCCAGTGCTAATCGATCGGCAAAAAATAAGATCGAATCCGCAAGCAGCGAGCCTATTCCTCGGCCTCTTCCTCGGAGTTCTCCGAGAGGCGTTTTGCCGCGAGCGCGCCGGCACCGACACCGGCTGCACCGGCGGCGACCCCGAAGCCGGGGAGTCCGTCGTCGTCGTCCGCTTCGTCGTCTTCACCGTTCTCTTCGCCGTTAGCCGGTTCGGGCTCGGCGTCACCGAGCGCGACAAGCGGAATCTCGGGCGTCGTATCTGCGTCGTACGTCAGCACGTCCGCCCGGCTCTCGCCCTCCGGTAGGAGCAGATCCATGGCAGCTGGATCGTCGGCGTCCGCATCGCCGCCGCCGATCGAGTACTCGCCCGGTTCTGGATTGATCGCTCGGATGTCGCCCTCGCCGAAGCCGTCGAACGGCGTAATGATCGCGGCAAAGGAGACGTCGTCGGTCCAGTCGACGGCGCTTTTCGGGAAGTCGACAGCGACCTTGTCCGAGTCGGTCATGTAGTACTCGACGTCGCCGGAGACCGGTTCGCCCTCTGCATCCTCGACATCGGTCGTCCCTTCGCCGTGTGCGAGCACACGTGTGTGGTGTGGGACAGCGGTGTTGAAGTTCGTCCCGGGTCGACCTTCGACGCCCTCGGGGCCGTCGGCCTCAGGGGAGTTGATGTAGATCTGGACGAACTGATGAGAGACCGGATCGAGCCCGAAGTTGTTCTGGATGTCCTCGGCCATAGTGAACTCGAACTGGACGCGGGCAGGTGACTCGTAGATGGTCACCTCGCTGAGGTCCCAGGTCCCTTCGTAGAAGTCGTCACCGGTCGGGTAGGTATACTGATCCGGACCGTACGGCTCGCCGCCGGTACCGGTCTCGAACTGTTCGATCTCCTCGAACTCGGCGACCAGTGAGGAGTACGGAATCTCCGCGAGGGTACCGTCGGAGTACCCGAGAGCGTCCTCGACGGACGCGTCGCCGGCCATGTCGATAACGTTCGGCGCGCTATCGTTTTCTGCACCGCCGAAGACCTCGGGGCCGGCCTCGGCCTCGACCGGTCGGACGTTGCCCGACGCCGAGCTGTCGTAGCCCAGCATGAGCGGAGCGATCGCCATCTGGTCGAGGTTCCCCTCGATGGCGTCGCGTGGGAACTCGAAGAGCATCGCCTCGTTGGCGTTGTTGATCGTCAGTTCGCCAGTGGCGAGTTCGTTCCCGTCCGCGTCCTCCACGCGAACACCGTGTTCGCCGTCGGCGACGACACGGTACTGGTACGGAGCCTCGAAGGTCGCGTTGACGCCCTCGCGAGCGTCGGTGGAGCCTCCGTCGGCGTCGGGATCTCGGATGTACACCTGCAGATGCTGGTGGGAGATACCGTGATCGTAGCCCCACGGGTTGGTCAGGTCGCCATCGACCTCGACAGCGAACTGGAAGTCGTTTTTCGACTGGTGGACGTCAAAGCGCGTCAGATCGAAGACGCCCTCGTCGAAGTCGTCGCCGGTCGGGTACTCGTAGGTGCCCGGCCCGGCGTCCGTCCCGCGCTCCGCACTGAGTTCGATGATCATGTCGCCAAGCGAGAACAGCGACGGCGTTTCGAGAACGGCAAACGTATCGACCTCGACGGTGATCCCGGTGTCGCTTTCGTTGGTAGCGATGTTCTCACCGGTGACCAGGTTCGTGCCGTCGACCTCCGGTCGGAGGATCGGACTGACGGTATCCTCCTCGAAGTTGGCGATGACGATCACGCTTTCGGGCCCATCTACGTCGTCGAGTTCGGACGCGTCCCGGCCGAACACGATCATATTCGGCGTGTCCTGGGTGAAGGCGTACGCGTTCCGGAGCTCGGCTGCCGGTTTGAGCACGTCGAGCTCGTGGTAGGTGTCGATGACGTCCTTGTAGAACTGGAGATGGTCCTCGTCGTACTCCTCCCAGTTCATGAAGGCGCGCTGTTTGCCCCCTTCGCGAACGTCCGCCGCGGTGTCGATGTTGCCCGCATCGTCGCGACCGCGGTTGTCCTCGTCGAAGGCATCGAGCGAACTGGCTGGCCAGCGGCTCTCGCCCCATCGACTGATCTGGCGTTCCTGTCCGTAGTAGATCGACGGGACGCCCGGCAAGCCGACACCCGCTGCCCACGCAGCACGCTGTCGCTTCGCACCGTACTCCCACTCCTCGTCGGGGATCTCCGAGGGGTCCTCGGGCGGATCGTTGAGGTTGACGACCGTGTTGTTGAGCAGTCGTTCCTCGTCGTGGTTCTCGATCAGGTTGAGGATCAGCGAGAAGTTCGGGAAACCCTGATTCTCCCGGTCCTCGATTGTGCTAATCAGGGACTCTGCGCCCGTATCACCGCTAGCAACGGAGTGGGATGTCCCAGTGAACCCTTCGGTATCGAAGTGCATGTCGAAGGCGTTCTCGGACATCGTCGGATCCTTCGGGATCGTTTCGTCGAGCATCAGGTATTCGCTGTTGTTCTCGCGGACGACCTCGCGGATGTCTTTCCACATGCTGTTGGGAACGCCCCACGCGATGTCACAGCGGAAGCCGTCGACGCCGACCTCGCCGGACCAGAAGTCAGCGACTGCGAGCATGTGCTCGCGGACCGCTACGTTGTCGTAGTTGAAGTTCGGCATCACACGGAGGCCGAAAAAGCCCGTATTCGTCGGGGCAGGGTCGGCGATCTCGGCGGTCGGGTTCTCCTGGAGCCCCTCGACGGTACCGGCCGCTTCGACGCGGTCCCACCAGTCGAAGTACTTGGAGTCCTCGTCCCACTCGTTGATCGCCGGATATTCGAAGTTAGCGTCGAGCAGCGCCTGTGTGCGCTCTTCGTCCTGGCTCGCGATCGTATCCTGGAAGTACGGGTGGCCGCGACCTGCGTGGTTGATGACGATGTCGAACACGACCTTGATGTCCCGTTCGTGACACGCGTCGACGAACTCCTTGTAGGCCTCAACCGGCTCTTTCCCCTCCGGAACGAGGTCCTCGGCGATGCCGAAGTAGTCGTTCGTGTCGTAGCCGTGCGGGCCGCCACCGGGCGGCTGGTCCTCCGGGAAGTTAGAGAGGTTATTGTTCAAGAACAGTTTGTCGACACTCTCGGCCGGAACGACCGGCGTCAACCAGAGCGCGTCGACGCCGAGTTCCTCGATGTAGTCGAGCCCGCGTGCTCCGGTCTCTTCGTCGCCGTTGATCAGGGTATCGAACGTGGTCTGTCCGCGCTCTCCGCCCCACGAGCGGGGGAAGATCTGGTACATAACGCCGTCTTCCATCCACTCTGGAGCACGGTTCGGATAGTGGATCGAGCCGTCCTGGTCCAGCTCGATCGTGTCGAGCATACTCCGGGCGTGGCCGTCGTGTGCGGCGACGTGCACGCGACCGGTCTCTCCACCGAGTGCGCTCTCTGGAACCGTGGCCTGGTGACCGTCGGTCTCGATATCGTCGGTATCGAGCGCGTCCCGATCGTCCGCGAGGAAGACCACTTCGAGGTCGTCGGTTGCCGCACGGCTTGCAGGGGCGAGCTCCGGGTTCGCGGCCAGCGTGAACTCGCCGCCGCCGTACTCGCCGTCGAGTTCGACTTTCGGGCGAGCACCGTCACCCTCCGGGAACGCGTGGATCGTCATCTGGTGTGTGCCGTCCGGCGCGTCGAGTTCGAGGATGTACGTTCCGGGGACATCGGCGACGAACTCGGCGACGTTCTCGTCGCCGGTCGAGTACCGCGGTACCGGTGCGCTATCGTGTGTCTGCTCGAATTCGAGTTCGGCGTCGCTGTCTGCTGGCTTTTCGGCGATCGACCACTCGAACTCATCGGCGTCGTAGTTATCCGGATCTCGCTCGAAGTCTGGAATCCGGGGCGAGAGATTGTCTCGAGGATCGAATGACCAGCCACCGATATCCTCGGGGTTGGATAGCTGTTCGCCCACTTCGACGAAGCGAGGGTGGCCCGGATGATGCGAGTCGGGCCCGGATGCGTGGGTTTCGCCGTGTTCGTCCATCAACTCTGCTGTCGATGGCATCGACGTGAACGAGAGGGCACCGAGCCCTGCCATCCCGCCGAGAACTGTTCTGCGACCCAGATCTGGGTTGAGATTGCTGTTGTTGTTACTCATGATGTGGTTGGGAAATTGCGTGTGTCTACGACACAGAAGACTGGCGCGGAAACGTCTCCTGTAACGACGTTATCCGATGCCGAAATGGCAGGAGACGGATAACGGTCGCGGGCAATTAGGGGGCCAGTGTGCTGCAGTTCGGACGTGAAAATAGCCGATTCAGCTGCAGAACGGGGCCGCCGTTCGTACCCGCAACTGGTTTGGCTGCGACTCATCGACACAGAGTGAGGTAATAGTTCATCATGTATAATACCACACATACAACTAGTATTTGCCTCTAGTCAGCTGCTTCGTAACCAAGTATATAATAAATATTAGCACTTCTTGGGCGTGCGCGTCCACCGACTCAATCGAGTGTGACGCGGAGCTCACACTGCTCGTCGCCCTCCCGTAGACAGACTGGTTCCGCGATTTCCGCTGTTTGACCGTACTCGTCTGCAATACCGAGTACGACGCCACGCAACACCGTGCAGAGTTCGTGGTCCGAACGATACGTTAACACGATTTCGTCTCCATCACTCCGCGTCGAGACCGTCGCCGACGTGGTGGACCCGTCGTCTGAATCCAGCTGTTCGTAGATCGAATCCAGTGCGAGAATCACTTCTCGAGCATCCCAGTCATCGCGAATGTGCGCTTTGAACGTATCGAGCAGGGACGGCACCAGCGACCGGCCGAACGACTGCTGGATGGAGGCGTCTGTTCGGCCACCCAGTTCGGCGAGCGCCGTGGCCGCTCCGGTGAACTCGTTGTCGGGATAATGGGTAACCGGCAGATACAATTTCGGGTCCAGCCCGGCCTCGTCGGCAACCGAATCCCAGTCGATACCGTCGATTTCACTCTCGACGAACTCCTTGAACGCCTTATGAACGATTCCGTGCATACAGTTAGTCACCCTGCCAGCGAATCGACGCAATCATACGCCAGACTACATACCTACGAGTGGTAAATATTCCGGCGAAAATCGAACGTATCAGCTTATTTTTCTAGTTCGTCGACCAGCTCGGCGTCATCGATTTCAGCACGTGAGTCGCGGCCGATGTTCTCGGCCGCCTGCGCTGATGACTCCTCGGTACCGAACTCGCTGATCAGCTCTTCGATGTTGTCGAGACCAAGTAGTTCGGACGTCTTGTCGTCGAAATCCAGACTTTCGAGCGATCCCTCACCCTGCTGGACATCGCTGCCCGAGAGATGTTTGCCGTAGCGGCCGATCATGGAAGTGAGCTCCTGGGGCATGACGAAGGTGGTCGACTCGCCCTTGCCGATTTCTTCGAGCGTCTCCATTCCCTTGTCGATCACTGCCCGCTCACCCATTGACTCGGCCGACTTCGCTCGAAGCACGGTCGAAATCGAGTCTCCCTGTGCTTCGAGGATCTGGCTCTGTTTCTCACCTTGCGCGCGGATGATATTCGACTGCTTGTCACCTTCGGCCTTTTCGACCGCACTTCGGCGTTCACCCTGTGCTTCCAAGATCATGGCCCGACGGCGACGCTCGGCGGACGTTTGCTGTTCCATCGCCCGCTGGACGTCTTGGCTCGGGTTGACCTCACGGACCTCGACCGCTTCGACCCGAATGCCCCAGCGATCGGTCGCTTCGTCGACCTCGTCGTGGATGCGGCTGTTGATCTTCTCGCGTTTGTTCAGCGTCTCGTCGAGTTCCATATCACCGATCACGGCACGGAGCGTCGTCTGGGCGAGATTCGAGACCGCGTGCTTGTAGTCGTCGACCTCCAGGAACGCCTTCTTGGCGTCCATGACACGGATATAAATGACGGCATCGGCGGTCACCGGGGAGTTGTCACGGGTGATCGCCTCCTGACGCGGGACGTCGATGGTCTGCGTTCGCATATCGAAGACATACGTCTTCGAGACGAACGGTGGGACGAAGTTGATCCCGGGCTGTAGGAGTTTCCGGTACTCGCCGAAGACGGTCAGTGCACGTTTCTCGTACGCGTTGACGATCTCGACTGCGCTCGCAACCGTCACAACGGCAAGCGTCAGTAACAGCGCGCCGACGATAGAGAGCGGCGTTAGATCGAGGAAGTTGGTCAAAAGCACGGCACTCGCTGCCAGCGCCAGCGCGCCAATCAACACTGTCTGTGGCCGAAGACCGTGCGTTCTATGCACGCTCTGTATCCTGTCTCCCCCTGAGTTGGACATATCCGATCGTTAGGACTGACGCGGGTTAACGGTTGGCACCGGATCCGATCAGTAGCTGCGGGATCACAGCTGCTGTTCGAGCGACGCGACCGTCCGCTTGCCCACACCATCGACTGACAGGAGCTCTTCCGAAGAGCCAGTCCGAACGCCCTCGACGCTCCCGAACCGACCCAGCAGTCGCTTTCATATTTTGTGCCCGGTGCCGTCGAGCAATATCGGGACCGTTGCGTTAGATGTGGGGATTATTATGTACTTTCTTCCGATCAGCGTACTCTTTTGCGCTTACCAGCCAACGCCATCACAATCGCCGGGACAACAATAGCCACACTCTTGACTAGAGCAATTGCAGTCACCGCCGCAAGTGGAGCTCACTTCCTCACAGACACATTCCATATTTTTCGGAGAATAGAAACATTCCTCAACAATGTGATCACGCTTCACTTGTCGGCCGTTATTGGCACATGGTGAGCAGGTACTACCACAGTACTCTTTGTCCGGACAATCATATCTGTCGACTGCAACCACGCCAGCAGTACTGAAGGCGGCGCCTATATCCGGGTTTTTTGGCAGTTTCACTTCCTCCCGGTGCGGTGCAATCAGGAACCTTTCCCTGTCTGAATCCGGATCCACGATCGCATAGCTCTTGCTTTCTCTTGGTTTAATATAAATAGCAATATTATGTGTTTGTGTATTTTTTGATATCATAATTAGGGGTTGTAGACCGGCATCCCCATCTGTATGCTGTTCCTCAGTCTTCTCGAAAGTCGTCACAGCCACGCCCTCCTCTTTTAGCTCGGCTCGTACCGAATCCCGACCTTTCAGTACGGATTCAGTGTTGAGAACTGAGACGTTCGCTCTCGGAAGAATCTCTCTCTGTTGCAGTTCATTGAGAAGAGTACTTGCATATTCGTTGACCGCCTTTCGGATTCGTCCCGTGTTTTTATATTTGCTTTCGAGGCGTTGACGCTCCCGTAGAGGCTGGGGTGTATCATCGGGTGATGCAGCCGCAACGCTAGACAACGTTGCAGTACCAGCACTCACGCCACCTAATTGTTTGAGAATCGACCGTCGTTTCGGTCCATGCCCGCTATTATCTGCCATCAAACATAGAAATAAACTCTAATAATATAAATCTTATTCACTTTCTACATAAATGAGTATAAAGCTCTATATATTAATGGATGATATAGGACACCATGTTAGCCCGCCCTCTCAACCTATCGGAATCCGAGGTACAACGAGCGATGGAATACTACACAGACCTAGAGTATAGAACCTATTCGCTCGTCGACGAGCTGCTGGCGGAAATTCCCGAAAAACCCTTGCGCAAACGCGTTTCGTCAATGGCCTTCACGCCCAATGAGTTCTTACCAAAACGTTCGAAACGACCAAAAATCGAGATTCCATTTCTCGTCGAGCAGATTTTTTTATCATACACCACTGACGAAGAAGATCTGGACACACTGTTACAGTTTAGTGTCTTGATCGGTGAGTACTACGACATCTATGACGACATTTTAGATGATGACGTGGCAACAGCGCGCCGAGAGGTCATCGCGACGTGGCAGGTAATGTTCCCTCTCGCGTTACGATTGCTATGCCGACTTGGTGACGATGCCGTATCGTACTGGACTCACAGAGCGATGTGTCTTCCCGAAGGACAAATTGCAGAAGCAGGTTTAGACCCTTCAGGGTCGCTATACTACGACATCGTCCACCAACAGTCAGTACTATTTGGATTCCTCGCTGGTCTTGGAGCGGTGGTCGCTGGCGCAGAACAGAATGAGATCAGGAACGCGGAGTGTCTCGGGGGACTTTTTTTCAAATACGAGCAGTTTATTCTCGACGCCGAGCAGTACCGTACCAGAGAAGCAACTGATACGGGTGAGATATGGAACGCTATGAGATTCATGAGTGACGATGAACTGATCGCCCAGTTACGATCGTGGCAGAGTGATGCAAATCAGCTCCTCAAAACGTATCCTGCGGAGAGAGCTGCATTGCTGGAGTCGCTCTTTTCGGTCGATCTCGACGAGTGGTGGTCCAAAGAATGTTAAACCGGCGAAAACGGATGTGGTGGAACACTCTCGCGCTGTGGGGCAAACGATGACCGACCAGGAAGTGAACATCCACCGGCGCACAGCCTTGCGAAGAGTTGGCTGCGCGGCGCTCGTCGGAACTGCTGGCTGCACGGACCGGCTGGTCGATCACTCCGACGACAGGCCGGGGAGCGAGCGGACGGCCGGGCACATGGACGGCGACTGGCCGATGGAGCACAACGATCCGACGAACAGCCGAGCTGTCTCAGTTGCTGGCCCCACAGGAGACGTCGACGTCCGCTGGACGCGCGAGGTCGACGCGACTCTGACCGGAGACCCAATGGTCGCGAACAGTCTTGTCTACCACAGTACACCGGAGTCCGAGACCATCACGGCGTTTGAGGCGGCGACTGGTGACCGAATCGCCACGGCGCTTACCGGTGCAACCAACGGCAGCCCCCTCTACATCGCCCACAATGTCGGCCTCGTCTTCGAGGCCAACGGGACCGGCGGCATCGTCCGGGCCATCGATATCGAGACTGGCGAAGAGCAGTGGCAGGAGTCGTTTTCGACCCATATTGCTCCGATGGCCAACTACGCAAACGGAAGGTTCTACGTCGGGACGCTCTTCGGCGGCGAGCTGTACGCACTCGACGAGCAAAACGGGACCGTGCTGTGGACGTACGAAACCGCCGATACCACCCCTGGAGCCCCAGCAGCCGACGGTAATCTCGTCGTCGTAACGACCGGTGAGCTTCTCGTAGGACTGTCCACAGCGACGGGGGAACGCCTCTGGAGCGTACGCCTTGATGGGGAACCTGCTGCGGACCCAGTTCTCGTGTCCGGGACGGTACTCGTCGGTGACGACGCAGGAACGGTCCATGCGTTCGACCGGAGCGGCACCCCGAAGTGGCACAGAACAGTCTCGAACCGGGCCGTCTACAGTCTCGCCGTGGAGGCATCTACCGTGTATGCTGGCACCACTGCAGGGGTGTGGGGACTAGATCTCGACTCGGGAGAACACCTCGTGACAGCCCATGAGAACAACGCAGCTGAAGGTATAACAGCAGCCGGTGATCGACTCTACATCGCAGGAGGGTCGCGTGTTACGGCACTATCTTACAGCTCTTTCGAACCCGACTGGACACTAGAACTCGACGCACTACTCAGAGACGGACCGACAGTTCTCGATTCGGGAGTCTACGTAACGACGAGACCAACTGGCAACGAGAGTGTTGCCAACGACGTACCGATTCCAGCGACACTCCACGCACTTGTCGAAGCATGAACACCATCACTTCGCGACGACGGCTGCTCACGGTCGCGACATCCGCAACCGGTGGGATGGTACTACTCTCCGGGAGGCGGCCAACCCAGTCCAGTTCGGTGCTCAGGTATGCGCCGTCGGTTCCCGACTCGATCCGCGATAAGGCCGAACGGGCAAAACGCCGGGTCGAGACGATGCTCGATCTCGAACTGCAAAGCCCCGTTACTGTAAAGATCGCAGAGGGAGCACCGTTTTCGCACGACACTGGCGACCCGCTCGATCGATTCGGACAGATCAAGAACACAGCCGTCCACGCCAGCAGGGCGGACGATCCGCCCGACGAGGTTGGTCCCTCGGGGATGTTCCTCTATGACGAACGAACGATGCTGTTGACGTCACCACCAGTCGATGAGTCGACAATTGCTCACGAGCTAGTGCATGCGCTACAGGGCGAGCGATTCGACTCACTCGATCCGCCGAACAGGACTGTGGACGGACGCCGGACCCGGCATGCAATCGTCGAGGGAACGGCGCAGTACATCCAGACGCGTTACTGGATGAACTGCTCGGATGGGGAGTACGGCCACTGTGACATCGAGGAGCCGGCGTTCCAAAACGGGATTCCACGGTGGATACTCCCTCGCAACTCGATCGCGATTCCCGTTGGCATCGCGTTCGTCCATACGCTGTACGAACGAGCCGGTTGGGCGGGAGTGTGGGAGGCCCATCGCTCGTTCCCACCCCATACTGCTGCGATCATGTTCTCGCAACTCTACCTGAACGGACCGTTCGATCCGGAATCGGTCCCATCGCCAACGATATATGGGGACAACTGGGTCGAAATCGATGCGAGCAGAATCGGTGTCACCGGACTGTATGCGAAGCTCCGGCTCCTCGGGGCGGCGTCGCCCACTGCTGTGTCCGATGTCGACGAGAGTCTGGCCGAGCTCGCCCGTCGTACGGGCATCCAGACGCTGCCTGGGGACGCCCGCCTCGCCGACTGGCGCGGCGACAGGCTAACTGGATACGGGCATCTCGATAATCTCGACAGACAGGCATACCGGTGGGACACCGCATGGGCCTCCGAGACCGCAGCCGGCCGTATCGCGACTGCGGTCACAGAACAGTACGACGCAAGCGCCCACCGCGACGCCGACCGCTGGGTACTTGATGGGCTGGTCGTCGACATCCATCACGCTGACAATATTGTAACATTCACAATGGCACCGACGCACGACGACCACGACGCGCTGTTCGACCCCGACGGAACCCAGTAAACTACAGCGCCTCGACGAGCGTCTCGGCAGTCTTCTGGCCGATGCCGTCGACCGCTGTGAGCTCCTCGATCGAGGCCTCCCGCACCCCCTCGACGCTGCCGAACCGACCCAGCAGCCGTTTGCGCGTCTCCGGGCCGACCCCATCGATCCCATCGAGCGCCGTCGAGACGTCGTCCCGCAGCGTCTGGTGGTACTGGAGGGCGAACCGATGTGCCTCGTCACGGACGCGCTGGAGGAGATGGAGTTGTAGGGCATCGTCGGACCAGTCGTAGGTCCGCTCTGGCGTTATTACGAGCTCCTCGTCTTTCGCGAGGGCGATCGCTGGAACGTCCCAGCCGACCGCATCGAGCGCCTCCCGTGCCGCCGAGAGCTGGCCCTCGCCGCCATCGATCACCAGCAAATCTGGATCGAGTCTGTCGTCACGCCCCTCGATTGCACGGCTGGCCCGCCACTCGACCAGCGAACGCATATTCGCGTAGTCGTCGTTTCCGCCCCCCAGTCTCTTGCGGCGGTAGTCGCTGCTCTCGCGGGAGCCGTCGACGAACGTGACGTTGCTCCCGACCGCCTGGCTTCCCTGGGCGTGACTCACGTCGAACCCCTCGATCCGTGTCGGGCGCTCGATGTCCAGCGCCGCCGCGAGGGCTCCGACCTCGTCCCGACTGTCGGTGCCGCGACGGGCGTTTTTGAGCGCCAGATCGACGAGCGTCGCTTCCCGTCCGGCACCCGGAACGCGAACCGCAACGCCTTCGGTGTCGAGCCACGATTCCAGCTCCTCGTCGTCGAGATGCTCCGGGAGCACGAGCGCGTCCGGAAGCTCCCGCTCGGCGTAGTACTGTGGGACGAACGCCGATAGGACCCGGGCGATCTGATCCGGGCCACTGTCGGGTGCAGCGAGGGTGTGACGGTCCCGGTCGACGAGCTGGCCGCCGTCGCTGTGGAGCCGGGCGACGGTCGCCTCCTCGCCTTCGATGGCGACACCAAGCACGTCCAGCAGTCGTTCGCCGTCGGAGTCCCCGGTGGCGACGGCATCGCCGCTGTCGCCGTGGAACGCCTCGACGGTCTCCAGCCGGTCGCGGAGGTTGGCCGCCCGCTCGAACTCCTGACTCTCCGCGGCCTGCTCCATCGATCGGCTGAGGGAAGTCGCGAGGACGCCGATCTCTCCCTCGAAGAATCGCTGTGCCGCGGTGACGTCTTCCGCGTACGCCGCCTCGCTTATTTCGCCGGTACACGGCGCGGTACAGATGCCGACTTCGTAGTCGAGACAGGGACGGTCCCGGTTCGCGTACTTGTGATCCGAGCAGCCGCGCAGTCCGTAGATTTCTCGGAGTGCTTTGACGACTGTTTCGAGGCGGGAGCGACTCGTGTACGGGCCATACACGGTCGCACCCTCGTCCGGATCCCGCGTGATCTCGATCCGCGGGACCGGGTGGTCGGTAAGCTGGACCAGCGGGTAGGACTTGTCGTCTTTCAGCCGGACGTTGTACCGGGGCTGGTGGCGCTTGATCATGTTCGCCTCCAGCAACAGTGCCTGGGTTTCGGTGTCGGTTACCGCAACGTCGATCGCGTCGGCTCGTCGGACCATCCGCGCGATCCGCCGACTTCTGGGGTCGGCGTACGAGCGGACCCGGGCACGGATGTCCACCGCCTTCCCGACGTAGAGCACCTGCTCGTCGGCGAGGAACTGGTAGACGCCGGGCTCGGTGGGGAGATCCGTAGCACGCTCACGTACCGTGGACGCGTCCATCAGCGCGGGCTAGGTGAGCAGCGAGTTTGAACCCTGCGGCTGGGGGTCGTGCCAGACGGGCTATGAGGTTAGCAAACAGGCGACGGGAACGTCCACGACGCGGCGTGTCGCACACCGGCCTCGGCCAGCGCCGTGTCGGCGGGTCAGCGCATGGCGGTCCTGGCCCCTCGAACGTATATAAACTCCGGGTAGTGTGGCGTCACGCTCAAGCAGATCCGTTCCTAACGTCGGATATGTTCGAGAAGAACGTCGGCGGTACCGACCGCACAGTCCGGTTCGTCGGTGGAGCCGTGCTGTTACTCGCTGGGGTCGTAGCACTCTCACACAGATCGAAACAGAACGGGCTCGGAGCGCTACTATTTGGAGCGGGACTCCTCGCGAGCGCGCTCACACAACGGTGCACGGTGAACAAACTCCTGGGGATCGATACCTGCCCAGCTGAGTAACGCCAGCGGGAGTGGTCAGGAGAGTTGCTGGCCGACGATCTCGTCAGCCAGCTCAATAAACTCCGCTTCGGTCCCTGCCGGGACGGTCGCCCCCGCGGCGACGTCGTGTCCGCCACCATCGCCACCAACTGCACGTGAGGCCTCACCCATCACCGCCGAGAGATCGAGTCCCTCCCGGACGAGCGAGTGCGTGCCCCTCGACGAGACTTTCACCTCCTCGTCGTTTTTATGTGCAAAGGCGATGATCGGCGTGCCGCGGTCGACGCCGTCAGCACCAACCGCCATCCCGGCGACGATGCCGACGATCGTCTCGCGAATGCGGTCCTCGGCGTGGAACCACTGGACGTGCTCCTCACGCGTGACGCCTTCCGAGGTGACCCACTCGATCCCCTCCGAGAGGTTTCGCCGGTGATCTCGCAGAAGCTGACGTGCCCGGTCGAGCGCGTCCCCACGATCCCCGAGACAGACGGCGAGGCCCACGTCCGCGCGCTCGTAGCGGGCGGTCGCGTTCAGCAGCGTAGAGAACTCGCTTGCGTCCCGTAGTTCGGTTCCTTCCGGTTCCGCAGTGAGCGAGTAGGTCGTGCCGACGAGGCCGTCGATCTTGTCCGCCGGGACGCCTCTCGATACTGCGCGCTGGACGAGCGCACTGGCGACGATCTGGCGTTCGTCGTCGGTCAGGTCGACCCACCGCCGCCAGTCGCCGTCGGCTTTGAGATTGAGGTCGAGATCGTCGAGAAAGCCCATCGCGCCGCGCTCGTCGTTGCTAATGCCGGGGATATAGACATCTGTCGAGTACTCTATGAGTTTGGGGAGCGGGCGGGTCTGTTTGCCGTACAGCGAGAGGTCGGTACCCTCGTCGAGCACGCCAGCCGCAACCCCTTCCTCGACGATGCTTCGGTTTGCGCCGACGAGCTCGCCCCCACTGGCCTGCATGTCGCCGACCGCGCCGACGATGGCGAGCGCGGCGAGATCACGGTTGTCGCCGTCGTCTGGTTCGAGCGCCCTGGCGAGGACGTAGCTCGCGCCCGCACCCGAGAGTTCGGACGCGCCGTTGATCCCGAACAGCAGCGGGTTCAGGTGGTACGCCGTCTCGGCGTCGGCAGGCTGGTGGTGGTCCGCGATCACCGGCGTAAAATCGCCCGCCTGCTCGTGTGCTGCGATGATATCGAGCTGTCCGCTCCCGAAGTCAGTGAAGAGGACGATGTCCCGATCCATGTTCGCGATTCCTGCGATCTCGCCCTCATCGAGCTGTTTGCTGAACACCGTCTCGAAGGGGATACCGGCACGTTCGAGCGCGCTCGCTGCGATGGCGGCACTGGTAAGGCCGTCCGCGTCGATGTGGGAGGCGAGGACGACGCCGTCTGCGTCGCGCAGTCGCTGGGCACACTCGGCGGCGCGCTCGGCGAGTTCTGGAATCGGAGCGTCCATCTGGTCGGGAGAGAGTTGTGCGGAATGAGGGTTAAACTTGCGGGTCTACGCCTACCGACGCGCCAGCAACACGACTGTTAACAGTACCGCAAGCACTCCAGCGAGCGGTCCGAAGCCGGGGAGTGACTCGTCGTCCGTACCCTCGTCACCGGGTTCTGATTCCACGTCGTCAGTGGTGCCATCGTCGCCATTCGCGGACTCCTCCTCATCGGTCGGTTCATCTTCATCGCCGTCGTCGGAATCTGGTGGGGTGCTGTCGTCGTCACCATCGTCCGACGGCTCTGCCTCCCCGGCCGGTTCGTCGCCGTCGATAACCACGGTCGTCGAGTCCTCGCTGTCCGCGCTCCGGACCGTGATTTCCTGTTCGCCGATGTCTTCAGCAGACGTGTCAGCAGCAAGCGTGAGGAACCGTTGCTGGCCACCAGCAACACGCTGTTCGGAACTATCGACTACCTCACCACGGTAGACGAGTTCGATCGACTGGGTGTCCGAGCGGTCGCCCTCGTTTCGGAGCGTGACAGAGACATCGAGTCGCTCTCCCGCATCGACCGGCGAGTTCGTGTCGGTGATCGTCACCTGGAAATCGGGCGGTCCGAACGCGCCACCGCCACCTCCACCGCCGCCACTGGTGTCTTCCTCGGCCTCTTGGACGGTGATCGTCCCGGTTGCGCTGGTGTTCGCGTGGACACCGTGGTCGTACTCGCCGGTTTCTGTGTCGTCGGGGATCGCATAGGAGAGCGCGGTGGTCTCCTTCGCGCCCGCGTCGAGCGTCAGCTCCGTCGTGTCGACGGTCTCCCCGTCGAACCGGTACTCGACGTTCATCGTTCCGGTCTCCGCACCCAGGTTGTCGACGTCGGCCGCGATGTCGATCGTGTCTCCCTGCTCGACGGCATCCGGAGCCTCGAACCCGATCACGTCGAAGTACACCGGCAACTGGACGATCGTGACATCGTGGGCGACGGTTTCGTTGGGGCCGACGGTCAGTGTTGTCGTGTCGCTCTCGTAGGCCTGTTTCGTCGTCTTGGCGGTGTACTCGCCGCGTGGGACAGCAAACGAGTAGGTCCCGTCGGCATCCGTCTTTGCGTCGAGAGCAATCATCTCCTCGCCGGTAACCTGTGCCGTGGCATTCGCCAGGGGCTCGCCCGCGCCATCTATGATCTGACCTTCGATCACGCCCGGTTTCGGTGTGAGCGCGACATCGACTCCCGTTTTATCCGCGTTGGCGGCCAGACTCAGGCTACTCGAATCGACCTCCTCGTAGTCGGGATGACTCACCGAAAGCTCGTACTCGCCACGTGGGATCTGCTGGAGCTGGTACGCGCCGTCCTCGTCGGTCTCGACCGAGTAGGTTTCACCCTCCGAGGAGAGCGAAACGATCGTCCCTTCCAGCGGATCGTCGGTCTCGATGTCCGTCACGGTTCCCGAGACGGAGGCGGGTTTCGGGTCGAGTGCGAAGTCTCGCTCGGTGGCCTCGCCAACGCTAATATCTACCATTTCGGTGCGGGGCTCGAAGTTCTCGAGCGACGCGGTAATCGACTGCTCTCCCTCCGGAAGCCGGATCGAGTACGTCCCGCAGTCGTCCGTTTCGACCGGCGGAACCGTGCTGTCCGCGTCGTGTTCGATCAGCACGCCCGGGAGCGATTCGGCACTATCCGACGCCGTGACGGTGCCAGTGACCGTGCCGCCAGATGTTAGCTCGAAATTCATCACCGCGACGTCGCTGTCGGCGATCGACCGGTCCGTGGCGTTCGTCGCGTACCCCGGTTTCGCGGCGGTCACGGTGTACTCGTCGTCGCCTTTCAACGCCTCGATCGTGTACTCGCCGTCCTGATTGGTTATGGCCTCGTACGTGACCCCGTCGCGTTCGGCCGTGATCGTCACGCTGTCGATCGGATTCGTATCGGTGTCTGTAACGGTCCCGGTGAGACTGGCAGTCCCAGTCAGCTCGTAGGCGGCCATGTTCTCTCCTTCATCGATCTGGACTCCGGTATCGGACTCCCCTTCGAACCCTGCCGCAGCGACCGAGATACCGTACTCGTCGTCGCCTTTCAGTGCCTCGAACGTGTACTCGCCGTTCTCGTCGGTCGTTGTCTCGTAGGAGATACCGTTTCGCTCTGCTATGATCGTCGCGTCTTCGATCGGTGCTTCCGTCCCTGCCTCGGTGATGGTACCGCTCAGACTGGCGTTGCCAGTTAGCGCGTAGTCGGCAGTCTCGGCGACTTCATCAGCGATTTCGACTCCGGTCTCGGTCTCGTCCTCGAACCCGGTCGCACTGACAGCGATGTCGTACTCGTCGGCGCCTTTCAGTGCAGTGAACTCGTAGGTGCCCGCCGAATCGGTCTCCGTTTCGTATGAAACGTCATTTCGTTCCGCTGTGACCGTCGCACCTTCGATTGTGGCGTCCGTCCCGGCCTCGGTAACGGTCCCGCTGAGGCTGGCGTTGCCAGTTAGCGCGTAGTCGGCGGTCTCGTCGGCTCCATCAGCGACTTCGACACCCCAATCGGTCGTCTCGGTGAATCCTGATGCCGTGATCGAGATATCGTACTCGTCAGCACCTTTCAGGGCAGCGAACTCGTAGGTACCCGCCGAATCGGTCTCCGTTTCGTACGTCGTGCCATCCCGTTCGACCGTGACTGTGCCACCCTCTATCGGGATATCGGTACCGGCCTCGGTAACCGTCCCAGTGAGGCTTGCAGTCCCGACCAGCACCCGATCGACCGTCACGGCGGACGTGTCGGCGATCGAAGCGTCGTCGCTATCCGGTTCGAACCCGCTTGCCGCAACGTCGACGGTCGCGTCGGTCGTCGCTGCGGTGAAGACGGCACCGACCGAGTACTCGCCGTGTTCGTCGGTGTCGACGGTCGTTTCGTCGTCGTTGGCGGCGACTGTGACGGTCGCATTCTGGACGGGTTCGCCAGTGACGTCCTCTGTGACCGTCCCGTCGACGGTGACGGTGTCGTCGAGCGTGACGTCGACCGTCTCCACGATGCTACCGATCTCGGTGTCGGTCGTCTCGCTGGAGAACCCGGCGTCGATCGCCAGCTGGAACGTGCCGGACTCCTCGTGCTCGATCCAGTATTCACCGTGTTCGTCAGTTGTCGTAGTGGTGATCTCCCCGTCATCATTGGAGAGTGTGACGGTGACGCCGTCGATACCCTCGCCAGTTGACTCCCCGATGACGGTACCCTGAACACCTTGAGCGGAGACCGCGCTTGTCGCCCCATGGGCGTCGATGATCCCGTTCCCGTATCTCGTGTCTTGCTCCACGGGTTCGCCAGCAGGTTTCCGCGCCGTGTCGGCGAGCACCTGTCTAGTCTCCTCGGGCGTCAGGTCCGGGTTCGTCGAGAGCATCAGCGCGGCCGTACCCGAAACGTGGGGCGTGGCCATGCTGGTCCCGGATTTCGGTTCGTAGTCCCCGCCCGGTACGGTGCTCTCTGTGTACACCCCGGGAGCCGTCACATCCGGCACAATCCACACGTCAGGCCAATCGGCCGGCGGATCGTCGAAATCGTCCTTCGAGACGACCTCTCCACTGGAGAACGACGCGACTTCTTCGTCCCAATCGACTGCACCGACGCTAAACGATTCGTACGTGTTACCCGGCGAATTACTGGTTTCTTCACCATCGTTCCCCGACGCTGCAACAACAAGGACGCCGGCAGCTTCGGCGTTTCTAACTTCGGTTGCGTACTCGTCGTCGTACTCGCTAGCACCGAGACTTAGACTCATGATATCCGCGTCATTGTCGACCGCCCATTCCATCCCGCCGAGGACCTGTGCCCGGGTTCCGGTTCCACAGAATTCGTCCCCGTCGTCTTCGATGCACTCCATCAACACGCCGCCGTGCGTGAGTTCGACGCCGGGGGAAACACCAATATGCGTGCCACTCGCGTCACCCCCGCCCACTGTACCAGAGACGTGAGTACCGTGTGATTCTACGTCGTAGGGCTCCGAACCCTCGATCTGGTTCCCGCTAGTATCGAACTCCGCCCAGCCACCGGGATACGTCGGATCGTTCGGATCGTCGGTGTGGAGATCGATGTCCGGATGCTCGGCATCGATGCCCGTATCGAGTACAGCAACTCGGACGCCCTCTCCCTGCGTGCCGAACTCCTGCCAGGTCTCGGGCGCGTTGATCATATCGAGCCCGTACGTCGCGTCGGTGCTGGACATGCCCTGCTGGGTGAGCGAGTCGGATGGAGAGAGCAACGACGTGTCCGGACTGGACGCCTGTGCGTCGAGCGCCCGGACCTGGCTGTTCTCCTCGACAGCGGTGACGCCGTCGACTGCGGCGACTTCCGCAAGCGGGACGCGATCTGTGTCGACGGTCAGGAGTACGGCGTTCGTGATCCAGAACTGCCGTTCGACGGTGACGCCCTCGTGAGCGTCCGCGAACCTGACGACCGGCTCCTGTGACAGTTCGGCATGGCCTTTGAGCGTTGCAACTGATTGCTCGGGTGTCTCACCGAGAGAGCCAGCTGGCTCTGCCAGTTGTACGATTACCGTCGTCTCACCGGTTGCCGAGTCGAGCGGTTCAGCGACCGATGCTCCCTCAGACTGGCTGCTCGTCTCATCGAGCAACTGCGAGTTGTCGTCGAACTCGACAGTGCTGTCGGAATACGCGTCAGCACCGACAACGCCGCCGAGCGCGGCCGGGAGAAACGAGACACCGACTGCGACCGCCACGAAAACGGAGGCGGTGAGCACCACAGCACGCCTGCGTGTATCCATTATCACGGCACAAGAACTGAACTGGTAAGTATACTACTATTAAACAATGGTATAATGATACTACGGTCACCCAGTAAGCTCGCCGACAGCTATATTTTCCTAAACGAATACGCTTATTCACAATAAACAAACATACCTAGTTCAGATACTTTTCAACAATGGACTTCGAAGCTCTAGGGTACATCGATGAATACGTCATTGATGGGGAGAATTCTGGAATCTTCGCCGGGGATGACACACATATCACGTACAGTCCAGAAGATCCGTCTACCTGGCCATCATTTTCGATCCCGGCGGACGAAGTTACCAGTATTACGATTAACCGGGATACAACACTCACCAGGAACAGATTCCTGGGCTGGTTCTTCGCAGCTACTACTGCCGGCTTAGTGATACTCTCCTATATGATGTTCTTTGCCGGCCAAATAACAAATCCCGAAGTCAATAGTATCACCCTCATCATGGGTTTCTTGATCCTGGGTGGATTTACCACGACGGTTGAATACTTCAGACGCGAAAGTCACGATGTTATTGTTATAGGAATTAAGACTGATAGAGACCGACGATACACCGTTCATGGACGAAGAAGCGATAACGAATTCGTTGAAGCATGCAATGATCTCATTAGATCTGATCTTGAAACAGCGATCCGTAATAAGAACCTCAAAAATGGGTTCAGCGAGCTCGAATCAACACATCTCAGCGACGACAACTCTTGAAATCGTACGCACGAAACACCAGTCATCTCCGGGAATGTAGTTCTCCACATCCAACTGGCGTTTGCATACCACGCCCGACAACTATATGTCACCCTGAACAACACGTACGATCATGCAGGAACGTCGTATGGAATCGGCCCCAATTTCGGACGTAACCGGGCGGCTAACATTGCTCGCGCTGGTCTGGCTCGACGAAGAAGAGGAGACGCCCGCTCACGCAGAAGACGTGTCTGCAGCCTGCAAACGGAACTTCGGCGATCTATCGGCAGACATCTCCAACGAGGAGGTCGTTCGGCGGCTCAAGGACCTCTCCAAGACGGCATACGCCGAGCAAACCCGGATCGACGACCGATCGCCGGTCGGGAAGGGCAACCCGGCGTATCGGCTCGCGGTCGACATCGAGACCGCGCTGGAGCCGTTCGAAACCGAGCGGCAGGTTGCCAAAGTGGTGGAATCTATCGAAAACGACAGTTCGTAGCTACTCCAACGTCGTGGATTTTCGTCCCGTACTTTCTATGCGAGAGAGCGCCAACTGTCCGGAGTAGCGAGGACCATTCCTGCCGGTCCCTACGTGATATCAAGCGCGTAGACGTGTCCGTCGTTGCTCGCGATGTAGGCGACATCGTCCACAATCGTCGGCGAGGCATTGACCGCGTTGCCCGTCTCGAACTGCCAGTGCGTCTCGCCGGTATCAGGATCAAGTGCGTGGACGATCCCCGACGAATCCCCGATGTAAAGCACGTCATCAATGATCGTCGGCGAGCCGTTGATCCGGCCGTTGAGTGTGACTCGCCACTCCTGGTCACCCGTCCCGACATCGAGAGCGTGTACCCGCATTCGCCAGTTGCCGAAGTAGACACTTCCGCGGTGTACTGTCGGTGAGGATGAGATACCACCATCGGTTCCGTAACTCCAGAGTTCCGAACCCGTCCGACGGTCGACTCCGTAGAAGCGTCTATCCGTCGACCCGAAAAGCAGGAGTTCCTCGTGCAGTGCTGGAGTCGTCGAGACGTGTTCCCCGGTCTCGTAGCGCCACGCGAGGTCGCGGTCGGCACGGTCTACCGCGTACAGGTAAGAGTCGTTACTCCCGACGTAGACCCGATCGTCTGTGATCGTCGGAGCCGACAGTATCGAACCACCGGTAGCGAGGTCCCACTCTCTCTCACCGACGTCGGTTGCGAGTACGTACAGGATGTCACCGCTACCGACGAATATACGGCCGTCTCTCACCGCTGGCGATGCCCATACGGAGCCTTCGGTTTCGTACGTCCACCGCTCGGTACCGTCGAGAGCGAGCCCATAGATGCGAGAATCGCGACTTCCTGCGTACAGCGTGTCGCCTTCGATCACCGGATCCGACCAGACTTCGCCACCGGTCTCGAAATGCCAGTGTTCCTCGCCGTCGGCGGCGTCCAGCGCGTAGATGTTGGTGTCGTTGCTCCCGACGTACACGCGCCCGTCGACGACTGCCGGCGTCGTCGAGACTCGCCCGTCTGCCTGAAACGACCACAGTTCCCGCTCTGGTTCGGCGTGTTCCGGCCCGTCATCATCGCCAGTGCTCACACAGCCGGCGAGACTGCTCGTCCCGGCCGCGAGTGTGGCGAGAAACGTTCGGCGGAAACGCATGGATACTAGAAGAACCCCTCCCCCAACACATAAATTAATCCCGATTCAAATGAGTATTATCCGCTCCGGACCCGTCACTGGAAGTGCGTCGGCGCGGCCGCCTCGACGACGTCACAGGCCAGTTCCTCGAAATCCGCCCGGTCGGGGACCACGTCGACGTCGATCCCGTACTCCGCGGCGGTCTCGCGGGTCGGCGGGCCGATGACGCCGACGACAGCGTCGTTCAGCCCCTCGATCGCCGCCTCCCTGATGCCGCGCTCTTCTGCGGCTTCGACGAAGTGAGCCACCGTCAGCGACGAGGTAAACGCCGCAGCGTCCAGTTCGCCCTCGGCGGCGAGTGCGGCCGACTCGCCAGCACCATCGGGTCGCACGAGCCGGTACAGGATCGTCTCGTGCACGTACGCGCCCGCTTCGTCGAGCCCATCTGTGAGCACGTCGCTGCCGTGGTCGCTCCGTGCGACCTCGATACGCTTGCCGGCCGCGTCCCCGGCGAGCGCATCGACCAGCCCCGTCGAGGTGTACTCTTCGGGGACGATATCGACCGTGTAGCCGGCATCGCGAAGCGCCGCTGCGGTGCTCTCGCCGATCGCCGCAACCGTCGCGTCGGCGGGTTCCCAGCCCGCCGCGGCGGCGAGTTCGACGCCGGTCTTGCTCGTCAGGACGACGAGGTCGGCGTCGGTTCGGGGCGTCGCGTCGGTGGGTTTGACGGCCAGCATCGCGTCGGGAACCGGCGTCGCGCCCAGCGATTCGATCAACTCGGCGGCGTCGTCGAGGCGCTCGTCGTCGGGCCGGAAGACGGCGACGGTGGTGTCACGCGGCATCGTCCCCACCCTGTTCGTTTTCGAGATACTCGATCACCCGCTCGCGTGTCGCCGCGACCTCGCCGATGATCGTGATCGCAGGTGGCTCGATATCGTACTCGTCCCGGACGTCGACGATCGTGGAGAGTGTGCCCGTCACGACGCGCTGGTCGGGCCACGTCGCGCGTTCGACCAGTGCAACTGGCGTCTCGGGATCTTTGCCAGCGTCCAGCAGTGCGTCGGTGTACAGCGGCAGTTTACCGACGCCCATCAGGACGACGAGCGTGCCGCCGGTGTCGGCAAGCGCCTGCCAGTCGATCGCCGACTCCTCCTTGGTCGGATCCTCGTGACCGGTGACAAAGGAGATACTGGAGGTGTAATCGCGGTGTGTAGCCGGGATCCCGGCGACTGCGCCGCCCGCAAGCGCCGACGTGATGCCGGGGACGACTTCGAATGGGATCCCGTGCTCGGCGAGGTGTTCCATCTCCTCGCCGCCGCGGCCGAAGACGAACGGGTCGCCGCCTTTCAGGCGCACGACGGTGTTGCCCGCCTCGGCGGTCTCGACCAGCCGCCGGTTCGTGTACTCCTGTGGCGTCCACTCTCCACCTGCTCGTTTGCCCACGTCCTCGCGTTTCTCCTCGGGGATCGAGTCGATGATATCCGGGCCGGGGAGTTTGTCGTGGAGCACGACATCGGCCTCATCAAGCAGGCGTCTGGCTTTCACCGTGAGGAGGTCCGGATCGCCGGGGCCGCTGCCGACGAGATACACTTTGCCGACCGCATCGTCCGGATCCGGGGAGTCCTCCTCACTCATTCCTCGTCACGCTCCACCCGCTTTGCTTCTCCCTCACTCTCCTCGCGCTTTGCATCCTCAATCAGTTCGGCCGCGCCACGCTCGGCCAGGTCCTGGGCGAACGCTCGCGCGTCGCGGACGTGCCGTTCGACCGACAGATCGCGACTCGTCGCCACGGTCTCGCCGCCATCGCGGCTGTACACCTGGACGGTCGCGTTGACGTGCTCGCCCTGAACGACGGCGTAGACGCCGATCGGTGCGACACAGCCGCCGCCGAGTTCTGCGAGGATCGTCCGTTCGACCGTCGTCTCGACGCGCGTCCGTGGGTTGTCGAGCGCGGTATGGATCCGTTCGCCGACCGCGTCGTCCAGACTCGTCACCGCGAGCGCGCCCTGGCCCGGAGAGGGGACAAAGTCGGTCGTCGGCAGTCGCTCGTACTCGATGCGGTGGAGCAGCCCGCTCCGTTCGAGTCCAGCCTCGGCGAGGACGATAGCGTCGTACTCCGTCTCGACCTGCCGCTCCATCGAGCGACGCTCTATTTCGGCGAGATCCGAGAACCACTCCTCGACGTCCCGATCGTAGGGGTGTTCGTACTCGTCGTTGCCCGCGTTCCCCTTGCGCTCTTTTTCGGCTTCAGTCCGGGCCTCGTGTTCGGCCTGCAGGCCCGGTGCGAGCAGTTTCTCGACGCGCGTGTCGACGTTGCCCCGGAGCGGCTCGACGGTGAGGTCAGGGCGCGCGTCGAGGAGCTGTGCCTGTCGGCGCAGGCTCGACGTGCCGACGGTCGCGCCCTCGGGCAGGTCGTCCAGCCCCGTTCCCTCGGGTGTGACGAGCACGTCGCCCGGCGGGCCGCGCTCGGGGATACCCGAGACGATCAGTTCCTCTGGCTGGTCTGTCGGCATGTCCTTCATCGAGTGGACCGCGGCGTCGACGTCGCCATCGATAACCTTCTCGTCAAGGCTGCGGACGAACGCACCGGTCTTGCCCAGCCGATGGATCAACTCGTCGCGGATCCGATCACCCGTCGTCTCCACCTCCACCAGTTCGACGTCCTGTCGACGGCTTTCGAGGGCCTCCTTCACCGTCGCCGCCTGGCGGAGCGCAAGATCCGAATGCCGCGTCGCCAGCCGTATCGTATCGCGATTGCTCATACCCTGCTCTCTATCTGCCACGGTGAAAAGCACGTTCTTTGGATGGCGACGCAGCCGAACAGCTCACTTGGCGAAGTAGCTCGTGAAAAAGCCCGAGAGGAATGCGGTGATCGCGACCGAGAGCGCGACCTCGCCGATCCCCCACGGGCCGTCCTCTTCGTCCGCGAGTGCGACCGTGATTCCGACGCTGATGATGACCGAGATGATGCCGTTCGCGAGGTGTTTGAGCAGTCCCATACTGAGACCAACAGCCGCCGGAAAATAAACGCTTCCGGGACCGAGGTTTATTATCGTGGGATCGCAGGTAGTTCGTGTGGCTGATCGAGCTCACTCCGGCAAATCTCTCGAATCGGACGACACCGGGCGTCTCTGGCAACGGTTGGCAGGACGTCGATACGTCGCGTGGGCCGTATTCTTTTTTGGCAGTTTGCTGTTGGCACCGGATCCGACCGGCCTGTTACCTATCGTGACTGCACTCGGACTGATCGTGCTGTTTGAGGGAGTCGTACGGGTGTTGCGGTGGCGGGGACGCTGAAAGGGACAGTCCGGGAACGTTGCTCGCTCGGACCAGTTATAGTGAACAGATTTCAGATCGAAAGCAGTCAACTGTATCCAAACACCGGATCACAGTATTCAAATTCAATCTATACAATTAGTAAAATATATCAAGACGCAGAATCGTTCTAACGGTTGTACCACTCGTCCTCGTCGTGGCTGGATTCGCGGCTTACTTCAGTGGATTCTACGACCGGCTCTCCATCATAGAGGCCCCAATAATGGCGATCGGGATGATGGCCCTTTCCTTTGTAATTGTTTATCAGCAGTTGGTCATTAGGAGACTCAAATCAAAACGTCAGAAGGGTACCAGTGAATCGGTGACCAGCGCCGGCTCCGACCGGCAGAAGTAGCAATAAAGCGCGAGACTGGCGATGGCTGAGCTCGAAGGAGTCACAGCGCCGCCTCGTACGCCTCTAGGAGCGTCTCGACGTCCTCTTCGGTATGCGCGTAGCTGACGAACTGGGACTCGTACTGGTTGGGCGTCAGGAAGATCCCCTGTTCTTTCATCGCGGGCCAGAACAGCCGCTCCCAGCGCTCGTCCTCGCAGTCGGCGACGTCCGCGCCGTTTTTCGGGCAGTGCTCGTAGCGCGGGCAGTCGGACCGCTGGCGACAGCCAGCCTCGCACTGACCTTCAGTGGAGTCGGGCCCCTCGCGGGTGAACAGGACTTTGAACATGCTGTCGGTCCCGGCGACGGTGTAACTCGGCGCGCGGTCGGCGACGATCTCGGTCAGCCCCTCGCGGAGCTGTTCGCCCAGCGCGTTGACGTGCTCGTAGACGTCGTTCTCGGCGGCGTATTTCAGGGACTCGTAGCCCGCCGCCATCGTGACGGGGTGACCCGAGAAGGTGCCCGACTGGAACACCTCGCCCGCGGGCGTGAACTGCTCGATGATCTCGGCTTTGCCGCCGATCGCGCCGACCGGGAAGCCGCCGCCGACGATCTTGCCGAAGGTCGTCACGTCGGGCGTGACGCCGAACTTGCCCTGCGCGCACTGGAGCCCGCCGACGCGGAAGCCGGTGATGACCTCGTCGAAGATCAGGAGGGCGTCGTGGTCCTCCGTGAGATCCCGGAGCGTCTCGTGGTAGCCATCAACCGGGTGGACGATCCCCTTGTTGCCGAGGATCGGCTCGGTGAGCACCGCGGCGATCTCGTCGCCGTGGGCCGCGAAGACGTCCTGCACGGCGTCGACGTCGTTGAACGGCACCGGGATCGTGTGCCGGGCGAACTCCTCGGGGATCCCCGGACTGCTCGGGTGGACGTGGCCGTCCTCGCCCTCGACCAGCGTCGACTCCTGTGCGCCGTGGTAGCCGCCCTGCATGACGACGATCTTGTCGCGGCCGGTGTACCCGCGGGCGAGCCGGACCGCGGAGACAGTCGCCTCCGTGCCGGAGTTGACAAACCGGATCATCTCGACGCTCGGGACGTGCCGGGAAACGAACTCCGCGAGATCGACCTCGATCTCCGTCGGCGCGCCGTACATCGGCCCCTTGCTGACCGCCGACTGAGCGGCGCTCTGGACCGGTTGTGGAAGGTCGTGCCCGTAGAGCAGGGGGCCGTAGCCGTTGACGAAGTCGAGATACCGGTTCCCGTCGGCGTCGATGACGTGGCCGCCGTCGCCTCGCTCGACGAAGAAGGGGTACGGTCGGATCGCGCGCACCGAGGAGTTGACGCCGCCCGGAATCGACGACAGTGCTCGGTCGTATAGTTCGCGAGAGCGGTCGTGGTTCATGCCCGCGGGTTGGGACGCGCCGGTAAAGTGAGTACCGGCATCGCGGCGTCGAGCCGTCCCGCTCGGGCGCGTCGTGCGACGGCAGACACACCACAGCGACGACATCATCGCGCGCAACGGAAACGATTTGATGCCAAGCCGACAATAGCCGGTGATGCTTGTCGAACTCGCCCTCCTGTTCGGCGTCGCCGGCGTAGCGGGCTACTTCCTGCTCGGCGGCGGCCGCAGGCTGCGAACCACGTATCACATTCTCCGAAACGACCCGCTCGACATCCGGTCGGTCAACGGCCATCGCGGGCCGGTCGAGGTCGAGGGAACGGCGGTCCCCGACGACGACCACGGGACCGTCACAGCCCCCTTTACCGGCACCGAGTGTCTCGCCTACACGTACGAGGTCGAGGAGTGGCGATCGTCGGGGAACTCTTCGAGCTGGCAGACCCTCGACGAGGGACAGGGCGGCGTCGATTTCCTCGTCGACGACGGAACGGGACGCGTGCGCGTCAATCCACAGGGAGCGGACATCCGCCTCGACGGTGACTCGATCACCGTCAAGCCCGGCAAGGAGTTGCCTGACAGACTGGAACGATACGTCGAAGCGACCGAGGGCGTCGATAAACAGGACGGGACGGTGAACCTCCTCGTCACTGAAGTGAACACGGGAAACAAACAGCGCTTTACGGAGCGTCGCCTTGATGTCGGCGAGACGGTCTACGTCTACGGGCAAGCGACGCGTGGCCCATCGGCGGGCTGGGGGAGTTCGGTCGTCGACGCAGTGATCGGTGACGGCGACGCCATCCCGACGTTCGTCGTCTCCGACACCGACGAGCGTGCCACTGCGTGGCGGTTCGCACAGGGTGGGCTCTGGCGGCTCGGGGTCGGCGTTGCTGTGCTCGCGGTCGGTGCCATGTTCGTACTGCCGGCGTTCGTCCTCCCGCTCTGATCACACTACAGTTTTCGAAGTGAATGGCTATGGATTTCGAAGTGTAACACTACAGTTTTCGAAGTGAGCTGAGGGACCAAGAGATTCGCGGAAACGGGCCGGAACACGCCGTTCGAAAGAAAAGAGGGGCTCGCGGCAGGAGCCACCTGCCAGCGAGCCCCGGAGGGGTGGACGATCACTCGTCCGATCGGACGGACGCGCCAACCAGTCGCGTCCGCCCTGGACACACTCAGTACTCCAGTTGCCCCTACACCGCGTCGGGTCCGGTTTTGCCAGTTCGTACCTGCACCGCATCCTCGACGTCCATCACGAAGATCTTGCCGTCACCGGGCTCGCCGGTGTTGGCACCCTCACGGATCGCCTCGACGACATCCTCCGCGGGGACCTCCGCGACGACCGTCTCGATCTTGACCTTCTGGTGGAGATCGACCGTGTACTCCTCGCCGCGCCACTGACCCTTCTTTGCGGGCTGGCTGCCGCGACCGGAGACGTTCGTCACCGTCAGCGACGGGGCACCGACTTCCGCGAGCTGCTTTTTGATTGCGCCGAGTCGGTCGGGTCGAACGACCGCCATAATCATCTTGATCGAGTCGTCCGTTTCGACCTCGCCACCGTCGGTGCGGATCTCGTAGGACTCGGTGTCGACACCACCGTCGGAGCGGAGCTCCGACGAGGATCGCTCTACGATCTCACCACCATCCGTGGCAACGTCGGGACCGCCGAACTCGGGGTAGGTGTCGACGCCGTGTTCGGAGACGTCGAGGCCGTCACGCTCGTGTTCGGGCGTGACACGTGCCTGACCCGCTGCTTTGAGTGCACCCCAGACAGCCGCCGTAGAGACGACGGTCCAGATCGTCAGCACCGCGACGCCGAGGATCTGTGGACCGAACGCCGCCGCATCGATCGACAGGATTCCGCCAGCGATGAGCCCGCCGCCGATCGCCGTTCCCTCGACGGACCACAGCGGGTAGACGATCAGACCGAGCATCCCGGCGCTCCCGTGGACCGGGAAGACTGCACAGACGTCGTCGATCTTGAGCGTCTGTTCGACGAACTTGAACACCAGGGGGAGCTGTGCGCCGGCGAGGAAGCCGATCGCGATCGCACCCATCGGCGTGATCAGATCCGTCGGACCGGTGACACCGACCAGCCCGGCCAGCATCCCGTTTGCGACGTACAGCGTATCGACTTTGCCGGTCATGTACAGCGCGGCGGCCGCCGCACCGATTCCGCCGACACCCATGCCCAGCGCCGTCACGATTGCGACGCGGCCGACTATCTCGAAGGCAGCGAGTTGAACCACGCCTTCCTCGACAGTAAGGACCGTCGCGGCCGTACCGACGTTGAAGCCGAACCAGCCGAAACAGAGGATCAGCGTCCCCAGTACGGCGAAGGTCATCGAGTGACCGGGGATGATGTTGGTGCTGCCGTCCTCGTTGTACTTGTCCATCCGGCCACCGAGCACCCACGCTGCAGTGAGTCCGGCGACGCCGCCGAGTCCGTGGACGACCATACCGCCCGCGAAGTCGGCAAAGCCGAGGTCAGTCAGGAGTGGCGTCCCGCCTGGTGCGTACCAGACCAGTCCCGCGGCCACGGGGTAGATGATCGCCGCCAGCAGGAAGGTGTAAGTCAGGTATGCTCGGAGTTTCGCACGTCCGGCGACTGCACCTGAAACGATCGTCGCGGCGGTCATCGCGAACACCGCGCTGAACAGGACGTTCACGAGACCGAAGCTGGAGTCGGCCCCGAACATCGTCAAGGCACTCGACTCGCCGCCGCCGAGCAACGAACCGACGTTATTCGCGATCCCGAGTCCGACCACGAAGAAC
Organism: Natranaeroarchaeum aerophilus; assembly: GCF_023638055.1. Lineage (NCBI taxonomy): Archaea > Methanobacteriati > Methanobacteriota > Halobacteria > Halobacteriales > Natronoarchaeaceae > Natranaeroarchaeum > Natranaeroarchaeum aerophilus. The sequence goes on along the minus strand of NZ_JAKRVY010000001.1, from coordinate 261,540 downwards.
ACTGCAATCCCGATTGCCCAGGTCAGCATGTTCTTCGTCAACTGGTTTGCGACGTTCTTCGAGCGCACCTGCCCGGATTCCAGCATCGCGAAGCCAGCGTGCATGAAGAAGATCAGGAACGTGACCGTGAGCGCCCAGACCATGTTGACGCCGGTCGCGAGCTGTTCCAGATCCGCGACACTGACTTCCAGGATAACTGGGTCTACCATACGACCACCGTGGAGTCGTCCACAGGCTTACGGAACATCAGTGACTGTTCGTCCAGCGATTCCAACTTATTTCGCACGTTCATGACTGCCATTGCGATTGATCGTATTGAAACAACCCAATATAAGGGTTTGCGTTTACATACTAACAAATTTCCCACAAAGGATTTGAATAGCACAAAAATAAGGGTTGGTTATATTCATATAAGGTTGTAAAATCCCCGGTCGTCAACACTCTGTGTATAACTTTTGGACGAATGACCACCGGCTGTCGAACCGGAACCGGTCGACCAGCAACGACCCACCGATCACTGCGAGATCAGAACGGTAACCGTAATATGCTAAAATCAGTCGTTAGACGGCCTATTAGGCCGATATATGGGATTTCAAAATAGTATCGAACGGATCGGGTACGCTCGCGCGCGCTCAGTTCTTCGTCGACTTGGAGCGTCCATCAACGTCGTTCTCGGGCGGCTCGACGCCCTCGACCGCCTCTGCGACTGTTGTCTCCTTTTCCGTGTCGATATGCCAGCGATCGATCGTGTCCTCGTACTCCGCGAGCCGTTGGGAGACGTCGTCTTTCAGCCCGTCGTCGTTGACGTTGACCTCGAAGATGAACTCCTCCTCGTTGCCGTTGGTCGATTGCTGGAGGTTCGCGCTGATTAATGCGTTGTCGAAGTAATACGGAGCCAGTTGCGTCATCACCTGTTGATAGACGGTGTCTTCGACTTTGCGAAGGGCTTTTCGTCCGGCCGAGTCGGCCGCCCGTGCGACGTAGTCGATGGACTCACCCCACTTGCCGACCGCGCCCTCAGCGTCGTCCTCGTCGAGTTTCTCGTAGGACTCGCTGAGTTTCTCGCCAGCCGTTTTGATATCCTCGTCGGGGTTTTTACCCGCCTGCTCGCCTTTCCCCTCGGCGACGCTCGCCTGGTCGGCGGTCTTCTTGCTGACGTCTTCCTCGATCCGCTCGTGGGATTTGGGCCGCCACTCGTCCCACTCCTCGAACGCCTCGTTGTACTCGTCGCCACGATGGACTTTCACGTCACGTAGCGCGCGTGAGATCCGCTCACCGTGTTCCACGATATCTCCCCACGTCCCTCGGATCTTGAATCCCGAGATGCTCTCTTCCATGGCCGTGTGAGTAACCGCTAAAACAGGCGTCTATATACGCTTTATCCCTACACTCCGTGGTACGACAGTAGCCGAACCGAATCGCCTTACTCCTCGTCGTCGTCTCGCATCTCGTCGAGTCGGCCGACCAGATCCTCGGTCGACTCGTCGGTATCGAAACTGACAGCCCCATCGTGGTCGTTCTCGTGGACGGTGACGGCCTCGTCGTCGTCGGTTTCCACGTTCTGATCCTGTTGTTCGGACTCGTCGTAGCTACCAAATCCCATAGTTGATAAAGAGGTGCCGCCGACAAAGGCAGTTCGGTTCGGGAGCGTGCTGACAAGTATCCACATGTACCGTGCAGACGGTCCGGCCGGACTCAGAACGCCCGTTCGTACTGCGGCGGGACGTCAACACGGTCCAGCGCGTCGAGTTCGCGGGCAGCCCGGAGCGGGAACTGCGGATCGCGAAGGAACTCGCGGCCGACGATCGCGAGGTCAGCCCGATCGTTGCGGATCAGCGCGTCCGCCTGCTCGGCCGTCGTGATGCCGCCGACAGCACCGATTCCGATAGCTTCGCTCGTATGCTCGCGGACGTGCTCGGCGAGCGGCACCTGGTAGTTCGGGCCGGACGGCGGGAGCTGCTGATCGGGGTGGATGCCCCCGCTGGAGACGTCGACCAGATCGACGCCAGCCGCCGCAAGCCGATCCGCGAGTCGGGCGGACTGCTCGACGGTCCACGACTCGCGGTCGGGCAGCCAGTCAGTCCCCGAGATCCGGACGAACAGCGGGTACTCGTTGGGCCACACAGCCCGTACCGCGTCGGTGACTTCGAGGAGGAACCGGATCCGGTTCTCGAAGCTTCCACCGTACTCGTCGTCCCGACCGTTGGCGACCGGTGAGAGGAACTCGTGGAGCAGGTAGCCGTGGGCCGCGTGGAGCTCCGCGATCTCGAAGCCGGCGTCGAGCGCGTACTCGGCAGCCTGTGCGAACGTGTCGACCATCTCCGTAACTTCAGCCGACGAGAGCGCCGTGACGTCGACCGGCGACTCGTGACCCGGATAGGGGATCGCGCTCGGCGCGACGGCGTCCCAGCCCCCCTCGTCGGGCTGGAGCGGACCTCCCCCCTCCCACGGTCTTCGTGTACTCGCTTTCCGACCGGCGTGGGCGAGCTGGGTCGCCGGGACGCTTCCCTGCGAGCGGATGAACTCGGTGATCGGTGCGAGCGCCTCGGCGTGCTCGGCGCTCCAGATCCCCAGATCCTCGGGGGAGATCCGGCCTCGGGGTTCGATCGCAGTAGCCTCAGTCATCACAACGCCCGCGCCGCCGACCGCACGCGCGCCCAGGTGGGTTCGGTGCCAGTCGGTCGCGAGTCCGTCCCGCTCCTCGCAGGAGTACTGACACATCGGCGAGACCATTACGCGGTTTGGGATCTCCGTCCCGCGCAGTGCGAGGGGGGAGAACAGATCCTCTGTCATCGTCGGACCTACTCACCGTGGGCACAAAGCCGCGGTGATCGGCGAGGACGGTTCCGGAACTGGCGTCGACGAAACGACAGTCCCCCAAGACGGCGGCTCAGGCCGGCGGCGACGCAGGCAGATCGATAGCTTATACTCGCCGGGTGCTCGATTGGCGAACATGACCATCGAAGACCGAGACGAGGCACATGTCGTCACGCACGCGCTCGCAAAGGACACGCTTTCGAAGATCCGGGACGTCGAGACCGAGCAGGTCGCCTTCCGGAAGGGGCTCGTCAAGCTCGGCCGGATCTGTGGCTACGAGATCATCGACGGGCGGATGGAGACCGAGTACGTCACGATCGAGACCCCCCTGGAGGAGACGATGGGCGAGCGCGTAAAAGGACTCGACGACGTCGTCATAATCAACGTCCTGCGCGCGGCGACGCCCTTCGTCGAGGGGCTTCTGAAGGCGTTCCCGCGAGCGCGTCAGGGCGTTATCAGCGCCAGCCGCGACGAGACCGCACGCAAGGAGGACGGTTCGTTCCCGATCACCGTCGATTACGTGAAACTACCGGAGATCACCGAAGACGATACCGTCATCGTCGCCGACCCGATGCTCGCGACCGGGTCGACGATGTGTACCGTGCTGGATCACGTCCTCGAGAACGCCCCCGAACCCGAGCGCTTTATCGTTCTCTCCGCCGTAAGCGCGCCGGACGGCCTCCTGCGCGTCGGCGACGAGTTCGACGAGGTCGATCTTCTGACCGTCGCGATCGACGACCATCTCGACGAGGACGGGTTCATCGTCCCCGGCCTCGGCGACGCCGGTGACCGCGCCTTCCGCACGCAGTAAGCCGGTAAGAGACGACCACTAGAATTTTGTGGGAGAGGCACACACGTCCGAGTAGATGTCAGATCCGTGTGACTCCTGTAGCGACCCCGTCTCCGATCCGCTCGCGCGGACGGTCCGGCTTACCGTCGACCGTTCGCAGGTCGATACCCAGCGGCTCTGTCCGCCCTGTTTTGCCGACTGGATCGGTCGCTACCGCGCGGAGATGGAACGCGACGACGACCCGCTTTCCGACGACGAAATCATCGTCGACTGAGTGCTGCCGCGCCGAAATCGACCCACGAGAACGACCCCTTCGCTTCGGATCGAAAACCGCGAGAGGGAGTAGCTGTAACCCTGCAGAATACCGCTAGCGAAACGGAGCTATTGGATCTCGGCTCGCCCGCTGGTCGCACTCCGGAGCCGGTCACGAAGATCGGCGGCAGTCTCGACAGGGACGCGAACGTCGAAGGTGACGTCTGCTTCGTACTCAGCCTCGAACTCGACGCCCGCGCTGTCGAGGACGCCCCGAACTGTCCCGGAGTCGTCGTAGTCAACCGTGATCGAGACGCGCTCGTGTGGCTGTTCTTCGACGACGCCCGCCTCGTCGAGTGCTTCCTTGACGGCCCGTGAGTACGCGCGAGCGAGTCCCCCAACGCCGAGGTTCGTCCCACCGTAGTACCGTGTCACGACGACAACTACGTTCTCGATATCTTCCTGTTGAAGCACGTTCAAGGCGGGCTTCCCGGCCGATCCCGCGGGTTCGCCGTCGTCGCTCGACCACTCGCGGAACGGATCCGCCCGGACCCGGTAGGCCGGGACGTTGTGCGTCGCGTCGTCGTACTCGCTCTCGATCGCGTCGACAAACGTCTCGGCGTGCTCTGTGGTTTCGACCGGGGCAACGTGCCCGATAAACTCCGAGCCCATCACCTCGAACCGCGCTGTCGCACGCTCGTCGACAGTACGGTAGGCGTCCATCGTCGGCTCAGTCGTTGTCCGCGGAACTGTCAGTCGATTGTGAGCGAGCAGCGCCGTCATCGACCGAATACTCGGCGTACAGGAGGAGTCCAAGAACGGCGAGCAACAGCAGCTCTGCGGTCTTCGAGATCCCGTCGATCGGTGATGCGACGAGGTGCTCACCGAGAAGGATCAGTGGGTTGCCGCCGTGGGAATGAGCATGTGCATCCTCGACCCAGGGAACGACTGCCATGTGCCCACCGAGATGCCAGTACGCCCAGCCGAAGATGTAGGTCAGCATCATCCCGATGCCGAGGACGTACGCCCGAATACGCGAAAGAACTTGCTGGCGGACCAGCAGGAGGGCGAGGAGAATACCGATCCCGGAGGCGACAAATAACAACGGACGCGGATCCCAGTAGATCGGCTGATCGATCCGTGCCGCCGTGACGAGTCTGGGGAGCCCCCAGTACAGGTGGAGTCCGGCGACGACCGCCGCCAGCTGTACCGCGGCGAACTCCAGTGTGCCCGTGACGCTCTCGTCCATACCCGAACTCGTCGCTATATCAGTAATAGCCCATCGGTTTCCCGCGGGCTCATTTCAGTTCGATCGAGCGGACAAAAGAGAGATCGGAGAGGTCATTGATCAGAGAGCCGGGCAACTCCTGATCGGTGACGATGTAGAGCCGTGGCTCGTCGGTGAACTCGGGATCCTCGCTGATCGTCTGGCGGATCGACACGCCTTCCTCGGCGAGCAGGCCGGTCACTCTGGCGACGATTCCTTCCTGTTCGGCGTCGGTGACCTCTATCGATAGGACGGTGAGATCGAGAACGGGGGCGAGATCCATCAGGCTGGGGACCTGCGAGATGTTCTGAAAGATCCGCGTGAGCTCTTCGTCTGCGAGTATGGCGTCGGTCGTCGAATCGACGACCCGGCGATCGACATCAATCTCGCGGGCGATCCCGGTGTTCGGAATCTCGATCCCGCCAGAGACGACACGGCCATCGTCGTTGACCGAGAAGCCACGTTCCAACAGCAAGCGGATCACCGCCTGCTGTGACGGGCTCCCCTCGAACTTCTCCATGATCTCGTCGAACATCCTTGTTTTCAGGGTAGCGGGGCCGACACTTCTAGGTAGTGGACTAGAGTTCGCCTTTCGTGCTCGGCGTGTCGCTCCGTCGCTCGTCGATCCGAGTCGCGTCGTCGAGCGCGCGTGCCGTCGCCTTGAACAGTGCCTCGATCTCGTGGTGGGCGTTCTCCCCAGTCACCTCGGCGTGGAGGGTGAGCCCGGCGTTCATCGACAACGAGCGCAGGAAGTGTTTCGCCATGTGGCTGGTCATCCCGCCCACCGAGGCCTGCGAGAACTCGCCCTCGAATCGGAAGAGCGGGCGACCGCTCACGTCGACGACGACCCCGGCGACGGCCTCGTCGAGGGGCACCGTTCGGTCGGCGTAGCGGACGATCCCGCGCTTGTCGCCGAGCGCCTCCTCGAACGCCTCGCCGAGCACGATGGCGACGTCCTCGACGGTGTGGTGGTCGTCGATCTCCAGATCGCCGTCACACTCGACCGTCAGATCGAAGAGGCCGTGTTTGGCGAACGATTCGAGCATGTGATCGAAGAAGCCGATTCCGGTGTCGACGGCGGCGTCGCCGTCTCCGTCGATCTCGACGGTGACGTCGATCTCGGTCTCGGCCGTCTCGCGGGTAACTGCCGCGGCGCGGTCGGTCATACCGACGACAACGCACCCGACCACTATGGTTCCTGTGTCTCTGCGGCGGCGACGGCGTCCCGGACGACCGTATACGCGGTGGCGACGAGCGCGGCAAAGAGCAAAAATCCCCCGGCTACCACGAGCGCAGCACCGAACAGTGCCTCGGGGAGCGCTGTTCCACCCGCGATCATCATCGTCCCGAACCACTGGAACGCCCAGCCGGCGAGCAGGACGAAAAAGAGCCCGACGTAGGGGCCGCGAACGACGTACGCCATTGCCAGCGAGACGCTACTCGACCAACTGGAGGGCCGTCGGTCTAGACGGGTCATCGTCCCTACCTATCACGGAATCGACTTAATTTGTTCGCCGACCCCTTACTCCAGGGCCGCTCGCGCCTCTTCGAGCGTGAACTCCCCTTCGTACAGCGCGCTCCCGACGACCACAGCGCTCGCGCCCGCAGCGCGCAGGTCGCGGATGTCGTCGATGGAGGCGACGCCGCCGCTGGCGATCACGGGGATGTCGACCGCCTCCACCACCTTCCTGACCGGCTCGGTCTGGACGCCCTCGAGCCGCCCCTCGACGTCGACGTCGGTAAAGAGGATCGCCCCCGCCCCCAGTTCCTCGTACCGGGCGGCGGCCTCCGCAGGGTTGATTCCCGTCCCTTCGGTCCAGCCCTCGACGACGACTTCGCCGTCTTTCGCGTCGAGGCTCACGACGACGCTCCCGGGGTAGTCCGCGCTGATCTCGGCGACGAGGTCGGGGTCGTTCACCGCGGCAGTTCCCATGATGACCCGGTCGATTCCCCGATCCAGCAGGTCCGCTGCGTCGGCGGCGGTGCGAATCCCGCCGCCCAGTTGCAGGGAGACGTCCGTGGCTTCGACGATCCGCTCGACGGCGTCGGCGTTCGCGCGCTCGCCCTCGAACGCGCCGTCCAGATCGACGAGGTGGAGCGTCGCCGCGCCCTGATCGATCCAGCGCTCGGCAGCCTCGACAGGATCACCATAGCGTTTCTCGGTGCCGCGCTCGCCCTGTACCAGCTGGACGACCTCGCCGTCCTGCAGGTCGACCGCGGGGACGACCTCGAACTCGGGAAATGCACTCATACGTGGGGGGTAGACCGGGGAGCGCCTAAACCCACCGAAGCGAGAAAGGGCAGCAACGTCAGAGTATGAGGGAGGTCCACAGTCGGGACCGGCACTCGCGACGGTATCAGTACACTACGATACATATTTCCATATCTTTCTCGTATGTTTTGTCAATGGTAGAAACGATTCTGCTGATCGGAGTCGTCGCTTCTATATTCGTCGGCTTCAACATCGGCGGTTCCTCGACGGGGATCGCGTGGGGGCCGCCCGTCGGTGCCGGAGTAGTAAGTAAAGCGACCGCTGCGGTACTCATGACGTTTTTCGTCTTCCTCGGTGGGTGGACAGTTGGCCGTAACGTTCTTGGAACGCTGAGTGAGGGAATCATCACGCTCGAAGGCGGCATTCCACTGGCCGCAGGTGTCGCGATCCTCTTTTTTATCGGCCTTGGGATCCTCGTGGCGAACGTCTTCGGCGTTCCCGTCCCAACCTCCATGACGACCGTCGGTGCGATCGCGGGACTCGGGCTCGCAACAAATACGCTCAACTACGCGCTGATCGCCGAGATTATCTCGTGGTGGTTTGTGACGCCGATCATCGGGTTCTGGATCGGCGGTGTTATCGGGCGATATCTGTATCCAGCGATCAATCAGCGGGTCGATATCGAGAAATCGGCTGGACCGCTCCTCGTGTTCGACCGAAGAGGATCCGTTCCGAAACCAACCCTCGGACCGAACACGACGCGGTCGGAGGTTGTGAGTACGGCTGTCGTCTTCGTTATCGCATGTTACATGGCGTTTAGCGCAGGAGCGAGTAACGTTCCGAACGCCGCAGCACCGCTCGTGGGGACGGCTGGCGGCCTCACCGACGACACTGCCATCATCATCGCCACGCTGGCGATCGGCATCGGTGCGTTCACGATCGCTCGCCGAACAATGGAGTCGGTCGGCGGCGAACTGAGCGATATCCCGTTACTCGCCGCTCTGTTTGTCATGTTGACAGCATCGACAATCACGACAGTGCTGTCCTGGCTCGGGATTCCAATCAGCCTCGTGATGGCGACGGTCATGACCATCGTCGGCATCGGCTGGGGGCGCGCGACTCGGCCGATAACGGTCAGCGACGCAGTGCGCCGTGACGTGGGAGATCAAGAAATAGCACCCGGAGCGATTACTGCCGATCAGCCGCGCAACAAGTCTGCACCGATCGGCGAGGCGGAGCCGGACGAAGTTCTCAACGCTGGCGATCTATTCAACCCACGAGCCATCATTAAATACATCTCGATGTGGATTATCGGCCCGTCGATGTCGACCGGACTTGCCTACGGCTTCTTCGTGCTCTTTCCGGGCGTCGTCTAGACCGGAGCCTTAGGTAAGTCCCCGTCGTAGCCCATCCTATGGTCTCACGAGTTCTCGTCCCGATGGACGACTCTGAACACGCCGAAGATGCACTCAAATACGCGTTTGAGAACTACCCAGACGCCGAAATAACCGTTCTCCACGTCGTCGGCGTACCGTCGATGATGATGGGAGATGCCACGGCACTGGCACTGGAAGACGATATCGAGAAAGCCGCTGCGGAACGCGCTGAACCGGTCTTCGAACGAGCGAACAGGCTCGCAAACGACCGGGATCGGAATATCGAAACGGTAGTCGGGATCGGGCATCCAGCCAAAAACATCCTCAACCGGGCGGAAAAGTATGACACGATCGTGCTCGGCGCTCACGGGGCGGACTGGAGCCGCGTGTCACATCGGTTTCTCGTCGGGAACGTCGCCGAAACGGTATCGAAGCGGGCGACGGTTCCCGTGGTACTCGTTCGGTAGTTGGGCCGGGAAGCCGCATCGGCGTTAGGCCGATATCCAACGCGTTAAGTCGGTAGTTACTATCTAGATATTCGTGATCGAACCGCTACTACTGATCGGACTCGTCGTAGCGATCTTCGTCGGCTACAATATCGGGGGAGCGACGACCGGCCCGGCGTTCGGACCGGCAGTCGGTGCCGACGTCATTACGAAGACCGCGGCGGCGGCCTTTATGTCCGTATTCTTCTTCGTCGGCGCGTTCACGATCGGTCGAGAGGTCGTCGACACGCTGAGTGAAGGGCTGATCGATCCGGGCGTGTTCACCCTGCAAACCAGTATTACCGTGCTGTTCTTTATCGGGTTCGCGCTGTTTATCGGGAACTTCTTCGGCGTCCCCGCGTCGACGTCGATGACGACCGTCGGCGCGATCGCGGCGCTGGGGTCGGCGAGTGGCACGCTCAACTGGGCGGAACTCGGGACGATCGTTACCTGGTGGCTGGTCGCACCGCTGATCGGCTTCTGGGTCTGTGGAGTGATCGGTCGGTACTTCTACCCGCGGATTAACGCCTGGATCAACATCCAGCGCAGCGACAACGAGTTGTTTATTATCGACACCTCGAGACGGATCCCACGGGTGACAATCAGCGAGGAGTCCACGAGACGCGAGCTGTTCGGTGCCGGGATCGTCATCGCGATCGGCTGTCTGATGGCGTTTAGCTCGGGGACGAGTAACATCGCCAACGCGATCGCTCCGCTGGTCGGCAGCGGTGATCTAGAGATGAACACAGGGATCATTATCGGCAGCGTTGCAGTCGGGATCGGTGCGTTCACGATCGGTCGCCGGACGATGGAGACACTGGGCAACGATATCACCCATCTCCCGCTGACGGCCGCGATCGTCATTGCGACCGTCAGTTCCTTCATCGTCGTCGCGCTGTCGGCGCTAGGTATCCCCGCGAGTTTCGTCGTCATCGCGACGATGGGCATCGTGGGACTCGGCTGGGGGCGTGCGACCCGGACGGTCGGCGTCCGGGAAGGGGTCCGGGGGGAAAAAGAGGCGACCGTCTCCGTGGGAGCGCTGTCAGCCGATAAAGAGGGCGAGGAACTGCCCGATATCGGCGAGGAAGAGCCCGAGGACATCCCGAGCGCGGGCGATCTGTTCGATCCTGGAACGACCGGTCGAGTGATTTTGCTCCAGAACCTCGTCCCCGCCATTTCGACGATCGGTGCGTATCTCGTCTTCCGGTTCGTACCGGTGTTCCCTTTTTAAAATCTACCGACTCGTGTATGGGGTGTTACCGTATTCTTGCGGGCTATTTCCGGACGTTCGGTCGGCGGCGGAAAACAATAACTTCTAACCGTTAGGACCGCGAATGTCAGCCTGATGCCCACTGTAGAATACCTCAATTACGAAGTGCTGGACGACCAGGGCTGGGACATGGACGACGACGACCTCTTCGATCAGGCTGCCGACGCTGGCCTCGACGCCGAGGACTACGGCTCCCTCGAAGTGAACGAAGGCGAGTACATTCTCGAAGCCGCCGAGGCGCAGGGCTACGACTGGCCCTTCTCGTGTCGCGCCGGTGCCTGTGCGAACTGCGCAGCGATCGTCTTCGAAGGCGAAATCGACATGGACATGCAGCAGATCCTCAGCGACGAGGAAGTCGAAGAGAAAGGCGTTCGCCTGACCTGTATCGGCAGCCCCGACGCCGAGGAAGTCAAGATCGTCTACAACGCGAAACACCTCGATTACCTGCAGAACCGCGTCATCTAATTAACAGCGTAAAACGCTCGTTAAACAAAGGTGCCGTATCCCGGGGTCGCGCTGCCGCCAATACCCGGGAATCATTCATTATTAGCCTGTATAGTGGCTATTCTGTGTCTGGAGATAAACTGTCGGAGATCCAAATATCGCTGTCACCCGTGAACGATATGTTTTCTTCCTTCATTTTTGTATCCGATCTTCGGTGGATCAGCCGTCAGAAGGAACCTGCGAACTGTTCGGTGAGGACGTTGACAGATGGAATAGTATCTATACTGGTATGCAAGAGGTATAGCGCGAGTCTTGCACAGGTAACGGATTCAGATCAGATCTGTTGGATTAGTCGATAGAGGTGATGGAACGAATAGAACCCGCGTTTAATTGGGGGTTGGTTTATTCACGAACCTTAATGGGTATTGCTGTGGAATAAACAACTCAATGGGGTTGCTCAAAATCATCCGCCAAGCAGGTAATGGCAACGGTGAAACCCTCTATGAGTGTCGGAACTGTGGTGCAACAGGTGATTCAGATACAAATAAGTGCACCGAGTGTGGCTCAGTTGAAATTGCTTGCTACACGTTTCAGTGAGAACGATATTTGCAGATCATCCAGTCTATGATGTTGTGTCTGTATTCGGCAGAGCGACAATTGCCTTTTTTGCGTTGGTTACAGGGCAGGGAGTTATCGGAGCCACCAAGAGATCTCCATGCAATAAGAGACTGCGAAACGGAGAGCGTCGCCGATATTGTCGCCACAAATCCTATTGAAAAAATCACTATGCAGGTTATACTGCAACAATAGTTATGGGAGATGGTGTGGCATCTCATACTGTGAGGATCCAAGAACTCATCTACCTTCACGCGCTACTGCTCGAAATGCGTCAGTACCTCGAACAGGAGGATAACGTGCCATACGGTGCATTTGAGCCCTACGATGCACAACCGATTCGCCCGTCCCATATCCATCGCCAGAAGGACGGACACAAGAACGCAATTGACCTGCTACTGAACGGTTTCGAACAATGCGTTCAAACACATCCACCACCAGACTACACACTTCCTTCCGAAATATGATTTTCACTGGTGAAAGAGTATCTGACCGTGGTGAACTAAGTGCGATTATAATAGATAATCTAAGCTCGACCAACGAGTGCATACTTTATCCATCGGATGCTACCGACGAAGAGCTCGAAACGATGTGGATTCTTGCCAAAGAGGGTGATTACTCGCCTTTGGCGCAGAATCAATAATGAGCAGTGGATAGCTGAGTTTCTGCGATCCCCCCGTTCGGAAACCGGAATCGTACACGCAATCGGGTACGTGAGTTATCGGTTAGAGAAGTGGTGGTGCCAACGGCTATTATGTCTGCACCTGAATTGACTAACGTGGCTGAGAATTTTCGCTATGAGCCGAACGAAGGCGAATCGTTGAGTATGGCTGTTGTGAGCGCAGTTGCGCTGGCACATAACGAGGGAGTGCTTGAACAGGATTGGATAATAAACAATGATATCAACCCTGACGCGCTTGATGGGTTATTTCAAGACGAACACCTGAACATGACCCTCCGGTTTGAGGCAGATACAACAACGGTCACTATCGATGCCGACGAGCATGGAAATCCTGTGATCGAGATTGAGTCACACCGCTAAGTACACACATATACCGACCGGTTGATTCACCTGGGAATATACGAAATCAACACCGACTGACTGCTGAGTAGAACCTCTATATTTAGCACTCGGGTTGTGACAACTTATATAGGTTTTATAGAGTCACACAACCATCATTCCCTCAATTTACTGGCTTGGGCCACTAATCCGAAGTGTGTCCCGATTATGAACAAGGGAAAACTTCTCCAGTCACTACCAGATTCCCTTCACGGAGATCAACCTCACCAAATAGCCACCTCAACGGAAATAGGAATCGGAAGGCAAATAATCTAATAGTTTAAACGGAATATATCCAGATGACGGAAAGTAACAGCTCCAAACAAGTTCCCAGTCAACTGGTTATCGTTCAAGAGGATACCCATCAGAACGAGATTCCAGAGAATATCGACTCAGAGCTGTATTCGACAGAAACCCCGGAGAACTCGTTCAAAGAATTCAAAATCAGACCCGACGACGACCTTGTTGAAGCACTCCTGAACAATGGTCACACAGTGGAATTCAAAGACCGATGATATAGATTTGTACCGGTGTGAGCCCAACTGTGGACACCCCTGTTTTCGGTTCTGATACGCGTTTTGGCGTTTGTTTTATTTGATAATGACTTGCTTCTTCCAGCATCTCACTATTGAACTCACCGCACAGTTTCCAGTCCTGCCCAACAGCTGTTTCAGCGGTAAGGGTATCGAACTAATCGGATTTCAACAGAGCCAATTATTCGGTAATGAACTCAACACCCGCGATCTCGAAGCGCGCGCCACCACCCGAGCGAGTAGTAACGCGTATGTTCCAATCGTGGGCCTCAACAATTTGTTGCACGATACTCAGTCCAAATCCGGTACCCTCGGAATTCGTTGAATATCCCACCTCAAACACGGTTTCATCGTCGTCTTCCGGAATCCCTGGCCCATTGTCCTCAATGTAGAAGCCGTCCTCTAGTCCGCCGACCGTTACGGTCACAGCACTACCACCATGCTCGACCGCATTTCGAATGAGATTCTCAAATAGTTGTTTGAGCCGACGTTCATCAGCCACTATCGTCTGATCAGTTTCGACACTAAGCGAGGCTTCGGCTGTTTCAACGGTTTCCCAACACTCTGCAACGACGGCTTTGAGATCGACTGCTTTCGTATTAGTCGCACCGTCTCCCTCACGGGCCAGCGTAAGTAGATCCTCAATGAGAGAATCCATCCGGTCGTGCGCCTGCTCAACAGCCTCTAGGTCTGGGCTCTCACAGTCCTCACGCGCTAATTCAAGATGCCCTGAAGCAACGTTCAGCGGGTTCCGAAGATCGTGTGAGACTATGCTAGCAAACTCCTCAAGCCGCTCGTTAGCTCGCTTTACTTCTTCGCGCTCCGTAATGTCGAGGTACATCGCCATCGTGCCAACGACCGCGCCGGCTGGATCCTTTCGTGGGACTGCCCGCAACACGGTCTCCACGATCTCCCCGTCAGCAGCTACTAACTCTCGGGACTCTCTGGTGAATTCATCCTTCAAAGATCGTTCGTATCCACCATCTTCGATCAGTGCCTCCCGCGAGGCAGGCGTGTAGTATTCCGTGAGGTCGGTTCCGATGAGTGCCTCTGTTTCGAATCCAAGCGTTTCTGCGAACTGGTTATTGCAGTCCTCGATAATTGGTCGGCCGTTCTCTGTTCGTGTGACGACCGCCATCACGGGAGCCTCCTCAAACAAGGTCAGATACTGCTCTTCAAGACGGGTTGTCAACTCTTCTAGCTCCTCAGTTTTCTGTTCGAGTTCCTGTTGGTACTGTTTGGACTCGTCGATATCGAGGTGGATCCCGACAGCACGGATTGGCTCTCCGTCTTCATCTCGGTCAACGATTTTACCGAGATCCCGAATCCACTTCCACTCACCATCAGCAGTTCGCATTCGGTGTTCGGTGTCGTAGTAATCCGTGTTCTGCTGGATATGCGTATCAAGTGCAGCTCTAACTTCATCGATATCTTCCGGATGAACGCGTGTCTCCCACGTACGGAGGTGAGGTTCGAGTTCCTCAAGCGTGTAGCCGAGCATCTCGGCCCACTGGTCGTTGAACTCTACTTCATCGGTCCTCATATCCCAATCCCACACGCCGAGATTCGCTCCTTCGATTGCGAGTTCGAGACGTTCCTTGAGCGTCTCGATTTCTTCCATCCGCTGCTTTCGTTCAGTAATGTCCCGCGAGACGACCATAAACCGGCTACCATCTTCCACAGGGAGCCGAGTGAGATGAACTTCGACAGGAAACAGTGTACCGTCAGTGGTCTCGAATTCCGTTTCGATTTTTGTCCGGTCTCCAACGTCCATTTCATCCCAAGCGGCCTGCAATTCTTCTGGATCGACATTCTGATCAATCTCCCAAACTTTCTGCCCGACGAGTTCGTCCTTTGGCTGGTTGAACGCCTCGCAGAACTGCTGGTTCACATCGACGATAGTCCCCTCATTAGTATGAATATCGATCATATCAGGAGAGCTCTCGAACAGGGCTTGGAGATTCTGTTTGTCCTCTACGCACTCAGTGACGTTCTGTGAGACTGCAATCACATGGTCGATTTCCACACCGTCAGTCCGAACGGGAACCGTTTGAATCCGGTATCGATCGCTCCCGTATACCTGTTCGAACGTGTTGGCGTTACCATCCAGCGCTTCCTTGTAGTAGTGGCAAAGTTCATCGCTGAGTTCATCGGGAAACAGGTCGTGCGGTTTCGCGCCCTCGATATCATCGGGAGACAGGTCTACGTTGCTCAGTTCTTCGCCACCGGCGCGTACGTATTTTAGATTCGTGTCGATGAGGAATACCGCACCACCGGGGAAGTTCTCAGCCAGTGTCTCGTACTGGCTTTTCAGCGTCTCTAACTCCTGCTCGCGCTCTTTACGTTTGCGCGCAGTCATTATGAGTTCGCCGACCATCCGCAGGATGTTGATGAACTCATCCGACCATGCTTCTTGCTCCTGAACCCAGTCAAATCCGATGAAACCGACAAGTTCGTCGTTCGAAATCATTGGAGTGACAATTAATGACTTGATATTTTGCTCTTCCAGGATCTCTTGTTCGGCTTCAGCTTCTGGCGGTAGTTTGGAAACGTTCGGAACGGTTATATTCTCAAAATTCTCCAACTTCTGTATCCACCAGGGAACGGCATCCTGCGGAATGTCTTGGAGCATGTGGATCTGTGGATCGACACCCCCTGCACACCATTCATACGTATTGCTGATCGTTTCATCCTCATGGTGTATATCAAAAACGTAGGTCCGATCCGCATCGACAAGCGTTCCAATTTTCTCCAGTGTACCGTCAATGAGAGTATCAATGTCACGCTCTTTGGTTCGAAGAAAATCTATGGCAAGTTCTGTGAGTTCGTTTTCGAATGTTTGTAGGATTTGTATTTTTTGCTCGCGCCGTCGGCTATTGACCGCGTTGACTATTCGATTTGTTAAAAGGGCGTAGTTATCGGTACCGCTCTTTTTCTGGAGATAATCAGTAACTCCCGCACTGATAGCATCACTGGCTACTTCTTCGGATCCCTTGCCGGTATACAAGATGAATGGTAGGTTGGGATAATCCTCGGTGACGCTTTTGAGGAACTCGATGCCGTTCATTCCCGGCATCTCATAGTCGGACACGATACAATCTATCTCGGACTCGGCCAAGAGTTGTAACCCTTTGTCAGCACTGGTTGCAGTCTCGACAGAAAACCGGTTATCCTCGCGTTCGAGTAACGTCTTGGTCAAATCTGCGAGTCTCGGTTCATCGTCAACGTGGAGAATATGGATCTGCTGACGAGGCATAATTAATATGAATCAACCATTCATCACTATCGTAAAATAGTTCCGTTGCATTACTATCGGCAATTCTCCAGGCGAACCTGTGCTGATTTCATCCTCTACGTCTCGCACGTTGCTACTGACAGATATCGAAGAGGTGTTGCAGACGCTGCTGAATAAAATACGCGTATCGGTCAACCGTTATTTTTACGTGCGCTAACAGGTGGTGAAATACCTTTGTGTATCAAGCGGTGACGTGATACCAGCAGTCCACGTCACCACCACACATGGACGTGATCATGAACCAAGTCACAGGAACAGTCCACAAACATGAGGGCGGCAAGTCAGAGTGTCAGACTCTTTGTGGAATCCACTATCATCTATCGCATGATAATCTCCACCCAACCACAACCGAGCAGTCAAATACCGCCATGGACGCCAGTAAATGCGGGCGCTGCTTCGATGGTGGAGGCGGGTACTGAAACGTCCATCCCAAAAATTGGCAGTAACCGCTAAGCAGAGTTACCGGTGAATATCTGCTCCGAGTCGGTCACGTCGATATTGATAGAATTCAAACAGATGCTGAAGGCCGTGCTATATATAGCGCGAGTCTTGCACGGAGTTATTCTCGGATTTGATCAGACCGGATCGGCCAGTACACGCGAACGATGTAACACGGTAGGTCGGAACCTACTCGGTATCTGTGAGAAAGGCTGTACTGAAGAGGGTGGATCGGTCAGCCGTTAGTCCAGCTCTTCAGCAAACTCAACGTCAGTAACCTCGAACCGTAGACCGCCTTCAACGCTTTCTGTAAGCGTTATTTCCCATCCGTGCCCATCAACAATCTCTTTCACGATCGAGAGGCCGAATCCAGTTCCGTCCTCCATCGTTGAATACCCATACTCAAACACATCTTCATGATCTGACTCGGCAATCCCATTCCCATCGTCGGAAACATAAAATCCGTCCGAGAGTATTCCGACTGTAACTGTGACATCAGACCCTGCGTGTTCAACCGCGTTCCGGAACAAATTCTCGAACAACTGTGCGAGTCGGTCAGGATCAGCCATAATTGTCGTCTCGGCGTCAACGACGAGTTCTGCATTGGCTGTGTCGACACCTTCCCAACACCGCAGGACAACATCGGATACGTCGGTTGGATGCGTCTCTTCGATTGACTGGCCCTCCCGTGCAAGCGTAAGGAGATCTGAAATCAACTCATCCATCTGTGTGTGGGCCCTCCTGACTTCCGCCAGGTATTCCTCGGCGTTCTCAGACTCCTCTTGCGCTAATTCAGCGTATCCTTGAGCGACACTCAACGGATTCCGCAAATCATGCGAGACGACGCTTGCAAATTGTTCTAATTTAGTTGTTTTTCGTTCCAATTCACGCCGATACTGTTCTGCCTCGGTTACATCAGTAAGTGTGAAGATATGGCCGATTACGGTCTCTCCAGCCGTAAATGGGGCTACTGACGCGATATAATAGCGTGTCTCCGTGTCTGTCACGTATTCAATGATGTGCTGTTCGGATCGGAGTCCATCCGCTAGCTGCGACGACACATCAGACAGGGGGTTGTCAATGGAATTTTCTAAGACGGGGAACAGTTCCTGTGCTCGACGATTGTAGTCTCGGATATGATACTCTTCGTCGAGAAAAATCACAGGGCGATCCGAAGCGTCTGATAGATTGAGTCTCTGAAACCGGTCACGATACACGAAGAGCACGCCAACAGCGAACACGGCAACGCCAATCGGTTCATACGTCATATCTACTAGGGCTGGACTGGAATTGCCAAGAATATCCAGGACAACCGGAAGTGCTGTGATTCCAACGAGGATAGCAACCGGCGTAGTGTCAAAGCCAACGGTGACGAACCGCTCGAAGAGCATGAAGAACCCAACGAATGAAAGCGCGTAGGCAAGTGCCATCACACTCCAGTGGAGAAGCCCGTGATCGACTGCGAGATGGGAGAATGGCGTTGACACGATTTCTGTAGTGAAATAGAGCGAATGAACCGGGTTTGTCAGTTTCAGCAGGACGATCCCAGTAAAGACGATCACAGCGAGGAACCGAAACGAGCGTTGGCGGTGATATCTGCGGTCTGTATATGCAGAGCAAAAATACAGCCACGCGCCAACGGCAGCAATGCCAGCAATCAGTCCCGCAACGTAGAATACGAGTTTCCCCATCGCTGAGGGCATAATAAGGTAGCCAACGTGGGCAGCAGCCCACACACCGCAGATTGTGAGAAGACTAAATAAGCCGACTCGTACATCCGTGTTCTGGATTCGTGGGAGCTGGCTCAAGCTCACAAAACACGCCACGGCGGAGACTCCGAATACGGCAACATACCCAGATAGTAAGATAGAACTCATTAGCAGTCTAATTGTCAATATCTTATCTACAACACCCCTAAAGTTTTCCTATACTAACTATTTCCCTGTTGTATAGAGTTTTTCCAATACGAGGTACGCGTAGTGTATCAATTGCCCGTCGCTCAGAACATCGTTCGTATTTTCTAGTTAGACTAGCGATCGATCCGTACAGCTACTGATCGGTTAGTTCATCTGGATCTCTTCGAAACCAACACCGACCGACTGCTGAGTTCATCCTCTGCATGTTACACCGGGGTTCTGATGGATTCCAGATAGGTTGTCACTCGTCGCGGTTGGTAGTAAGTAAGTGGGATAAATATCGGCGAGACTATTAGGAGAAATTATTAAAGAAATATAGATAGATGTGAACCTTCTACGGGAAATATTTTGGCCGTTATTATGGGTTTTTATCGAAGATATATCACTTGGAACCACACAGTAACATCAATATAACAACCCACTTATAAGAATATCCACAGGGAAAATATGGTTTGTGAACTCCTTTTAGCTCGATCAAGCAAACACCTCAACATAAGTATCATGACAATATATGGTGGGGAGCTCACGATCTCGCAAAAAAAAGAATAGTCTCCTATTCAGTCACCCAATATTTTAATTTCCATTGAAAATTCCAATTAGTTCCACTGTCCCCTTCCCTTGTGCGACATAAGGAGTTTTCGTTTAAATTACCAATTGGTCTGTGTCCCGGGAAGTAATTTATTTTTGACTATTTTGGCCTGTGAGTTAATAACTCAGATCGTTTTGTCGAGAGGGTTGATAACAGTCGTTTTCTCACGTCACCGAGAATCCAAAAAATCATTCAATAATTACATTAGCCATATTCTCACTGCTGTCACTTGATTTCCTAAAAATCATTCAAAATACCAATTAGTTATTAACACTCCGTTTTGAAGCAGCCACAAACCACTCTCACTATCTCACTCAGATTGGCCGATTTTCCGGAAAATTACCCCGATTACTTCTGTTGATTCTACAACTTTCGTTTAATTTTCCAATTGGTTTTCAATGGGTGTTCGACGACACGCGAAAATGGCGTTTTTGCTGCCCGGGTAGCTAAAGTCATTATACACCCTCTAGGCAATTATGAAGTGGTAATATCCGTTTGCCCGGGTAGTATACCCCCTCAAAATTTCCGCAGTTGGTGTCCGGTATAGATGGGATGGGGCATTTAGCCCCCAGAAGATGTAGCCCGTGACTTGAGCGGAGTCCTATATTCAAGCGCCATATAGGAGCGGGCTTGCGCTGTACTCATCAGATTGTCAATATAATTTTGCATGTGGGTGTGCGTATCCGGTAGGTCCGTCTGCGGGAGGAACTTGTAGTGATTGTTCGAGACTCCGGTTTCAGCTTGGCGATCACGTTAGCTATTAGCCAAGTACAGACAAGCAGTAATGGACTACTTGGGTATGTTCAATTTCTTAGTATTTGCAAGACAAGGTGCTCCCCTTATTTGAGGGAGGACCCTGTCCCGCAGGGGCCCCAACAATGTTTACAGGCCTCTATTTGGCCTTCGAATCGCCGGTAGGCAGGTAAAACGTTACTACACTCCCCCGGGGTTCGTTGTCGGTAATCGTCAACTCACCACCGAGTGTTGTGGTAACCCACTTCATTACCCACAATCCAATTCCGAGACCGTGTTCAAGCGGGGTCTCTTCGCCTGACTTGATTGCCTGGCGCTCGATTGCTGAAATCCCTGGGCCGTTATCAGCAACGCTCAGTCGAAACTGGTCGTCATCTGGGTCGCGGTGGAATGTAATCGTTACGTCAGGTGGAGACCGATCAGTATGTTCGATTGCATTCGTGACTGCCTCCTCAAGGGCTTTCTTGAATAGCTCTGCGTTTCGAACTTGAATAGCCTCTGTATCCGCCAGCCGACACGTAATTTCCGCATCTGGATACTGTCGCTGGTACGTCTGCAAAACTGATTCGAGATCCAGTTGCTCCCACCTTTCGCTATCTTCGGCTTGACTCCAGATCGACCGAATCTCCGCTGTCTTCTCAGCGACGTTCCGCATCAGCGCAGCCCGATCCCGGATCGCTTCGACCGACGCCTGTCGAGCCTCAGAATCCAGTTCCTCATCTTCTAATAACTCTGCGTGCCCGTCGATCACATTGAGCGCGTTACGTAAGTTGTGTCGCATCACACGATTCAGGATACCAAGCGTCTGCGTCGTGAGTACATCCTCGGTTCTATCCTCCGCGATCCCTACAAAATGCGTGATGTCGCCGTCCAGATTTGTCACTGGAGCAATAGTGTGTTTTCCCTCGTAGAGTTCTCCGTATTTTGTCTTGTTTACCAGCTCTGCTTCCCAAACATCGCCAGCGGTGATCGTTTCCCATAACTCCGCATAGAACTCCTCGCTATGCTGTCCCGACTTGAGAATCCGTGGATTCCGACCGATCGCTTCGTCGGCTGTGTAGCCGTTCACTCGCTCAAAGGCCGGATTTACGTACTGAATCGTCCCATCCGAATCGGTGATCACGATAGCTTTCTCGGACTGCTCGGCCTGTCGTTTAAACACCGAGAGATCCTGCTCGTATCGCTTCTGGGCGGTAATGTCCTGCTGATAGCCGAGATACTTTGTGACTGTTCCGGAGTCAGATCGAATCGGGATGATTGTGACACGGTTCCAGAACATCGAGCCATCTTTTCGGTAGTTGCGTAACTCAACGCTGACGGGCTCTTCGGCTTCAATCGCTTCTCGCATCTGGGCCACTGGCTCCCCACGGGTGGCTTCGCCTTGGAGAAACCGACAGTTCTGTCCGAGAACCTCATCCCGCAGATAGCCCGTGAGTTCGCAGAAACCATCGTTAATATAGACGAGAGGGTTATCAGGTTGAGCTGGATCCGAAATCGTGATACCGATCGGTGCTTCATCCATGGCGTCATTGTAGAGCAGTTGACGACTGTCAGAGTCCATCCCAGCAATCGGGAACACCGACGTTTGCACCTGCTCCGTGCCGTCCCATTCAACGAGTGAACTCACGAGAATAGCACGCTGTGACTGATTAGACGACGTTTGGATCTCAGCAGTTATTCCAAGAGTGGGTTCGTCCCCATTTTCGATGCGTGCCACTTGCTCCCGGAGTGAAGACTGGTAGTCCGACGTGACAAGATCGACAACTGACGCGCCGATAAGTTGCTGTTGGGATTCTATCCCTACGAGTGTACAGAACGCAGGATTAGCAAAGACGATTTCCAGATCTGAGTGGATGAAAAACGACTCCGGAGCCGATTCCGTTGCCATAACTACTGTTTAGCCCCCGGCACAATTAATACTGGCTTCCCTGATGACACACGATACAAATCTGTTGTGAGAATATACTACTGCTCAGAACGTTAGCGTGGGTTGGTGAATAAGAGGCCAGATCCACGTGTTTCTCCTCGACGCAGCACGACATGACTACCCAGCCCCAGACGGCACTTCCGGCCACATCGATGCCTGATACGCCGGGCAAGCCAGCTACGACCGCTCCCATCGATACTGAAGGACCGGCCGGATCGCTCGATTTTGAGGATATACAGTCACGCCCCCGTACACGCTGAACACCGTAGTCGCTGACTATGACCTCGGCTACTTTCCGAGCGGAGTGACGCAGACTTCGCTCCGGATTCGATGTTCTAGATAGACAACTTCAGCATCCATGGCAGCAAGCAGTACCAGACGGGTCCTCGTGGGAAGGCCGTTGGGACTGCCATCCTAATGATCACACACGAGCCCACTTCCGCCCGCCGCTACACGCACCAACCTCTGGAGAAGACGCAGACGACCCCGCCGAATGACGTGACGGACTCGCCACCGTAATCATTCTGTCGTTCCTTCAATGGGTTTCGAATCGAAAAGCGAGATCACACTGGCCGCTGTACTGAACGTTCACTACATAGCCTGGAGGGCGTTTGCTCTATTCTATGATACGCCCTCAAATGAAGCATGCACTACCGAATCTTCCCATCAAAATCTGTAAGGTATATTGCGTGTCCCGCCTGATCGAGTGCCTCCCGAAGATGTGCGATCTCTGGAGGACTCATCCTACCTCAACACGGTGCAATAACCTATTTGAACTTTTGGTCATGCACAATCCCCGATTCTCCCGCAAGTAATCTTGTCGACAAGCAACCAGCAGAGGAGTTGTTATTTAGAAGCCAAGCAGATTGATCACTTTGGGGAGGGCCATAGGACAGTATATTCTGATCAGCCGAGCGATCAGCGTGGAACCTGAATTTTTTCGAGGTGCCGTCACTCATTATCAGCTATGGCATCCCTCGCCTCAGCGTTCGGTGCACAATGAATACAGATCGGGACTGAGCCGCTCGAATCACCGAAAACACGAACATACTCCGGAGTGAGGTGCGCGCCACAGTTATGACACTCAGGCATCTCGACTCACCTGCCCGCAGACCATGTGATCGCACATATACATCCGTTTGAGGGGCCCACCCATTTTAACACCAAGGGCGTTCACAAAACACACACGCATATAAATTCGAACTTTCTACACAAAATGTTTTAGAATATGTTATAATCTTTATCGGAAGTATTTCACTTGGAACCACACATCAACACCAATATGACATTTTAATCATAAGAATATCCACAGGGAAAATGTGGTTTGTACACTCCTTTTTGCTCGATCAAGCAAACCTCTCAACGTAAACATTATGACAATAAATAGTGGGGAGCTCACGATCTTGCAAAAAAGGAGAGTCGCCTATTCAGTCACCCAATAATTCAATTTTCATCGAAAATTCCAATTGGTTCCATTATCCGCTTCCCCTGTACGACATAATGGGTTTCCATTTAAATTACCAATTGGTCTGTGTTCCGGGAAGTGATTGGTTCTTGACGATATTGATCGATGAGTTAATAACTCAGATCCTTTTGTGGAGAGGACTGAAAACAGTCATTTTCTCACGTCACCGAGAATCTACAAATCCATTCAATAATTACATTAGCCGTTTTCCGACTATTGTCCCCCGGTTACCTAAAAACCATTTAAAATACCAATTAGTTATTAACACTCTGTTTTGAAGCAACGAGCAACTGCTTTCTCAATCTCACTCAGATTCGCCGATTTTCAGAAATTCACCCCTTTCCGCTCATTCGATTATCCAATTCTCATTTGATTTTCCAATTGGTTTTAACGGCCATTCAATGTCACACCAAAAACACCGGTTTTCATCTTAGGGTAGCTAACGGCTTTATACGACCACTAAGTGGGCCTAGAGTTGTTATACGCGGTTCTGTTGGTAGTATACCCCCGCAAATTTTCCGCAAATGGTGTCCAGTATAGATGGGATGAGGCATTTAGCCCCAGAGGTTGGGGCCCGTGACTTAGGCGGAGTCCTATAATCAAGCGTCATATAGGAGTGGACTTGTGCGGCAATTATCAGTCTTTCAACATAGTTTTGCGTGTGGTGTGCGTATCCGGTAGGTCCCTACGCGAGAGACTTGAGTGACTGTGTGAGACACTAATCACAACTGGGTGCTCACGTTGGCTGTTAGCCAAGGCACAGACAAGCAGTTACGGACTGCTCTGGTACGTTTGTTTTGTGATGTTTGAGGCCGACCTCAACCCAATCGAAGCATATGCACAGTGGGCCGGAGATCTCCACGACTATAGTGCTCTGAGGAACGGGACTGGGACCTTGTTGAAACGGTCGCCGCTAAACGGAATGCGACACCGACCGGGATTTTAGAATCTTAGCGGATCGTGTTAGGGAACTATACTTTAGGGTTGTTCCGTTTGATGATCAGCACATCGACTACTATACAGCTGTGCGTATGAAGCAGGGATGCCGGTATCTCGACCGACTCGAAGTTGAGAGTCTCGCCATTTTCTCTTTGAGAAGCGCATTAAAAATCAGAGCTGTTTAGATCAAGTTTAGAGACGACAAGGGAACCGATCACAACCAGTGTAACGAGTACGGCGATAGACGATACAACAGCCGAAGACGTTTCATATGGGGAACTATTCGTCGCCGACAAATATCCAATTCTTCGGTTCGACTACTGGTCGTCAATAAATCTGCCCAACGGAACAGACCTTAAGACTCATATTAAGGATGTGATAGCTAACCAAAGAGACGAATACTGAACTTCTGATTACAATCGTTTGGCTCTGTTGAAATCCTTTAGCCCTGATAGGAACCGAGTGCTGAATACAACGCGCGTATGTTGCACTCAAAGAGCTACACTTGGACCTCAAATAATGCAGGTATACAGAACAGAAACACATCGGGTAGAATTCGAATCGACTTATCAAGCACCCCGTCAAAGAATCGGATTTATTATTCCTCCCGTGTCATAGTGGCATGAGACTATATCAATGAGCGTCCTTGGGGAATTCACTGTGCCGGCCAGTGCGCTGGCAATGCAGCAAGCCCTCGCCAAAGTACCGGAAATAACTGTGGAGATCGAGCGGATCGTCGCGCACGAGAGTGGGACTCTAACCCCGTATTTTTGGGTTATTGGTGGTGATATGGAGCGGTTCAAATCCGCTCTCGAGGACGATCCATCTGTCATGGAAGCTACCCGCATTGACATCCTTGAAGACGAGACGCTTTATCGGGCCGTATGGCCGGATAATGTCGAATCTGTCGGTCAGGCGTATCTTGAGGCAGGCGCAACCATACTAGAAGCGTCGGGCCGTAATCAGAGATGGGAACTTCGACTGCGATTTGACAGCCAGGGAAACCTCTCGACCTTCCACGAGTATTGCGAGAAAAACGACATTCCGCTGAACGTGAATAAAATATACAATCCCACGACCGCCAAGGGCGGCGGACAGTTCGGCCTCACCCCCAAACAGCGCGAAGCTCTCGTCACTGCCCTTGATGCCGGCTTTTATCTAGTCCCTCCGGATGCCACGATGACGGAAATTGCTGAAACCCTCGGGATCTCCCAACAGGCTCTTTCTAAACGCCTCCGTCGAGCCCATGGGAATATCATCAGTAATGTCCTAACTATCGAGGAACTCGTCTCGCTTGAGTAGAAGCGGGGGCCGCGCTGACAGGGACCGCATGTCAATAAGCTATGGTCGGCCAAGTGTTCTTAAAGGTGTTGTATATACCACCAAATTTGAGATTAGCTATGCCTGCAAGTAGATATGTATGATGTCACCCGTCGAGGAAGGAGTGCTGACGGAATGGGAGACTGACCTCTCTCTGGATACGGCACTTGGCTTGCTGGCAGAGAAGCGTTGTCGGGACATTGTCTATCATCTCCAAGAAGAAACGACGCCGATACCGATAGCCGATCTTGCCAAACAGATTGCTGACGCGGAGTCCCAGGAATCATCCACGGCACCCTCGGATCTCCAGGATAGCATCCAAACCCACGTTCATCAGTTGCATATTCCGAAATTGGCTGACGCTGATGTTGTCGTCTTTCATCGGAATGACAACACCGTCGAACTCGGGGAGAACGCCCCTTGCATCATAGCGATTTGGAACACGGTTTCGGATGTCCCCGGTCCAGATGACAAATGACGAACCTGCGCTGCCCTTCAATACGTTAATCTACTCAAAACACGGTCACTAGCAGCCGTAGGTCGAAAGGCGGATTCGCAATTATTCGGATTGACTCACAAATGCTCATAGATTCGAATTTCGCCGGGAGTGATAACAACTGGACGATCCCATATGATGGTGGACACGCGCCACTGTGCTTCTGAGTCAAGTATACTCAAATCAAATAGGTCCTTCTTTGTCCAATCTTCAATGGTCGTTTTTTTTTCGTAAACGTCAATTCCAATCGCTCCGAATGCCTCGGTTATCGCTTCGTAAACCGTTTCACCATCTTCAATTTCGTACGTGACGAGTGGTGGTTGTTGTTCGGATAAACGAGGTAGCCCCACCCTACTAAGTTTGTAATGGACCGTTTAATAATTAGCGGTGATCATGATTT
Source organism: Natranaeroarchaeum aerophilus (assembly GCF_023638055.1). NCBI lineage: Archaea > Methanobacteriati > Methanobacteriota > Halobacteria > Halobacteriales > Natronoarchaeaceae > Natranaeroarchaeum > Natranaeroarchaeum aerophilus. The sequence goes on along the minus strand of NZ_JAKRVY010000001.1, from coordinate 234,881 downwards.
TCTGAAGTGTGTTGTTAGAACGTCCACTGGCAGATATTCGATTCAACGCTTGTGCTGAGTTCATACTCTATATTCAGCACGACCACGAGAAAATGTCACTCCATAAGGGTTTCAACAGGACCAATCGTTTCTATCTTTTCGCACCATTATATTGGTCGCTATGTCATTCTGTCTGTGGTGGTCTGGCGGGTGTACTCTGCCAGTGAAGCATAGCAAAGGGCGTAGAACGCGATGAAGAAATGAACCGCGAGGTCCTGATCATCTTCAATCACATCACCGTGAGCGATAGCGTTACGTCTCTGTCGGATATTCTCATGCATAAACGTGCTGAAGATACCGTCGAAGAAGGTTGAGATAAGGTTGTTCAGGTTTTTTTGTTGTGACCGGTTCTCACCAGGGAGTTTGAATTTTGTTTCACCGTTCTGGTTGACGATGTCGCCGCCGCTTTTGAGAACAAGATCGGTTAGGATGCCTTCGAACTGGAGGGTGATGCCAGCCAGGAAGCTCCGGTAGTGGTTTGATTCGAACTCCATAAGCAGGTCGTTAAGTAAGTCGCGCCGGTGCTCGAAGAACTCTAACTGGTTGAACGTTTGCCGGGCTTTGTCGAGCAGCTCTCGGTCGAACCGTTCGATGATGAACTCCTGTGCCTTTTTGCGGTCTTTGTCAACAAGCTCTTGAAACCGTTCGATTTCGGATAGGGTTAAGAACCAAGACCAGGCATAGTCGTCCCGCGACGCCATGTACTGCTGGAATGCTTGTTCCGCCTCATCTGTGGGGCAGGCTTCGATCAACACCTGATTCGCTCCAATGACATCGTTATTATCCGACGGTGGGAGAAACGCATCCAACTTCTCAGCCACCTCCGCTGTCAACGCCTCCTCAATCACTGGGACATCACGCAGTTCCCTCAGATTGATCCGATACCAATTTACATCCACAGGCGATCCAAACGTTGATAGAAATTCGCTGTACAGTGGCGTATTCAAGAGACGCTGCAGGGATACCTTCAGCTCCTGCGTTGCTGTCCGTATCCCGATCACGGTAGACTCGAACATCGCGTCATCTACCTCGACCGTGTAGCACTGTGGCTCATCGAAGAATTCGGGAAGCACCAGATCTGGATTCTGGAACTTGCCTCGCCGCTGCAATGTGAAGCTACTTTTGGAGCGATTGGTTCGGTTCGGACGAGTTTCAGCTGATTGGAGATACTCGACAAGATTGTCGTAGCCGTTTTGATCCAGATGCTCAATGATTTCTCTGTCTGTTTCAGGGGTAGCATTGCCTGGCAACTCATCGAGATACGGCTGGAGATCCAGCACATACTGATCGATCTCGTCCGCAGTAATCGACTGTGTGTCGTCCGAGAGGTTCTCAATTAGTGGCCGGAAGAATCGGTCATCAATCCCCGACACATCACGTTCCTCTGGATCGAAATAAAACAACTCGTTGTTACCGCTGGTTACACCTGACCCGACCTCGATGTCAGATCCAAGATCACCTAACCGGGTAAAGCAACCTGCTGTGAGTACATCGTAGATGGAGGGAGAAGACAGCAACCGCATCAAGTTCTCCCCGTCTAAATCGTTATGCGCTGCCTTCACAATCTCGGCATTGAACGTGTTGTACCGGTTCGCAAGGATCCCATCTAATGGCTGCTCAAATAAGCCCCGGGCATTGTCCGGCAACTCCATCCCGTTGAATTTCGCAACCCCCGTTTCACGTACCTCCGGTGACCGATCCTCCTTCACCAGAGACACGACGACTGCTTCGAACCCTTTCCGTGTTTCCGTGAATGCACCCAGTGGTAGCGCCACGATCCGGTGCAATGCACAAGTCTGTGTCAAATGATCAATCAGACCATCTCGTAACACGTATTGCGGCAGGATGAACGCGGCTCGGCCACCGTCTTTGAGGTGCGTCACTGCCTTCGCAACGTAGGCCCCACCGATCTGCCGCCCGTCACTAGGAGACCAGTTTTGAAGCTGGTCACGTTGCTCTGATGTGAGATGTTCGAGCCGGACAGCCGGCGGTGCGCCGACAACTGCATCAAATTTGGTTGGCACTTCTCCCTCTGTATCTGTCAACGTAGCCTGCTCACCGTCAATATCGTGCTCTAGGTTCCATTCGAAAAAGTTTGTGTTGATGAGATTGGCTGCCTCGATGTCCTGTAACCGGTTACGGGCTAACGCACAGGCAAACGGATCTGCATCAATCCCGACGCACCTGGAAGAAGCGTCGATCGTCAGATTGAGTTGGTCAGCAGCCTCAGAAAGCACGGTACCTGTCCCCGTGGCGATATCAAGGACGCTGTCACTCGAATCTGTGACCGCCCACCCTGCGATGATCTCAGCGACTTGTCGCGGTGTATCGATGACGGATAGATCACTTGCAGCAAGCACATCTGCCAACTCATTCCAACTGAGAGGCTGACGCTCAGCTGTCTCTGTAAAAATGTTGGCGAATCGTTCGACAAGAACCTCCTCGCTGTCAACACTCTGCAGTTCATACGAATAGATCGTTGCCTCGTCAACTTCCAAGACATTGTCATCGAGGAGGACAAAAAGCCGATCAACATCACCACCGTTCATCCACCACCGGCCACCCCGATGAGTATCAACGAACCTGATACGGATCAGTTTATTCTGGTACCGAAGTTGAACACTTTCATGCTGGAATTCGACCGTCTCAACCTCTGGGAGATCACCCAGTCGGTCTACCACGAACCCGATATCAAAACTACTGGGCGGTGTCATACCTGCAAGTGGGGCGAAACACGTCTTAAGCGTATGGTGGAAAAGCCATCCTGCCGCGCAGCCAGCCAGATTGTTTTCATAAGCCACACAGGTAATAGAAGTATGAGTTAAGAAAGTTAGTCAAGTGTTCTTTTGCTTCCGCTAAAGACCCCATATCATGTTTAGCGGAAATACAGCTATCGCTACAATATATGTGGCCTCCTGATCGAGAGTTCAGAAACAAGACTCGGATTATCAGACCGTACTAGTTAATCAGGTCCGTACTTGTGGAGATGATCTGTCCCTGCCCGCGGGTCATCTTCGACGTAGATTCGTTCAGTTATTTTGACTGAAGAGTGACCCATAGCCTTAGACACCTCCCAAAGTCCGGCATCGGTTTCGTTGATCATGTAGGTGCCAAATCCGTGCCGAATGTTGTGTGCGGTTATGAGCCACCTGTTGGGAATCCGATCGCCATCTTCGTCAATGGGAGCGTTAGCGTCTGCGTAGATTTTGCGATTGAATCCTGCTTCATCAGCGGCATCAATAACAATCTCGTTGATTCTCTCGCCCGATAGTGGTGCGCCTCGCTCACCGACGAACAATCGAGAGTGATCAGCAGTGGCTGCCTTTTCGTCCCGATACCCATAATCCAGCCATTCTGTTATCAACCCATCTAGTGACTGCTGATATGCAACAACTCTCTCTTTGCCATTTTTAGCAATAGGTGCAGGGACGGTTATTTCTCTCTGTTCTCGATCAATGTTACTGATTACCAATCCTGACGCTTCGCCGCGTCGTAGGCCTGTCTGCCAAATTAATCGTATAACAAGTTGATCTCGTACGCGATTTCGCCCTACGTTCTCTTCCATTGCCCGTGTCTCTTCTTGTGAGACAGCATACTGTTCGGCTTCCTTGAGACGACTCGATTGTTCGGAGCTCTTGCTGAACCCGAATAGTTCGTCTTTATCCTCGTTCCACCGCTCAAACGGATTCGAACTGGTATAATCCATTCTCACTAGCCAATCGTGGAACGCGTTTATCCGATCCCACCGATACAAGTCAGTTGTCCCATTGAATTCTCGCGCCAATGTCTGGCCAACTTCATTAGCCTGAGCCGGCGTTACATCTACCGGTGAATTGACTTCAGCGTCGTCCAACCAGTGGTCGTACCATCGTAGATCCTGTTTGTATCTGGTAGTACTTTTTGTATCGCGCAGCTCTGAATTATCGTCGTCAGTCTCTGTATCCAACTGTCTTAGATACTGGCTGATTTCCGAGCGACATTCTTCGACGGCTTTGTATTGTGGTGGCACAGTCAGTCACCTGATTCCTTGTAGTATCGTCGCACAGTGGTGCGGTCCTGGTTGGATGATTCAGGATACCGAGGTTGGGATGTGGTCTGATCAGTCGACACATCTGTATGGCTTGGTGGATCCTCGACGCCAATATCGTCGTGACGAGGTATGTGACTATCTGCACCACCTGTCGTGTCTTCAATGTAGTTAACATCTGGATAGTACTCTAGCATCCGTGCGCAGGCACGGCGTGTATCAGCAAGATCTTCGTCGTAATACTGCGCCCAGACATCCGGCGTGGAAATCGATTTGGCTAATGCTAAATCACTAGGAGATTCGAACTGGCCGATTTCGCCGAAGTCAGGCAGTTCATTTGTGTCGGTATGAGCTGGAAGCGAAGAGTAGATATCGCGTGCTAATCGGTCGATGTTATCGTCGTCCGAGACGTTCGAATCGATCGAGAGGACATGATCTTCAATTCTTTCTAGTCGTTCGGAAATCGGAGTGACCGCTGAATCTACGGCGTCAATGAGCTCCTCCGGGTCGATCGACGACTCTTCGTCTGCACTAGCCATGTATCGGTACGCTGCAACACGTAAAAATCGGCTCATACTGTTGAATTCGCCCTCGTCACGCAAGAAGTTCTCAAACTCCTCTCGTTCTTCCGGCGTGAGTCGAACCCCAACAAACTCCGTTCTATCTGTCACGGTAAGCCAATCTATGGGTGCATTTGTGTTAAACGCTAGTATTACGTCAGTATCTAGAACCGCGTCATCTGAGCGAGTATAGACGGTCGAACGGACTCCATTTTTTGCAGACTGACGATTGGACCCCTGTACACGGTGCTGCGGTGTGGAAAATTACTCGTCTTTCATGCAAAACGTTGAGACCGGTCCGGAGACGCTCGGTCTGCTCAGCACTCCTGGGAGTCGATCGAATCTTCAGTAGCGCGCTCCAGTAGGTCGTCGACGAGACGGGTAAACCGATCGACAAACCGGTCAGAGACGCGGGGCGTCACGTCCGAGAGCATCGTCGCAGTCCGTCCAGGATTCGACAGTGTCAGCGTCACCCGATTGTGCTCGTCATAGTGTTTCTCGACGACATCTTGCTCGACGAGATGTCCCACGTGATGTTCGAGCGTACTGCGGGCGATACCCAGCGCCCCGGCGACATCGGCTGGGGCCGCAGGTTCGTGTTCGATCAGGTGGATGACGATCGATCTGGCCGTCTCGCGACGAAAGAGTGCAACTGCTCCTCGCTCCCACTCGTCATACGACGGCGGATAGTAGTGTGTTCGGCCATAGAACTCGCCGCGAACCACCTCGCCAGCGTCGATCAGCCGCCGAATGTGGTACTGGATCTGTCCCGGTGCGTACTCCGAATCGCGGACGAGTTCGTTGAAATGGACCCCGGCGTCGTCGTGGACGTGCGCCCGAATCGCGGGTCGTGTCTGAGTCATCTGTTATCGAGGGTACTCGATTGTTCTTAATGACCCCTCAATACAGGGTGTTTCGTTTCTTCCCAGCGACTGAGAACGGTGACCGAAGAGCATACTACGGAGCCGTGATAGCTAGAGAAAAGATGGTTTCAGCGTGTTGGTCCCCATCGTGGATCCGGCTTGTCGCGACAGCATCGTTCGGGGACACGTGGATGGATCCACAGCTTGCGCCGGTGCTCGTCGGTATCATTATTCTCGCAGTGGTAGGAACGACAGCGCTCTTTCTCGCTGGCGTCGTCGCTTATTCGCGTCGGCGGACACCGAGATATTTGTTGATCACGGTAGTGCTCGGCCTGCTCGTCGCACGTTCGGTCGTCGGGCTGGGCACGGTCCTCGGCGTCGTCCCGATGACAGCACACCACCTCGTCGAACACGGCTTCGACTTCCTGATTGCGATGCTTATTCTCTACGCGGTCTATCGGAGCGGTCCGAGTGGGGACGGAGAGACGTCCAGGAGTGGCTGAGCAACAGGAGCCGGAATTTATAACTCGGTGCCCCACAGCGTACGGGACATGCTCGAACTCGGTCCGGTCTTTGCCGGGACGACCGATCTCCTGCGGCTCGTCGCCGTTCCCGTGTTCGCGTGGGCCGCGTGGCGCGACATCCGGACGCGACGGGTCCCGAACGTCACATGGCTTCCGCTTGCCGTTCTGGGCCTGTTGTTGCTGGTCTGGGACGGCTGGCACGCGTTCGGAATCGGCGGCTACGACTGGCAGTTGTTCCTCGTCACGACAGCGATCAGCCTCGGTATCGTCGTCCCACTGTCCTACGCATTCTGGTGGATGGGCGGGTTCGGCGGCGCGGACGCAAAGGCACTGATGACGATTGGGATCCTGTTTCCGGCCTTTCCCACCTACTACGTCGAAACGAGCGTCTATCCGGCGGTCCAGACCGATGTAGGCGTCTTCTCGTTTACCATCCTCACCAACGCCGTGCTCGTCGCGGTCGCGTTCCCAGTTGCCCTGACCGCGTACAACGCCGCACGGGGTCGGTTTGCACCGGCGATGCTCGTCGGGCGAGTCCGCCACTGGTCGGATCTGTCGACCGCCCACGGCCGGGTGATGGAAGACCAGGAGGGGTTCACCCGGAGCGGGCTCGATCTCGACGCCTTACGGATGTATCTGCGCTGGCGCGGACTGACGCTCGCGGACCTGCGCGACGATCCAGACCGGTATCGGGATCCCGAGACGCTTCCGGACGAGCCGAACCCGCCGACCGACGGCGCAGTGACTGTGGAGGGAGAAGCCGTTTCTGATGGCGGCGAATCGGCAGCTGCCGAGCAGATTGCCCAGGGCGAGGAGTCCACCGATAATGAGGATGCCGAATCGACGACCTACGACGACCCGTGGGGTGCGGCCGCATTCCTCGACAGCATTGAGGGATCGGCGTACGGGACGACTTCCGAGAAGCTCCGGGACGGGCTGGACACGCTGGTCGAGCGCGATTGGGTGTGGGTCTCACCGGGCGTCCCGTTCATCGTCCCCATCTTCCTCGGACTTCTTGTCGCACTGGTGTACGGCGATCTGCTCTTCCGGTTGCTGGAACTGCTCGGGCTTGTGTAGCCGGTAGCAGAGGATCCCGCGGGCGACGTCCCGCCGACCAAAAAGCCTACCACCGGGAGCCGCTTTCTCCCGGGTATGAGCGAGACACGTGCGGACGTCGAGCTTGATTTCGGCGACGACGGGCTGATCCCGGCGGTGGCACAGGACGCCGACACCGGCGAGATCCTGATGCTCGCCTACGCCACCCGCGAGGCCGTCGATCGGACACGTGAAACCGACCGCGCCCATTATTATTCGCGGAGTCGCGACGAACTCTGGGAGAAAGGCGCATCTAGTGGCCACGTCCAGCACGTCGAGGAGATCCTCGTCGACTGTGATGGCGACGCCATCGTCTACCGGATCCAACAGGAGGGCGGGGCCTGTCACACCGGCTACGACTCCTGTTTCCACCGGACCATCGACGGCGAGATCGTCGGCGAAAAGGTGTTCGATCCCGACAGTGTCTACGAGTAATCAGCGGAGAAACAGATGAACGAACACACCGCCAAGGAGTTCGAGTCGGTCGACGCGCTCGACGACGCCCACGACGAGCTACACCGGCTTCGCGAGGAGCTAGAGAGAATCGGAGAGAGCGAGGTCGAGCAAGCCGTCGACGCATATCGGGACGCACACCGGATCCTCGACCGGTACGCCGACGACGCGACCGGCACGGGTGATTTCAAATCCTACGTCCAGTTTCGGGGCCAGTACTCCACGTTCGTCGAGAACCTGCCGGACGGGCTCCCGCGACGGGACGTGTTCGAGGAGTCGCTCGATATCGTCGACAAGCGACGGCTCAACGAGGGTGATTTTGCCCGCGCACGGGAGCGACTGGACGGCGTCACCGATCTCGTAGAGCTAATCGAGAACCGGAACGAGGCCCAGGAGGAGTATCATGAGGCACGCCTCGATGCAGTCGATCGGATCAATCAGATCGAGGAGGAAATAGTGGAGGTCGAGCGGACGCTGGAACTGGGTAAAGCGGATCTGGACGCGCCGGTCGAACGTCTCCGCGAGCCGATCGAACGCTACAACGAGGGAGTTCGTGAGGCGTTTCGCGAATACCGAAGCGAGACGAGTGCTCGCGATTTTCTAGAGTTCGTCGAGCGGACGAAGCAGTTCCCGCTCGTGCCGCTGCCGCGACCGCCCGAGGAGTTGCTGGAGTACGTCAAGGACAGTCCCGACGGGACCGAGTCGGTGCCGACCCTGCTGGAGTACGCCGACTACTCACACTCTAAACTCGTCCACTACGCCGACGACGCCGACGCGCTCAAACGGAAGATCGCCACACAGCGGACCTATCTGGATCGGCTCGATGCCGAACCGCTGACGCTCGTGTGGCCGCCCGAACCGGCCGAGACTGTCCGCTGGCGAGCCGACGAGCTGCGCCGCGTCGTCGGGCGGTTCGCACCCGATTCGACGGTCGCAGCGCTCCGCGAAGTCCAGCGACTGACGCGGGACGAGGCGTCGTTCGAGCGCCTGCGCAACGCGGCGGTCGCGGTCGACGAACTCAACGAGCGGACCCGTGAGCGACTCGCGTCGGGGGGAGTCAAGCGGGAACTCGAACAGCTCCGAACGGAAAAAGAGACACTACAGAAACGACTCGACGCTCTACCGGAGACCTGATTTAGACCGACGACCACTCACTGCCGACCGCTTTCGAGGGCCTCCCGGACGTGGTCGACCAGCTCCTGTGCTCGTTGCTCGCTACCTGCTTCCGCATACAGTCGGATCAACGGTTCCGTTCCGCTTGGCCTGGTGAGAACCCATGCGTCCCCGTAGTCGAGTCTGATGCCGTCCTGTGTCGAAAGCTCGGCGTCCACATCTCTGGCCCACTCGGCTGCGGCATCGAGCATCGCGTCGCGCTCGGTTCGGTCCTCGTACGTGAGGTTGACGCGGACGTTGTAATAGCCCGAGTACGGTGCGACGATCTCGCTGGCGTTGCGGCTGGCGACGAGTTCGAGAAACCGCGCGGCGGTGAACGCGCCGTCACGGGCGAGCCGATATCGCGGGAAGAAGAGCCCACCATTCCCCTCGCCCGCGATCGGAACGGAGATGCCCTGTTTCTGGAGTTCGCGGATCCGACTGACGATATACGTACTGCCGATCGGCGTCAGTTCGAGTTCGGCGTCGGCCGCAGATACTGCATCGACGAGCCGCTGGGAGACGTTGACCGCGGAGACCGTCGTCTCGTCCGGATCGAGTTCGGCGGCGACCAGCGCAGCCAGTGTCGCGTCCCCCTCCATGTACTCGCCGGTCTCGTCGAAGAAGACCGCACGGTCGCCGTCGCCGTCGTGGGCGATCCCCAGATCAGCGTCGGTCGCCCGGACGAGTCTCCCGAGATCGTCGAGGTTCTCGGGGATCGGTTCGGGATCACGGCCCGGAAAGTGCCCATCTGGCTGGGCGTTGACTGTCACGACGTCACACCCGAGCGCACGGAAGAACTGGGGGCTCGTGAGGGAGGCCGCACCATGCCCAGGGTCGAGCGCCACAGTTAGATTGCCCCCGGCGATCCGGTCGACATCGACGACATCGAGCAGTTCGTCGAGATAGTCGTCGTTTGCCGTCTCGACACGTCTAGATTGTCCGACCTCGTTCCATGCTGTCGTGTCCGAGGCGTCCGCCAAGAACACCTCCTCGATACGTTCGAGTTCGTCGACCGAGAGGCCAACACCGTCGGAGCCGACGAGTTTGATACCATTGAACTCCGGCGGGTTGTGCGACGCGGTGACGATGACGACCGGAATACCGGCTCGCTCAGCGTAGGCCTGCGCCGCCGGTGTCGGCGTGACGCCGAGCCGGTCGATGTCGGTCCCGACGCTTGCCAGTCCGCTGGCGACCGCGTCGGCGATCATCTCGCCGGTAACCCGTGTATCGCGGGCAATCCCGACCCGATCGTCGTTCCAGACCGATCCAGCGGCCTGTGCGACTTCCATCGCAAACGAAGGCGTCAACGACTCGTTGACGATCCCGCGCGTTCCGCTCGACCCGAACACTTCCATATACCTGCACGTGCGTAAGCGATACTCAAAGCCGTTCCGCACCGCGACAGCGATACAGCGTTCGCGTCGCGCAATGCTGGACCCGAATGGTTGATGAACGCAGGTTACTAACGACCAGTATATGAACACGAAACAGTCGAGGCGACGGTTCATGGCACTCACAGCGACAGGAGTCGCCGGTGCAGTTGCGGGCTGTCTGGGCGACGAGGACGGCCTCGCTGCGGATGGGGAAACGGTCGAGGAGTTACCAACGCCGGTACAGGGCGATCCGGACGCGGACGTAACCGTAGCAGTCTACGAGGACTTCAGTTGTCCTGGCTGCCAAGGATATAAACTGTCCGTCTATCCGGAGATCAAAACGGAATTCATCGAGTCCGACCGGATCAGGTACGAACACCATGATCTACCGGTGGTTAACGAAACCTGGTCGTATCAGATCCCGAGCGCTGCCAGAGCGGTGCAGGATACCGAAGACGACGAGGCGTTCTTCGCGTTCGCAGAAGCGATCTATCCATATCAGGACGAGTACTCGTTCGACACCGTTGAATCGGTCGCCGAGGAAGTTGGTGCCGACGGTGACATCGTCCGTAACGCTGCGGAGGATCTGACCTACCTGCCGGTGATCGAAGCAAGTAGTGACGCAGGGCAGGATCGTGGTGTTAACTCGACGCCGACAGTTATAGTCAACGACGAGCTGCTGACACCGCAGCAAGGCGAGGACTTCTACCAGGAAATCGCAAGCACCATCGAATCGGCCGAGTAGCTCAGCGAGACGGTACGTTTTTTCGACGGAGCATCCAAGGGATGCTGATGACCGATCTCGACCGCGCAGCAGCTGCGATCCGGGACGGGGAGCTCGTCGTCTACCCTACAGAGACGGTGTACGGGCTGGCCGCGGACGCGCTGGATCCAGACGCCGTCGAGCGAGTGTTCGAAACGAAAGGCCGCGAGTGGTCAAAGCCGGTTTCACTGGGCGTCCCAGAAGTCGACACGGCAGCGGAATACGTGGATGCGACCGAGCGCGAGCGGGCGTTCATGCGCGAGTTTCTTCCCGGGCCGGTCACGGTCCTGTGTGAGCGTCGTGAGATGGTGCCGGATGTACTGACAGCGGGGAGTGATCGTGTCGGCGTTCGAGTGCCGGATCACGATCTGGCACTGGCCCTGCTGGAGCGAACCGGGCCGATCACCGCGACGAGCGCGAACGTGAGCGGTCGCCCGAGCGCCCGCCGCGTCGCGGAGGTCGACACCGAGATCAGGGACGCCGCGAGCGTCGTCCTCGACGGGGGGAAGACGGGCGGCGTCGAAAGCACTGTCGTCGACGTCGAAAGCGGGGAGATCCATCGCCGTGGCGCGCTGGGCAACGAGATCGAAGCGTGGCTGGGCGAGCACTGAGTCGACCCGCCATTCGACGCGCGATTGTCCATAGCCGGATACTTCTACCCGAATCCCAGCAGCGATCGAAGCGTGCGCGTCTCGACGCCGCACTGCTCGCTGTACTCACAGGCGGAACACTTCGTATCGTTCTGTAGGCGGGGCGGTGGAGTGCCGAGTGACTCGACAGTTCGGATCGCGTCACGGTACTGTGCCTTCCGGCGGCCGTCGATCGACACCGATCGGACGATGCCGTGAGTCGGATACTCGACATACGCGCGCTCGACTGGTCGTTTCCGTTCCCACGCGAGGGCTTTGGCAGCCGCGACGGCGTGGACCGACTGTGGCTCCCAGACGCCCTGTTTCGGTGGCGTTCCCGTGGCGACGAGCGAGGGGACTGGCGGGTCGTCGAGGCACTTGTGGACGACCCCGCGACACTCCCGCCCGGTCAGCAGGACGTCCCGGTGAGAAGGATCGACGAGGGCATCGAAGCGGTCGATTCGCTCGCGAGTTCGCCGGAGGTTTCGGCGAAAGGTGAGAGGCGAGATGTCGATGTGGAGATCGGATAGCGTCCCATTGTCGGCGTCGATCAGCTCGTCGTAGCGGTACGCGAGAGCGCGGCGACGCTCCACGTCGGGTGGCGGCGAACGGTCCTCGTCCCGCCGTGCGTAGTATAGTTGACGCGGGCAGAACGCGACTCGCCGGAGGTCGCTGAAGGCGTGCAGAGCCATAGCGGCGGTGGCTCGTGATGAAATATAAACTGCCGGACTATCGTGGTGTGCCGATCGGCAGCGGCGGAAACTGGAGGCAGGGAGTTCAGGGCCAATACGAGAAGACCGGCGGTGCGTTAGAAAGAGACGTCTGTCTCCATTCCCTCCGTGGCGTCGTCGAGGCCGTCCTCCTGGACGTCACCGGTCATGTGTGTCGAGAGATCGGCCTCGCCGATGATACTGTCAAGTTCGTCCCGATACCTGTCGTTGGCCTGCCGGGATTCGTTCTGTGCGGCGATAATTCGACGATAGCGCCGGACGGTCGACTCGCTGACATCGAACTCCTCGGAGAGGTCTGCCGTCGCCGGATCCTCGGTGAGGTGGCGGCGGAATTCGTCGAGGTCGAACGGTGCATCCAGATCTCTCTCGTGGATCAGGTGGAGGTCGAGTCGAGCGCGAACCACTGTCGTACGCGATTCGTCGATGTCGCGGGCAATCTCGGCGTCCGATTCGTCGGCGTAGAAGCCGTCGACGATCTCGCAGTACTGCTCGTCGGAGAGGTCCGTCTCGAACTCGTAGCGCTCCTGCATACTCTCGATGACGCCCTCGATACGTTCACGGACAGCCTCGTTATCAACATCGGTGATCGATCCGCGGGTGTCTTCCTGTGCCTCCGTCACGGTCTCTTCGTCGGTCACGTCGATGAAGATATCACGGAGCTCTTCGGTCTTCTCGTCCATCAGTACGCAGTGTATCAACAGGAGGCGGTATAAAAGCTTGTCCGGCTGGAAGTTTGTAAACCAATATATTCAAGAGGGTTGACGGGGACCGATCGGACATGAACGACACTGGACAACAGGTTGATCTCGTCGACGGCGAAATAGTCGTTGGGATCGCCGGCGCAGCACTGATGGCGGCGTTAACTGGCGTACTGGCGTATCTGGCGCTGCCGTACCCCTGGTCGCCTGAACCGATTACGCTACAGATCCTCGGCATCTTTCTCGTCGGAGTGTTCCTCGGCGCAAAGTGGGGCGGCCTCTCGATGGTACTATATCTCGTCGCCGGGGGCGTCGGTGCACCAGTCTTCGCACACGGGCAGGCGGGGATCGGCCATCTCTTTGGCTCCTCCGCGGGTTACCTGTTCTCGTTTCCGATCGCAGTCGTCGTGATCGGACTCCTGGCGTACGGGCATACCGGAATGGGCGATCCCTCGTCGCTGAGCCACTCCCGACTGATCGGCAGCCTCGTCGCCGGAGCTGCGATCATCTATGCACTCGGGATCGTCGGCCTGATGGTCGTCCTGGAACTGAGCCTCGTGGAAGCCCTGATCGGCGGTGCCGTCGTCTTCTTCCCCGGCGAGGCAGCCAAAATCGCCGCCGCGGTCGCTATCGCCCAGAGCGGGCACGTCGTGGACTGGCCGCCGCAGGGAATCGGGCAGTAGGATCACCCAGAATGATAGAAACCACCGACCTCGTCTTCGAGTACGGGGACGTTCGAGTACTCGACGGGATTTCGCTCCGGATCGGCGACGGCGAGTTCGTCGTACTGGCGGGGGCGAACGGATCGGGCAAGACGACGCTGGTTCGTCAGTTCAACGGGCTCTTGACGCCTGATGCGGGCAAGGTGACGGTGGACGGAACGCCAGTCGAGGACGATTTGCTCCGTGCGCGCCAGCGCGTCGGGATGGTGTTTCAGTCCCCGCGCGACCAGTTTGTGGCCACAACGGTCGGGACAGACGTCGCATTCGGGCCGGAGAACCTCGGGCTAGATCGTGACGAGATCGATCGTCGGGTGAGCGAGGCGCTCGATGCGGTCGGGATGGGTGGCCGAGGCGAGGAGCGGATCGACCAGCTCTCCGGTGGCGAACAGGAGCGAGTCGCCATCGCCGGTGCGCTCGCGATGGAACCCGACCATCTGGTCCTCGACGAACCGTTTACCGGCCTCGACGAACCAGCGCGCCAGTCCGTACTGGAGAAGCTAGCGGCACTGGGTGAAAGCGGAACCGGCGTCGTCGTGGTCACCCACGACCTGCGGGACGTGCTCGACCTCGCCGACCGTGTGGTCGCGCTGGTCGACGGAACGGTCGCGGTCGATACCACCCCGGAATCGGTGGAAGCAGCGCTCGACGGCATCGGTATTCGGATACCAGCGGCATCGAACAGGCGGTGAGTCGCCGACGATGTTGACCTACGAACCGGGGACGACGGTCGGCCACCGGCTGGACGCCCGCGCGAAACTCGGCTTTCAGATCGCTTTCGCTGTTGCCGCGTTCGCCCACACTACCATGTCGGGGATGGCCGTACTGTCCGTTCTGGCGCTTGCCGTTCTCGCTACCGCTCGCGTGTCACCGCTTCGGGCACTGTGGTCGATCCGGGTGCCACTCGTACTGCTGGCGTTTGCGCCGCTGCTAGCTGCCGCCACCCTCGGCCCGCCGTGGCTCGACATCGGGGATGGCCTCGTGACTGCCCTCGCGAGCTATCGAGTCGTCCTGATACTACTGGTCAGTACCGCATACGTGGTGACGACCGCACCGAGAGAGTCGCGGGCGGCGATTCAGTGGGCGGTGCCCGGACGCCCGGGCGTCGTTCTCGGGATCGGTGTCTCACTGATCTTCCGGTTCCTGCCGGTGCTCCAGTCCGATCTCCGGCGCATCCGCGACGCCATCGCCGCACGCGGTGGTGAGAACGCGAGTCTGCGGCGGCGTGCCGAACTGATCGGCATTCTCGGCGTTTCGCGAACGTTTCGGCGAGCAAATCGGCTGGCACTCGCAATGCAGGCCCGATGTTTCTCGTGGAACCCGACCCTGCCACCGCTTTCGGCGACTCGACTGGACGTCCCCGTTGTCGCGCTGAGTAGTATGCTTTTGCTGTCACCGCTGCTCTGAGGCTGTGCTTTTGTTGTCACCGCTGCGCTGGGTGGTTCTCTGCCGATACGCCGACGGGAATAAACTAGGAATTGGTTGTAGATTACCTGATGACGGGAGCGGGATCGGCTGTGTTCGTGGGAAGATTTATCTGTTCGGTGTGCGCGTGATAATACATGACATTTATCGCGCAAAGCGGTGGGGAACCGACCCGCCCAACGTTCTACCAGATCGATCTCGTCGGCGAGGTGATCTTCTACTATCTCGCCGCCGTCGCGATCATTATTTTTCTGTACGGCGCGTACGATCGTGTACAGCGATACACGCGCGGCGATGAGGACTGGTTCGACCGACTGGATGGGATCGTCGGGCGGATGATCACAGCGGTGAAACTGGTCGGATCGAATCGGCCGCTGTTCGATCGAGATCTGTATGCCGGCGTGATGCACACGTTCATCCTCTGGGGGTTCCTGACGCTCCTGATGGGAACGACGATCCTCGCCATCGACATGGACATCTACCGACCGCTGACCGGCGAGTCGTTCTGGGTCGGCGACTTCTATCTCTCCTACCAGTTCGTGATGGACGCGATGGGGCTGCTGTTCGTCGTCGGCGTCGGGATGGCGATGTATAGCCGGTATGAAGTCCGAAAGCCCCGACTCTGGGGGAAACACACGAGTCTCGAAGACGATCTGTTCATCTGGACGCTCTTTATCCTCGGAGTCGGCGGATTTCTGCTCGAAGCCCTCGGTATTCTGGGGCGTGGGTTCCCCGGTCACGAGACCGTGAGCTTCGTCGGCTACTTCATTGCCGTCGTGCTGGGTGCGGGCGGGATGACGCCCGAGGGTGCACAGGCTGCCTATCCAGTGGTCTGGTGGCTCCACGCGATCCACGCGCTTGCCTTTGTCGCCGCCATTCCCTACGCCAAGCCGTTCCACATGCTCTCCTCGTTCGCAAACGTCGTGACCCGCGATGAGAAGTCGGGCGCGCGACTTCCCGGCGTCCCCGCCGATCTCGATGCTACCAACGCCGAGTCGATCGATGATTTCACCTGGAAGGAGATTCTCGATCAGGACGCCTGTACGAAGTGTGGTCGCTGTTCGTCGGTTTGTCCAGCGAAAGCGTCGGGGCGACCGCTCGATCCACGCGACGTGATTCTCGACCTGAAAGCCTACCGGGAGTCGCTCGATGGCGATGGAGACGGGGGGACGAAGCCGATTATTGCGGACGGTGGGACCTCGGTGATCGACAGCTCGACAATGGAGTCGTGTATGTCCTGCATGGCCTGCATGGACGCCTGTCCCGTCGAGATCGAACACCTGAACTCCTTTACTCGAATGAACCGCCAGCTCGTCGACGAGGGGGCTGTCGACTCGAACATGCAAGACGTCTTCCAGGACGTCATGCAGAAGGGCAACACGTTCGGCGAAGCCCAGCGCGACCGAGCGGACTGGGCCGACGAACTGGCGTTCGAGCCGACCGACGCGCGCGAACAGGAGGTCGAGTACCTCTGGTACGTCGGCGACTACCCGAGCTTCGACGAACGCAACAAGAAGGTCGCCCGCTCGCTCGCACGTCTCTTCGAGGAAGCCGACGTCGAGTGGGGAATACTCTTCGACGACGAAAAGTACGACGGCAACGACATCCGACGGATCGGCGAGGAGTTCCTCTACCTCGAACTGGCAGGGCATCACGTCGAAACGTTCGAGGACTGTGAGTTTGAGCAGATCGTCTGCACCGACCCGCATAGCTACAATACGTTCAAAAACGAGTATCCCGAGGTGGACTTCGAGGAGTTCGCGGACGATCCGATGATGCCCTTCGAGTACGACGAGCAGTGGAACGAGAGTGGAGAGATCGACGTGAAACACTGGACGCAGGTCGTCGAGGAGTTGGTCGATGCGGGTCGGCTCGACCTCGCTGGCGACGAACTGGACTACACCGTCACCTATCACGATCCCTGTCACCTCGGGCGGTACAACGACGAGTACGAAGCACCGCGAAAGTTGATCCGTGCCACCGGTGCGGACCTCTACGAGATGCCCCGCAGCCGGAAGGATTCGTTCTGCTGTGGCGGCGGCGGTGGCGGCCTCTGGATGGAGTTCGAGGAAGAGGTCAAGCCGAGCGAGGAACGGTTGCGGGAGGCGCTGGAGGATACAGAGGTCGGTGACGCGGTCGAAAAGTTCGTCGTCGCCTGCCCGATGTGTACGACGATGTTCGAAGACGGGCGGAAGACAGGAGACTTCGAGGAGGATATCGAAATCGTCGATGTTGCTGAGCTACTGATCGAAGCCGTCGAAACGAAGGAATAGCTTTTTGGCCCGAAACTAAGGGACAGCGTTTGGGTCCGTAAGGGGAGCTACTGTTCGTCGTCCCCGTTTTCGCCCTCGTCTGCTGCGTCGTCTACGCCGTCGTCCGCCTGCTCTTCGCCTGCGTCGTCTCCGTCCCCGTCGTCGTCCGATCCGCCATCAGAATCGTCGTCCGATTCTTCTCCACCCTCGTACTCTTCGTCACCATAGAGGACTGTGACCCCGCTTGCGACCGGCCGGATGATGTATTTCCCCTGGCCGGTTCGGTTCGGTGCGAAGTCGGCGATAAATCGCGTTCGCTCCGCCGAGCGGATCTCGAACGACGCGTTGAACTTCAGCGGAGCGTTGCCCGGCGTATCGACA
The DNA here is from genome assembly GCF_023638055.1 of Natranaeroarchaeum aerophilus. Taxonomy (NCBI): domain Archaea; kingdom Methanobacteriati; phylum Methanobacteriota; class Halobacteria; order Halobacteriales; family Natronoarchaeaceae; genus Natranaeroarchaeum; species Natranaeroarchaeum aerophilus. The sequence continues at coordinate 217,194 of NZ_JAKRVY010000001.1, read as the reverse complement.
TCTGCCTCGCTGCCGTCTTCCACAAGAATACCCTCCGTGTTGCTGACGTTCAACTGAAGGAACTGGTACTCGCCGACCTCGACGTCGGTTTCGTCGATAAGCTGGGTGTTGTCGCCCTGCAGCTCGACGAGATCCGCTTGCTGTGGCTCCTCGAACTCGATGTAGCGGCGACCGTTGCCGTTGTCCTCGTCGCCGTTTTCTTCGTCCTCGTCACCGTCAGTTTCGTCCTCGTCGTCACCGTCGTCTTCTTCCGTATCGTCTTCGACACCCTCATCGGAGTCCGAATCATCCTCGTCGTCATCCGATTCGGGGTCGTTCGAGTCGTCAGCAGTCGGCTCCTCGGAATCGTCCGTCCCTTCTTCGGGGTCGTCTTCCCCGTTCTCGTCGTCCGAGGGCTTGATCCAGATGCCGTCGATCGTCACGACGAGCGATTCGAAGTCGCCGATATCGTTCGGCTGATCCGTCACGCTCGTTGAGAGCGTTCCGTACGCCGATCCGTCGTCGCCACCGTTCTCGTCGCCGTTCGTGTCATCGCCACCTACACAGCCAGCGAGAACGCCGCCCGCGGTTACTGCACCGACAGTCCGTAAATACGTTCTTCGATCCATACGTGCTATAAGTGGCTTATCAGGTAAGTGTCTGCTGGCCACATATATTTGATACATACAGAGTAACAAGTCCCGTAATCTTGAGTTTTAGCGGACAAGAGTCGAAATACTTCAAGTATTGGAAATGTAGAATTAATAGACTATATGCCGACTTCCAGGCAAACGGAGAGCACCTCAACGGTCCTCGTCACCGCGCCAGGCGTCCGGCACCTCGATGGCGTACCGGCCGTCCTCCATCAGCGAGACGATGTACTCCTCGCGGTCGTACAGCTCCATCAGGTTGAGTTCGTACTCGCCCGGGCGGACGATCTTGATACTCTCGAACTGCTCGTTGAGTTCGGCACGAAGCGCTTCGAGGTCGGGGTTGTCGTCATCGTTCGGTGTACTCGCTACGCGCCCCTCCGACGCGTCCGGCGGCCGTTGTTTGGCAGAGCCCGAGTGATTGTTGGAAGGCTTCCCGTTGTCGGCCGACTCTGTCGGCGGGTCATCAGGGAGTTCGTCGGGAGAGACGACATCGGAGCGTGCGCTCGCCTGTGCTGTGTCTTCCGAGGTATCGACAGGGGACCGACGCCGCTCACCCGAAGTGTCGTCACGATCGGACTCCGTCGGCTGATCGGGACGCTGGCCGACGTCGGGCCATTCTTTCGATTCCGATTCCGGAGGGGCGGATCGATCCCGGTACGGATCCTCAAAGCCGTGATCCGGCCATTCAGTCGATCCATCTTCGCCGAGGTCCGGTCGGGTCTCGTTGGGTGTCGACTTGTTTGAACCGGCTTCACTGCCGGCCGACGAAGGGGACTGCGTGTCGGAGTGCCGAGTATCGGCCGATTGTTCCGGTCTGCGATCGGACGCGCTGGGCGACTGGGCCGTATCCGATGCGGGAGATCGAGCACCTGTCCCATCGGCTCCAGTATCGGCAGACGGTGAATCATCACTGCTCACCCAGTCACGAACCGTTCGGGTAGCCTGTGATACCGTGTTCGCAACGCTCGATGGGGAGTCGGGTGGCTCGGGATTGTTAGGGCTATCCGGAGCGGACTCAGCAGAACGTCCGGCCGGCTCGAACTGGAACTTGTTGCCGCCACAGTCCGGACAGCCGGACAGCATCTCCTTGGAGCCGTCCGGAAACGTCCGACCACAGTTCGTACACTGATGTGGCATTATTTCCGGGAGACCAGAGCGCTGATGAGCGTCTCGTCCTTGTGGAGCGTCTCGATCTGGTTGGCTGGCCCGATCACCGTCAGTTTCGATGCCTCTTCTTTCCCCATTAAGCGTGAGAACAGTCCACCGTTCGTCTCGCCGCGGGGATACGTCTCGATCTCGATGCCGTTGAAGTCCTCCGGATCCGCAGGCGTGATCTCGGTCATCGTCACCTCGATCAGTTTGGACTCCTCGTCGGGGGTCAGTCCCTGTTCGAGGATGACGATATTCCCATCACGGACGCCATCGAGGATCATCCGGATCTTCTCCATGCCAGTCATTCCCTCCATCCGGTCGCCGCTGATCAGGTCGATCTGGACGCCGTCGGAGGGGTCTTTTACTTCCGGCATTATCCGAAGTACTCCGCGATTTTGTCGTACACTTCGTCCATGTTGTCACCTTCCAGCGCGGAGAGCTCGACCGTCTCGTGTTGGGGGAAGGCGTTCGCAATCTGCTGGACGTTCGATCCCTCGAGGTCGATCTTGTTCGCGAAGATCAGTACGGGGAGGTTCTGGCTCTCGATAATCCCGACGAGCATCGTATTGACCTGCGTGAACGGATCCTCCGTCGAGTCGAGAACGTAGATAACGCCGTCGACGTCCTCGCGCAGCCAGTGCATCGCCTCGGCGACACCCTCGGTTGCCTCACGGGAGCGCCGGACGGCGTCGTCCTCGTCGATGTCGTAGTCGAGGAACTCCTCGTAGTCGACCTTCGTCGTCACGCCGGGCGTGTCGACAATATCGATCGAGACGGAGTTGCCGTTTCGCTTGATCTCGACGTTCTCCTTGCGTCTTGCTCGACGTGTTTCGTGTGGTACGTGGCTCTCCGGTCCGATCGCGTCACCAGTCCAGTCCCGCGCGATGCGGTTGGCTAGCGTGGTTTTGCCAGCGTTTGGCGGTCCATAAATACCTATCCGTTTCTGCTCGTCCTCGGAGAAGAGGCGGCCTGTTACGCGGGATACGCTATCCCTGAGTTCTGTAAATAGTCCCATGTTTTTCACCCCGCACCCATGCGTTTTTCACCGCGGGCCTACGCGTGGGTTATGGTGTATGGCGCTACAACGTCACTGTATATACTTAAGCCTTGGTCAGACGAGTATTAGCATAGTTGTAGTTACAAAATTTTAATGTATCAAAAATTGCGCGTTAGAAACTCGTTGGACAGCCCAATTTTATAGGATCCATATTGGTGGGGAGTCACCAAAGAGCGGTGCCGGGCTTCATTGTGTGCAAGATACACCCACGCAGAGAGTTCTCGGTGAGCCCGCGTCGCAGGGGTCAGCACGTCGTTGATGCTGTTGGTGTTGTTGGTGTTGTTCACCACCCCCACCCCTTCGTTTCGAGTGGAACGACCACCAGACACCCCACCCCCGTGGGAGGGGGTCGAGTAAGTGGGCGATAGATGTCTCTGTGTGACGTTGTCTTCTAGACTGTACTAGAAATACTCTAGACAGAACACCAATTCTATACGCCTTCTACTGCAGTGCGGATATTGTTTAACACAGTGTATAATAAAACTTTGCGTCCCGCTAGGCTTCGCCTGCTCTCTCACCCCTACCCACCCAATAAACGAGTTCCACCTGAAACGAAGGGGTGGGGGGGTCCGGACACCGTGCCACTGAACCCCTTCCTTTCGAGTGGAGTATTTTCCCGTGTTTGCTGAATTGTGGAATTGGTTCGATTCCCTGCAGTCGAATTAACCTGAGTATGTGACCAGGAGCAGCTCCTGATGATCTCCCGATCCACCCTCCCCCACGTCCACTCTCGCCTACACGAGGAATCGTGTGCAAGCCTTCTCGCTGGAGATCGGTAGCTGGCAACCGATCTCTGGTTCTCGGTGCTACCCACCCAATAAACTGCAGTCCATTGTTTTGCTGTCTTCGAGTCCACTTCACAAACCCCTCCATTTCGGCTGGAACTACGCTTCAACCTGTCCCCCAATGACGGAAAATGGGAAGAATTTAAGAGCCTACTCTACCTTGGGTTCGTTTGCATCAACTGGACCGACCCTCGCCAACCCCATCTCGAATCCCGGCCGTATAGGGTAGTAACGTACGAGTCTATCACTATCCTCGGGGATGTCCACGTGAAACGGAGGGGTCGTCTAACACAAGAACGCCGGAGCGAATGACAGATGGTCGACAACCAATCAGAAAACGATGACGAGGAGCGGACGAACAGCGCACAGTCATTCGACCTCGACCTCGACGAAGTCGTCCTCGACGACGAACCCGACGGCGATAATCAGGGGTTGTTCGACGACTTGCTCGACAGCGAGCCGATCTTCGAGAACAAAGAAGTTCTCAGGCCGTCGTATACCCCTCACGAACTCCCCCACCGAAAGGAGCAGATCAACAAGATGGCGACAATCCTCGTTGCTGCACTTCGGGGAGAGACACCGTCCAATATACTCATCTACGGGAAAACGGGGACCGGCAAGACAGCAAGCGCGAAGTTCGTCAGCCAGGAGCTAGAAAGTACTTCACAGAAGTACAGCGTGCCGTGCGATGTCGAGTATATCAACTGCGAGGTGACGGATACGCAGTACCGTGTTCTCGCCCAGCTGGCCAACAAGTTCATCGACAAGAACGAGGAACTGATCGACGAACGGTTGACGGAGTACGAGGCGCTCCGTGAGGATATCGAGGACGATTCGGGGGACATCTCGGACAACGTGGGGGACGTCCCGGATAACGGGAAAGCAAGCGAGGCACCTGCAAATACGACTGGAACCACATCCCCACTCGACGATACCGAGTTCGATTCGGTCGACGAACTCGACGACCGGATCGAGGAGCTACGACAGGATCGCGAGGAGATGGAGCAGGTCCCGATGACGGGGTGGCCGACGGACCGCGTCTACAGCGTCTTCTTCGAGGCGGTCGACTACCGCGAGCGTGTGGTCGTGATTATGCTCGACGAGATCGACAAACTCGTCGAGAAAAGCGGCGACGATACTCTCTACAATCTTTCGCGGATGAACTCCGAACTTAGTAATTCGCGGGTCTCCATCATGGGGATCAGCAACGATCTGAAGTTCACCGACTTCCTCGATCCCCGTGTCAAATCAAGTCTCGGTGAGGAAGAGATCGTCTTCCCGCCGTACGACGCCAACCAGCTGCGGGACATCCTCCAGCATCGGGCGGACGTCGCGTTCAAACCCGACGCGCTGACCGACGACGTGATTCCGCTCTGTGCCGCGTTTGCAGCCCAGGAACACGGTGACGCCCGACGTGCGCTCGACCTTCTCCGTACCGCGGGTGAGCTCGCCGAACGCGACCAGCAAGACCGTATCCTCGAAGAACACGTCCGACAGGCCCAGGACAAGATCGAACTCGACAGAGTCGTCGAGGTCGTCAGGACGCTTCCGACGCAATCGAAACTCGTGCTCTTCTCGACGATCCTCCTCGAAAAGAACGGCGTCCACAACATCAACACTGGCGAGGTGTACAATATTTACAAGAGTCTCTGTGAGGAAATCGACGCGGACGTCCTCACGCAGCGCCGAGTCACCGATCTGATCTCGGAACTCGACATGCTCGGGATCGTCAACGCTGTCGTCGTCTCCAAGGGACGGTATGGCCGAACCAAGGAAATCAGTCTCTCGGTACCGATCGAAGAAACCGAGGCAGTGCTCATGTCGGACTCACGAATCGGAGACATCGAGGACGTACAGCCGTTCGTACAGGCACGGTTCGATAACTGACCGAATATCGTCATCCGATTCGAACCTAACAGGAGAAAGGCTCTGGCGGTTCACACCCGACAGGATGCGGTCCCGGAGAACTCCAGTCGGATGCAGCCCAGATACGGCACCCGCACTTCCGCAGTCCCCTCAACCCATTCGGGTTTGACAACCTGGTATCGATTATCCTGATCGTAGTGCTGGTTCGTTGACGGGTTGTCGCCTTTGGTCACGAACCCATCGTGTGGTGCCGGACAACTGCTGAGGTCGTCACAGCTGTCGGCCTGTAGATGCTCTCCGTCTGCTCTGTCGTACCAGTTTTCTCCCTCTTCGACGTATATATGCGCCCGATGTATTATCGGAGTCCGCTCTTGCCCGTCCGGTCGAAAGATGATCACGTCACCGTAATCGCCGAACTTGGTATACCCTGTTTGCTGTCCCACCTCGTGAGTCACGACACCCGCTGCGACGGCCTCACTTGACGCCAGCCGTTCGTTCTCCATCAGGAAGACGAGATCGCCTTTTTGCATATGTGGCTCCATGCTACCGCTCTCGATTGCGACCAGTGGGGGCCAGACGCCGCTGATCGTGAACAACACGAGACCGATCACTGCGACGATCGCGATGCTGCTGGCGATGTCCTTGAATAGTAGTACGGAGCCGTTTCTCGTATTCAGGAACCAGCGAATCGGGTTTTCACTGGGGGATGGGACGTCGTCGCCAGGGTCTGTCCCACCGGTCGAGGTCGTCCCACTGCTGTCCCTACGCTGTTCAGGGGTGACTGTTTCGGCGTTCCCCTGTGCCTGTTCTGCGGATTCGTCTGGATCGATACCATCTCCGGGAGGTACGTCCGAACCGACTCCATCGCTACTGGAGGGCATGGGGCCTTCGGGGCTGGAGTCCCCGTCGCCATCGTCGTCCGACGGGGATGGGGGATCGTGCTTATCGCCGTCCCGCCTGTCGTTCATTGCCCCTCCCTATACGGCCCCCGAAAATCAACCTTCTGTTCGTCGGTCCGGCACGCTTTTGACCGACTACGGGTATGCTACGTGTAGTGCCGCTGGAAGCTCCCGCCAGAATCGTTCGCGAACTCGCTCGTCACGGTTATAATGCCGATCGAGAAGCGGTGACGCTGATCGCCTCCGCGGATAATCCGGCACGGACGCTGCAAGCAGTCGTCGAGGCTACGCCAGATGACGCGTTGACGGTCACCACAGAGCAGGTCCGGAACGTCATCGCCGAGGACTGCCAATCACCCGACAGCGACCCGACCGACCCCGACACCGACCCCTCTGTTTCAACTGGAACCACTGGGTCCGAACGACCAGCCGACAATGGGGGTACTCCACCTGAAACAAAGGGGGTTACAAGCGGGGACGAGACGGTTACCGCGACTGACGCGTCGACCGCCTTTGGCGGCGGTGCCGGCGCAAACCGCGGCGATTCCGCTCACCGATCCGTCGAGATCGCCAACGATATGACCGGTCGGAGTACCGGTACCGGGGAGTACGACGACTTCGTCGACGTGTTCCGTGATCGGTTTGAGCGACTGAGCGACCAGCTCCGTGGTCGCGTCAACCATCGTCCGACCGACACACTCGAAGCGATGGGCGGCAACAGCGACGCAGCTATTGTCGGTATGGTCAACGATATTCGCTCGACGGCAAGCGGACACTGGCTGATCGAACTCGAAGACACCTCGGGAACCTTTCCCTGTCTCGTGATGAAAGATCGCGAGTTCGCCGACCTGGTTGACGAACTACTGCTAGACGAGGTAATCGCTGTCGAGGGAACCCTCGCGGACGATGGGGGGATCCTCTTTGTCGACTCGCTTTATTTCCCCGACGTCCCGCGGACCTTCGAGCCGTCCACTGCCGACCGACACGTCCAGGCGGCGCTCATCAGCGACGTTCACGTCGGAAGTCAGGAGTTCATGGAAGACGCGTGGAACCGATTCGCGAACTGGCTCCACACCGAGGCGGCCGAATCCGTCGAGTACCTGCTAATCGCGGGCGACATGGTCGAAGGAGTCGGTATCTACCCCGATCAGGACGACGAACTCGATATCGTCGATATTTACGATCAGTACGAGGCGTTCGCGGAGCACCTCAAATCGATCCCCGGCGATATCGAGATAATCATGATTCCCGGGAACCACGATGCCGTTCGTCTGGCCGAACCGCAACCCGGCTTCGATGAAGAACTCCGCGACATTATGAGCGCTCACGATGCCCGGATCACCAGCAATCCGTCCATGGTCACCATCGAAGGGGTCTCCGTGCTCATGTACCATGGCGTCTCGCTCGACGAAATTATTGCCGAGTTCCCAGACGAGAAAGCTACGTACGATGAGCCCGAAAAGCCGATGTACCATCTACTGAAGAAACGTCACGTCGCGCCCCAGTACGGCGGTCATATGCGACTTGCGCCCGAAGAGAAGGATTATCTCGTCATCGACGAGGTGCCCGACATCTTCCATACGGGTCACGTCCACAAACTCGGCTACGGCAAATACCGAAACGTCCTCGCGATTAATTCCGGGTGTTGGCAGGCTCAGACCGATTTCCAGAAGAGCGTCAACATCGACCCCGATTCGGGGTACGCGCCGATCGTCGATCTCGACACGCTCGACACCACTATCCGGAAGTTCTACTGATCTTTGTGTAGGTTTTCACACTATTTCGGCATGTGGTGGATGTCTGTATCGCAATCGTGGCCGAAAAGAGAAACTTTATATATTCTCGGAGTGTGTGTATAGTTGTCATGGACTCCTGTGAGAACTGCGGTGACGATGTCCCACACCGCTTCGAACATCGCGTCCGGGCGGACGTGATGACCCATCGGCAAGTACGGCTTGTCTGTACTGACTGTCATCCGAACCTCGCAGCGGACCTAAAATACGAATCGCCAGCCGGTGCAGGCGTGCGAAGTGATCAGACCGCTGATTGACGGTTATCGTGTATTCTTGCGTGCCCACTGGTGTTCACGCTTCGAGCCGGTATCGTATCGTTCCAGTACCGTTGAACGTCGGCCCCCGACCTGCCGTGACAAACCCGAGTTCTTCTGCGGCCGTCGCTACTGCTGGCTCGGAGTCGGGAGCGAGCAGCTCGACGTCCATTCCCTCCCGTTTAGCGAATCTAATCGGCTCTCCGAGCAGCTTCTGACACGCCTCGGCAGTGCCGTCTAGCTGGGTGACGTGTACCGTCTGTCGTCTGGCGTCGAAACTGACGAAGCCGAGTAGTTCACCGTCTGACCGATCCGTATCGGCGTTCGGGTCGGTTGCGGTCCCGTCAGGTTCGGCGACACGGACAGTTCGGTCGTGGACGAGATTCCGCATCACGTCGGTCGGCGCGTCCGCGATCGACGCGATCTCATCGGCGTCCGCTTCGACTGCGTCCCGTATCTCCATGGTGCATGCTATTGACCCACGTGGATATACAGTTTGGGACGACTCGTGTCGACAGTTACGTTCTCGCCAGTGGAAGAGATGAACGGAGAGACATCATCCACCAAAACTAACGGCTCCGCTTCAACTGACGATCCAGACGGGGCCGGCCCAGAAGACTGAGGCACGAATAACCGCCCAACCGTTCACGAACGACTGTCGGGGTCGGATCGCAATGAACACAGTTATCCGGTCCCCTTGGTTACTCACCCCCATGACCCACAGTCACACGAGTATTCAGGTGGTAGCATGCGAGTAGTCGCGAAGTTCGGGGGGACGAGTCTCGGGAGTGGCGAACGGATCGACCGGGCCGCCGACTCGATCGCAAAAGCCGTCGAGCAGGGCCACGAGATCGCGGTCGTCGCCAGCGCGATGGGGAGCACGACTGATGACCTGCTCTCGGAGATCTCTTTCGAGACCGAACCGGTCGACCGGGCCGAAATCGTCAGTATGGGCGAACGCACGAGTGTCCGAATGCTCAAGGCGGCACTCAACGCTCGGGGCGTCGACGCCGTCTTCCTCGAGCCCGGCAGTGACGAGTGGCCCGTCCTGACCGACGAGGACGGCGAGGTCGATGTCGAAAAAACCCACGAACGCGCACAGGAAGTCGCTGGAAGTCTCAGCAACGTCGTCCCGGTCATCACCGGCTTTCTCGCGCAGGCACCCGATGGCTCGCTGACCACACTTGGCCGCGGTGGGAGTGACACGACCGCCGTTATGCTCGGCAAGTACATGGACGCCGACGAGGTCGTGATTGTCACTGACGTCGAAGGCGTCATGACCGGCGATCCCCGCGTCGTCGAGGGTGCCCGGAACGTCGGCGAGATCACGGTCGACGAACTCCGGAACCTCTCCTTCCGTGGGGCGGAAGTCGTTGCACCGAGCGCCCTGGCGTACAAAGAAGGCAACATGGGCGTCCGCGTCGTCCACTACCAGCACGGTGATCTGCTTACCGGGGGGACGCAGGTCGAAGGCCAGTTCCGCAGCCTCGTCGATATGCGTGACGAACCGCTCGCCTGCATGACCGTCGCGGGTCGCGCGATCCGGAACAGCCCGGGCGTGCTTCAGGACCTCACGACCGCACTCGGCGCGAGCGATATCAACGTCGACGCCGTCGCCTCAGGGATGGACTCGATCACCTTCTACGTCGACGAATCACAGGCCGAGGACGCCGAAACCGTCCTCCACCGTGAAGTGGTCGACCAGGAGCCACTGTCGAGCATTACGGTCGACGACGGCATCGCGGTGATCCGGGTCACCGGTGGTCAGCTCCCCAACCAGCCCGGCGTCCTTTCGGAGATTATCGAACCGCTCGCCGCGGAAGGGATCAACATCCTCGACGTGATCACGAGCGCGACGAGCATCGCCGTCTTCGTCGACTGGTCGGATCGGGAGACTGCACTCGAAATCATGCAAAAACGGTTCTGAGCTACTGACCCTTTTTTAATCGCTGTCCGATCCGTTCGGGGAGCCCCGCTGCTTCAACGGCCTCAATCACGGCGTCGATCTCGTACTCGACCCGATGGAGGTCAACGTCCATCCCGTCGAGATCGACCACTGCGTAGGCTGCTCGCGGATCGCCGTCACGGGGCTGGCCGACGCTTCCGGGATTCAGGACGATGCCTTCGCCGTACCGCTCGCAGTGCTGAACGTGAGTGTGGCCCATCACCAGTACGTCCTCGCCCTCCAGCATCCGTGCACTGAACTCGTCGGGATACGTGTACCGATCCGGATCGTCGGGATGCCCGTGGACGAGTTTCACGGTCCCGTCCAGTTCGACGCGGTCGTCCGGGAGCGATTCGAGCCACTCGAATTGGTCATCGCTGAGCTCCGCCTGTGCGTACTCGACACCCGCCGCAGCCATGTTGTTGAACCGGAACGTCGACCCGCTTGCAACTGCTCGGTCGTGGTTTCCCATCACCGTCGGCACGTCTCGGTCCCGTAGCTCGTCGACGCACTCGGCGGGCCAGGGGTTGTAGCCGACGACGTCGCCCGCACAGACCAGCGCATCGACCGGCGGCATATCCTCGATCACGGCGTCGAGCGCGACCTTGTTTCCGTGTACGTCAGAGATGACGCCGACGTTCATACCCACCGCTACGAGTCGTGGGGCCTTCAGAATTCGGCCGCGATCGCTTACTCGCCGTTTTCGATCGCCAGCGAGATGCCGTCCTCCCCGCGCTCGATGCCAGCCGCACAGACGGCGTGTTCGAGCTCCAGATCGTACGCCTCGGTCGCCGCGTCCGCTGCCGTTTCGGCGTCGAATTCGAACGCTTCCGGCGAATCCTTCTCGTAGGTCGCTACAAGGGTTGGCTCCTCGACCTGCTCGACCAGCAGGGCATCCTTCCGAACGGTGCCGATGTAGGCGTCCTCACCGATCACGCCCGCGATCCGTGGGGTGTCGTAGTCGTCCTTCTCGTAATCCAGCGCGAGCAGGCTTTCCGCGAGCGCGTCCCGTGTGGGATAGCCCAGTTCGAGCTTTTCCGTGATCGGGTCGACGTGCGAACCGTTGCCGAGCACGACGGACTCGCCCGCCGTTCGAACGCAGTTGTAGGATACGTAGGGGTTGTCGGTCTCCGCCGCGTCTTCGGTCGGCACGACGGTCAACGCTCCATCGCGCTCGACGATCTTTCGGTTCGGGAACGACCGCGACGATACTCGATACGCGCCCACCGATGGGCCGACGACGACGAAGCGTCCGACGTACATGTCTCGTGCTCCGACGTGGAACAAAAAAGCGGTGTCGGTGTCGAGCCGTCCTGACGCTCTGTGTGACGCATAACCACACGAAGCACATCACGCAACCCTTATGTTCCGCTGCCAAGTACTGACGGTTGGACGCAGTCCATTGGGGTAGCGGCCAATCCTGAAGCCTTCTGGGGGCTTCGACCCTGGTTCGAATCCAGGATGGACTATTCTTGTTGCGAACGTACCTGTGAGCCACAGAATCGTCATCGAGTGGATTTGAACTCCGGCAGACGAGTGGTAGCGAGTCTGCAGTCAGTTCGAATCCAGAATGTCACATTTTCTTCAACTCCACACAATCCTCGTAGAGACCCTCACTCTTCCTCGGGCTGAACGTTCGTTTCGATTGCAAAGTCGTCTTCTGGGAAAGCGACACACGTGAGCAACCAGCCGTCCTCGATCTGTTCTTCTTCGAGGAACTCGTTGCCATCGTGGCTGATAACCTCGTTTGCATCGCCGTCGTACCGGGCTGTGCACTGACCGCAGGTCCCGACTTCACAGGCGTATTGTAGATCCCATCCCTGGTCCAGCCCGGCGTACAGCAGTGCCTCGTCTTCGTCGACCTCGATCGTCTCGTCGAACTCCAGGAACTCGACTTCGTACACCTGCGCTTCCTCCTCAGGGTCGTCCTCTGTTTCCTCCTCCGGATCGTCTTCCTCGTCAGGGTCGTCTTCTGCCTCAGGCTCCTCTTCAGGGTCGTCCTCGTCGTCGAACATATCGAGACAACCCGAGATCGCCACCGTACCGACTCCTCCCATTGCGACCAACAGGCGGCGACGCTCCGGGTCAGCTTTCACGCGACGACTCGAGCAGCTTTTCCCGTCGGGGTGGTCATCGTGGCGCTCAGAGTTCTGTGACATACAATACATTGTGCCACACTCTATCAGAAATACCTTACAGTGGATAGCTTGGCCGTATTGGTCGACACGATACGGCCGGTTATCTACCTTCTCGGTGGTTTCTTATTTTACGATCCACCACATCACGCCCAGCAGCAGCCCGAACCCGCCGCCGGTGACGAGGGCGATGTACCGGATGTCGAGCAAGACCAGATCGAAGGGGTTGTACACCGTAATACCGGCATTGTACATCGGCTCGATGATATCGGGGAAGAGTCCTCCGAGTACAAGCGGGACAAGCGGTACCAGGACCAACAGCGTCCCAAAAAACTGAAAATACATGAACACATCCTCGATACGGAGCTTCTTCCGTATCTCCGCTTTCGTCAACGAAGACGCCTTCTCACGGTCTCGGACCCACTTTAGCGTATAGAGACCAACGACGAAGGAACTCACGTTTCCTAACAGGAGTGCGATGCCTGCAGTCATGCTCATAGACTCGGCGAAGATCCCCGTCCCCTCGATCTGTCTGATGTAGTCACGCCGGAAGTGGACTGCCGGTGCGGCCAGCGTCGAAAGTAAGAGCGTGCCGACGGTGAGTATCATCTTCGACCTGATCGACATGTGGAACGCGAGCCGCATCTCCGATCTGACATCGCTGTACGTGTTGTTCGTCACAGCGTCTGCTAGGGATGGGACGTGCTTATTTTTCCGCAGAAGAAAATACATATGCTATTCTACACTTCGTAGCGGGCTGGACTATCCGGTCTCTGACACGCGCAATGAACCGGTTATTATCCCGGACATAACGCGATAGAGCCTGACTGTGAGGTCTCACTCGTCGCGCGCAGCGGCGCGATCGGGTGGGATATGTTATCGACTTCTGACAGTAGCGAGTTTGGCAAGCAAGGCCCGCGGAATACTTTTCGTGGATCCGTCGATTGTTGGCACAAAACAAGTAGTGGCGATTGCCAGGATGTGTCTGTCACCAAATACTTGTCAAAAGCATCGTACAAGACTTAGGGCGCGTATGCAGCATTTCGACAGCTTGAGAATCAAAGACATAATTATTCTCTCTCATACCAACCGAACCACATGGGGTACTCACGCCGCGACTATCTCCGTCGGTCTTCTACCGCCGCGGTTACGGGAATTACTGGTATTTCCCTTCTCTCGGAGCGAACTACTGGTGACGACGAAGACCTTGCATCCGTTCTGGACGACCGCGTCCCGACATTGCTCAACCGATACGACGTTCCCGGTGTCGCCGTTGCAGTCATCACCGATGGTGAAGTATCGTGGGCCAACGCATACGGCGACACTGATCGGGAGACGAACCGCCCGATGACCCAGGACACCCTCTGCCGACCACAGTCGATCACGAAATCGATCACTGCGTGGGGTGTAATGGCCCTCGTCGAGCGGGGAGAAATCGGTCTCGATACGGCGGTCAGCGAGTATATTCCGGCAGCACAACTCCCCGACTCGGAGGCGTGGGACGAGGTGACCGTCCGACGGCTCCTCAGTCACACTGCAGGTCTTCCAGAAGGCGTATACACGAACTATTCGGCCGTGTCGCCGGTCCCCTCGCTTGAGGAAGCCATCTGCGGGAACGCAGGGACGCCGCCAGCACGACCGGCGGACTCTCCTGGCACGACGTTCCGGTATTCGAATCCCGGATACGCACTGCTCGAACTGCTCATCGAGGAGGTTACCGGACAAGATTACGCACAGTACATGGAAACCACCGTGTTCGAGCCGCTCGGAATGGACACAGCGACGTTCGATCTGGATGAAGCCCTGCAGTCTGGGCTTGCGACCAGCCACGAGCGATCCGGTGAGGCAGTCGAGCCGTATCGTGAAGCACCGCTGGCCCACGGAATGCTATATGCGACCGTGGAAGACATTGCTACCTTCGTTGCAGCAGGGATGCCAGCAGCCGACGGACGAGAACCCGGCAGGGACGTGCTGCGTCCCGAGCGTGTTACGCAACTGCACTCGAAGGAAGTGGAGACGACCGGGTTTTACCGGTACGCGTCAGATGCGTACGGGCTTGGTCACCTCGTCGAGACCCTTCCAGATGGGTATCGAGCAGTCTCACATGGAGGGCAGGGAACCGGGACGTGGACTTGGTATCACAGCGTCCCGGGGACCGGCGACGGGATCGTGATTCTCACCAACAGCGAGCGAAGCCTCCGATTGATCGCTGCCATACTCAAAGAATGGACCGATAGTCGCGGACTTGCGACAATCTCGCTCGCTCGCACATATTCCCGGGTAGAAACTGCCGGTCGAATAGGGGTAGGCGTTCTCGGAATCGCTGGGGCAGGGCTAGCATGGCTTCTCGGCCGCGAGGTTCGGAATGGGCCAAGAACATTCGCCCCCGTTGCAGAGCATTCTCGTTTGAAACGAGGTGTCGTTGCAAGCGTAGCGGTTGTCTTACTCGTCTTCTGGTGGGGACTGGCATATCCAGTGGCTGACCTGTTCTTGCCGGGACTTGCTCACTTGCTCGGTGGTTCGCTTTCTTTCGTTGCAATACTCCTGTTCCTGATGGCAGTATTCCCGAGAATGATCGACGAGTGAAGTCGCTCCTGTCAAATAGAGCGTGCGTATCGGTCACGGAGCTTAGCTGTCAGTTCTCCAATCTGGTAACGGTCGCGGAGTATCCCGGCCTCGTAGCGAACTCGGCCCGAACCGGATCACGAGCGCGAACGCGACAATCACAGTCCCCATGTGGACGTACGGATACAGTTCGGCAGCAAATCCCATCGTCTCGCCGGTGAAGTTTCCGAAGAAGTGAAACACGATGACTGCGAGGACGCTCCGACCAGTATTGTTGTAGACCCACGTCCCGATGATCGCAGTCAGAACGATGCTCGGTAGAAACCACCACAGTTCGGGCTGGAACGTCGTCCCCTCGTAGTAGCCGGACATGTAAAAAAGTGGAACGTGCCACAGCGCCCACACAGCCCCCAAAATCAAACTGCTCACGAGTGCGCTCCAGCGTGCCTGGAGCTGATCGAACCAGTAGCCACGGAGACCGATCTCTTCGATTGCGGGGAAGAGGACGGCGACCGCAAGCAAGAAAAACAGCGCTCCGGGGTCAAACAGTCGGTCAGAGCCGATGAACGCCAATGGTTCGGCAGTGAACCCGGTAACGAGCGCAACAGCAGCCGTACCGAGATTGAACAGCGGGTAGAACAGCACGATGACCAGCCACCATCGGCCACTGATTCGACCGACTTCGAGCAATCGCCGACGGAGATCGGCGAACCCGGCTCGTCCGTGGTTCATCCACAACAGTACGAGTCCGGCCAGCAGCGGACTTACCCCGCCAATCAGTAACAGAACCACGTTCGGGTACGACCAGACCGAGGCTTCCGACGTAATTACCGGCAGCCAAAACAGGTACGCCCAGCCAAGATACAGAAGTGGGAATACCCATGGAGCAGTGGCACGTACGAGTTCGGACGCACGCTTTACCGACTGGTGTGAACGATAACGCCCCATACCTGTAATCCCCCGACCATCAAAATAGGTGTATCGTCGGTTCTCAACCTCTCGGGAAAAATGCCCGCTCGTTGATGGAAAGTCGGCCCCGGTTAGCTCACTCAAGCGGTGACTACAGGCTCTACGTCTTGCAGATCAACCGGTTTATTACTCCCAGATATCATTTTCTTCAGTACCCAATTACACACCCACGTGGCAGCTGGCTCGTTCCAGCTACAGCGAATTCGAAACCTATCAATGATTCTATGACACGTCGACGGCGGCACCGGCAATATCAGAACGGTCGTCGATGCGTTGCTACCAAGCAGGTATTTCAGCGTTGAGGACGTAATACACCGCGTAGTAGTTCCATGCTGCCAGTCTGGTTTCCGTCGCTCATCCTCTTTACGATGCCAGTAGCCATCGTCGGCTACTTTGTAGGCCGTCTCCATATCCGATATCTTGCATTTCACGGAGGTGAAGAAAAATATCCGGATCCGATCCCGGAAACCGTCGAGGCATATCGCGATCTAAACCACGTCGAAGAACTACAGCGCTCCTCATTTGCCGCCACGTTCGCCCTGTTTGTGACGGTCAACATCGCGCTGTCGGTGGTCACTGTGGTACTGCTCGTCGGCTACTTCAGCATCGGGTACTATTTCGCGACGAAAGTGATTCGCGCCCTCGCTGATGTCGACCCAGCGGACGAACCACAGATATTCGACACTGGTTGAACGACCCTGGTAACCATCTGGTGGGCTCTCTCGACGTGGGACTTGCCCCCGCTGGAGAGTATGATCTTCCGACCAACCGTGGTCGTCTTACTCGAAGCACACGGGCTGAGCCATTCGCCCTCTATTCTGGGTTATATAAAAGACATTGCTACTAGGAACTGCCCTTTTTGAGCTATCACAGGTACTATCTTCCGTATGAGTCGGATTCGGTACGAAGTCACCCAACCGTTTGGCGGTTTCAAGCAGGGAGAGGTTCTTTGCGTCACCGCCCGGTTCGGTGACTGGCATGCATACGATTTGAAGCTCGAACCGGAACGAGCGGAGCATCGCACGAAAACGGTCGTTGTCACCGAGCACGACGCCGGCTTCGGTGAGGCTGAGATCCTCGATGTGACTGCACGGATCGGCGACTGGCACGAGTGCGGTCTCGCGTTCGAGCCCGGAGCAGAGTCGACTCGGAGTGAAGGACGTATCGAGCTCACGGCAGACCAGCTGTCCAGCGTCGCAAAGCCCGTCGAGTCGTGACGCCTCGCGTGGAGGCTTCTTTCGGATTTCTGTAACCAGTGTATTAATATAGTTCTCGGCCAATCTCAGTACGAATCCGTGCTTCCGACCGAGGTCCTCGTACTCTTTCTGACTGTCATCGTGGTTACCGCTGTTGGCCTCTCGCTCGTCTGCTGGTGGTGTCTCGGCCCCCAACGGTTCCACGAGATCCGGCACCGACCCGATTGGGTTCGGGACCGCCTCCGATCAGTCGGCCCCTTCGTCCTCCTCCTGGCGCTCGTTCTCATCGTCAACAAGGGTTCTCAGAGCTATATCGAACGTTTCTCTCACGCGTACGGCTTCGAGGCAACTGCGACGATCCACGCCATCGAGGGCAATTTCGTCGTGACGTTTCAGTCACTGCTTCCCGACATCGTGATGCCGTACTTTTCGGCGGTCTACGTCGTCGGCTACGCGCTCCTGTTGATTGGCCCGGTCCTCATCTATCTCTTTGCCGAGCGAGCCCGGCCGCTCAAACTCCTCGTGACGGCCTACGCGATCAACTACGCTGTCGCGGTCGTGTTCTACGCCTCGGTCGTCGCCTATGGCCCCAGAAACGCCGACCGGTCGAGCGATGGGTCGAGCGCGGATGCACCGTTGCTCGAACTCGTTCCGGATATCACGCATCTCACCGCGCTGTGGAACACGAACACGAACGTCTTCCCCTCGCTGCATACGTCGCTATCGGCGACCGTCTTCTTGCTCGCCGCGATGACTCGCGAGGAGTTCCGACGCTGGTTCGGGCTGGCGTCGGTGCTTGCAGCCTCGATTGTCGTCGCGACGATGGCGCTGGGAATCCACTGGCTGATCGACGTCCTCGCGGGGATCGTCCTCTCCCTCATCGCGGTCGGTGGTGCACAACGGATCGTCGACCGGCCGAACAGTCAATAACGAGTATCCCAACGAATAATCTATTCAGCATGCTTTCGGACGGTCGCCTGTACACTGGCTATCTGAAACGTGCCACGCGTCGGCTCGGCGTTCATACGCACCTGAAATCGCTGTACTGGTGGCTGGACGTCCCCCGAATGCTATCCGCCTTTCCCGACGGGACTCGATCGTCCACGAGGTCGGCGGAATCGACGTCGAACTCCCCTTGGAGACGTACTGGCAGTACCAGCGCTTTCGCTGGATGCATCCCGAGATCCGGCTGTTCGAGGACCTGGTCGGTGAGCTGGAGCCAGGAGACGTGTTCTACGACGTCGGTGCCCATCTGGGATGGCACGCTGTCGTGGCTTCGAGTGTTCACGACGAGATCGACGTGGTCGCGTTCGAGCCGCACCCGACCACTGCTAACCGACTCCGAACGGTCGTGGAGACGACCGGCCACGACATCGATGTCCACGAGGTGGCACTCCACGAGAAAGCGAGTACGGTCGAGTTTACCGCGGCACCCAGCTCGGCCGCCCACGTTTCCGGTGCACATGGCGAGCGCCTATCGGATACAATCACCATCGAGACGGTCGACGGGGATAGCCTCGTCGCGTCCGGAACAGTCCCATCTCCAGATGTACTCAAGATCGACGCGGAAGGTGCCGATGCGGCCGTTCTGCGCGGATTGCGGACGACGATCGAGCGGGATCGACCGCGGGTGATCTACTGTGAAGTCCATACCGACGGCGAAGAGATCGAGCGGTTACTCGACGAGTTGGGGTACGAGTTCAAGCCGTTGCGCGACGCCCGTCCGATCCTGAAAGCACTACCTGCGTGACTCACTGGCTGACGTGTCAACGCGGAACTCACTGCCCACCGCCACAGACAACGGGGTATCGGGAGGGGTCTGCGGATACATACGCCGATCGTATATATGGGTAATTCCCCGTGAATATGCTTTTCAGGCCTCATACCGTACGAATATCTGCATGGCACGGAACAGCTACGAGATCACCGAGACGATCGGTGGCTTCGAAGAAGGGGAGATTCTCGACGTGACCGCGCGCTTTGGCGACTGGCATACGTACGAGCTCAAACTCGAGTCGAGAGCCACGGGTCGCCGCTCGAACACCGTCGTCGTCACCGAGCACAAAGCGGGATTCAGCGAGGCCGAGATCCTCGACGAGACAGCCCGAATCGGTGACTGGCACGAGCTCGAACTATCCTTCGAGCCGGTCTCCGGATCGGGAGCGGACGGGGGGCGAGTCGAGATCACTGCCGACGAACTCCACGAAATCGCCGACCCTGTCGAAAGCTGACGCTGTTGACGGTTGCCCGCCGCTCCTCGTCAACTGCCTCGGGGTCAAGTCGTTCGGGAATCTCCGATTTTCGTGATCCCGCCAACCAGTGATTTTCGGACGACCCCGGGGTATCCGCCTTGATTCGTGATGAAAAAGTGGTTGTATCGTGACCACAAACGAGGGGTATGGCCGACGATAGCGACCCTCTCGCGGATGTTCTCGACCGTCTCGAAGAGGCCCGACTCGCGTACGGGACTGTCCTGTTGGACGACGAGCTCCGGATGGTCGAGTGTCTGGACTGGACAGCCTTCGAGGATGACGACGCCGCTGAGTTGGCGCGTGCCACGGCGTACGCGAGCGTCAACGCGGATCTCGTTCCCTTCGTCATGGACCATCGAGACGACTTCTCGACGGTTGACCTGATAGCCGACGAGGAGCCGGACCGCATAACCGGTTTCGATGGGGTCGCCGACACGCTCCCCGATGCTCGTGCATACTACTTTGTTGCCGAACTCGGCGATGGACGGTGGAACCGGGTCCGAAACGTCGTCCCGGATAGGTTTGATCAAAACGGTGTCATCAGAGCACCGGATGCGGGCCGGTTTGCAGTAGCCAAAACTCTCGTCGACGAAGCGCGTGAGCGGATCGGTGACCTTCCCGAGGGCGTCGACGGGGAGGAGATCGACGTCATCGACTGGTGACCGAGGTCGTGACAGAGAACAGGCGGCTGTCCGCGTCTTCGGGCGCGGCGAGGATGTCGCGAAACGAGGAAGCGCCTAGCTCAAGAAAGTCGCCATCGGCGACTGAGGTGGCAGGGGCAGTTCACTGGTCGCTTTCTACCTTGGGTTCTTGCTGTGGCATCGGGACTAGCGGGGTGTCTTCGTCGTCGGGATCTAGTTCACCGACGATCGCACGGTTGACCGCGCCGATGCGGTTCGTAACTACAGCACGGAGATCGAGGAAGTGTTCGGCCGCCGCCGTCTCCTGCAGGACGGTCACGGGTTTGTCGGCGTCGCTTCCCGAACGGATCTCCGGATCCATCGGGATCTCGGCGAGCAGCGGGACGTCGAACTCCGCGGCGAGGTCCGCGCCGCCGCCGCTGCCGTAAAGCTCGTGTTCGTCGCCACAGGACGGACACAAAAACGAGCTCATGTTTTCGACGATCCCGAGCACTGGTGTCCCCCGATCGTGGAACATGCGGATCCCTTTACGGACATCCGAGAGCGCGATGTCCTCGGGCGTCGTCACGACAACCGCGCCAGTCACGGGGACGCTCTGGAGCAGGGTCAGCTGCTCGTCACCGGTGCCGGGAGGGAGATCGACCAGCAGATAGTCGAGTTCGCCCCACTGGGTTTCCTCGATCAGCTCCGAGAGGAGTTTGTCGACCATCGGGCCGCGCAGCATGGCGGGATCGGTGTCGTCGTCGGTGAGAAACGCCATGCTCATCAGCTTGATACCGTCGACCTCCGGCGGGAGGATCAGGTTCTCTTCAGTCAACCCTGGCTGCGCTTCGATCCCGAGCATCCCGGGCACGTTCGGGCCGTAAATATCGGCGTCCAGCAGCCCGACGCGAGCGCCGGTCTGTGCGAGCGCTGTTGCGAGATTCGTCGCAACTGTCGTCTTTCCGACGCCGCCTTTACCCGACGCTATCGGGATGACATTCCGGACGTCCGGGAGCGGACTGTCCGGATCCTCCCACGAGAGGCTCACCGACAGCTCCGGTTCGAGATCGAGCTCGCGGATCTCCTCGCGGATTCGATCGCCCATCGCCTTCTCGTCGGTGGAGTATGGTGCGTTAAACGCCACGGAGACGTGGGCGACGCCGTCCTCGATGCGGACATCGTCGATCAGTCCCAGCGACCCAATGTCCTGCCCGAGCGCCGGATCCTCGACCGCACGGAGCCGTTCGCGGATCTGGTCTTCGTCAACTGTCATTTGTATCACCGTCTTCGAGCACCGTAGCCAAGTCGTCGTCGGTCGCATCGAGCCGGTTGAGCCTGTCCGCGAGTCGCTTGCCGTCCCCCTCGACGAACGACTGGGCTTCGTCAGCGAGCATCGAGTAGAACTCGGTGTCGGCGTGCTCGCGCATGTTCTCTGCGAGCTCCGAGATCCACCGGCCGAGATGCTCCGAGAGGAATTCGTACTGGCGTTCGAGGTAGTGTTCCGCGGCATCGAACTCTCCGGCTTCGAGCGCTTCGATCTCCGTAGCGACGAGCAGGAAGGTGAACTCCAGCTCCGCCGCGACGTGATCGGCAGGTTCGTCGAGGTCGATGTCGACGCCTGCTTCGTTGTACTCGGCCTGTACCTGTGCAGTCGACTCAGTCATCACCTGAGTCTCACTGTCGACGTAGACCGACTCGTACGGCGGTGCCTCCAGCTCGAACGGGCCGACGAACAGCCCGGCGTGGTCGAGTGTCAGCTCGTTCGCGTCCGCCGCTGCGTCGGCGAGGGGGCTGACAGCGATCGAGACGTCCGATTCGTCAGTCTCCGCCAGCGCATCCAGTCCCACGTCGTCCGGCGGCTGGAACAGCGCGGCGAGTAGACTGTACGTGGTCGCCCGACGCCGCTCCGCGGCGACCGCGCTTTCCGACCGTTCGTTCATCGTTTTGGTGTGTGTCATGTGTGTAGATCAATCTGTCCGTGCCCTCCGACCGCTCGCAATAGTCCGACCCGAAAACGGTTCAAACCGGGCCGGATTACGCCTTCTCGATGTCGACCCAGACGTCGCCGTAGAACACCGAACTCCCGCTCAGCCGGTCGTAGTCCGCGACGATGATCTCGTTGTTCGATCCACCGCGTGCTTCCTCGCCAAACTCCTCGGACGCGACCTCGCCGTAGGCCCAGTGGCCCTGCCCCCAGGTTTTGGCGACGGTTCCGGGGCGGATACCCTCCCACAGCTTGACTTCTACTTCAATCTCGCCAGCGGGTGACGCGATGCTGATGCGGTCACCGTCTTCGAGACCGAGCTCCTCGGCGTCCCGTGGGTTGATTTTCGCGAGGTCCTTGTGTGGTTCGTCACCCGGGTTGACGTCTTTGAACTCGTGGAGCCACGTCGTGTTCGCGGAGCGTCCTTCTCGGTTGAGCCGATCCTTGTAGTCCACGAATTTGAACGGATACTCGGACTCGTCACCCATCCCGTACGGCTCCTCGTAGTGGGGGACGAACGCGTCGGGCGCGTCCGGATCGTCGACGCGACCCTGGTAGTTGCACGTCTCCAGCACGTCGTCGACGTCCGTATCGTGCCGGTCAGCGTGGCCTTCGAGAGCGTTCTGTAGCGTCTCCCCGTCGAACTCGAAGACGCCGGTATCGGTGGCGAACTCGCCGCCCTCCGAGGGCCAGCGGTGGCGGTACTCCCACTTCTCGGTGTGCCAGATGCCGCGTTCGCGGAACTCGACCCAGTCGTCGAACTCCTCGCCGCCGGGCCAGTCGAACTCGTTCTCGCGGTAGTCGGGATCCCAAATTGGCTGTGTGCGGACTTTGGTGGCGTTACGCGAGAACGCCTGTGCGCGAAGCTCCCGGGACTCGAAGTCGTCGCCCGATATTTCCTCACGCAGTGACTCGCCCGTCTCCGGATCCGGGTACTCGTTTTCGAAGTACTCCAGCATGTTCTCGAACCCTCTGTCGGCCAGTGCCTCGGCCAGCAGGTAGGGGATCTCCGTCTCGTCGGTCTTGACGTCCCACAGCCGGCCGTTTTCGAGGACGTCCGCGGGATCGTCCGGATCGTCGGCCAGCACTGGCGTATGCAGGTTGATCGTCCGGTAGCCGGCCCCGGTGCTCCGGAGCTGGCCCCATCGCTCGAACTGGTGGTGGGTCGCCGGCAGGATCAGGTCTGCGAACCAGGCCGTCTCGCTGGCATGGGTTTCGATCGTGGCGTGGAACGGTATCTTCTCTAAGGCCTCCTCCCAGCGCTGGCTTTCTGGGTTCGAGAACGCGTAGTTGTTCCAGTACGAGATCAGCACCTTGATTTCGTTTGGATCCTCGTCGATGATCCCGTCGGCAGCGTTGTTCGTGACGACACCACCGCCGGACTCACCGCCCTTGAGCGCGGGGAATTCCAGGCGACCGCGCTGGTCGATTTTCTCGTTGTCGATCCCCGCTTCAGCAACGTCGTCGATATACTCGTCCGGGGCAGGCATGTCCTCAACGCCGGTGCCCGGTGCGTACAGCGTCCCGCCGCGGTTACCGACGGACCCGACGAGTCCGTTGAGTGCGTGGACGGCCATTGCAGTGTAGCTCCCACGAATCTGCATACACGGACCGCCACCCAGCCACGAAATCGCGTTCGGGCCGGCCTCCGCGAATCCGATGGCGACCCGTTCGATCTGCTCTGCGGGGACGCCGGCTTCCTCGGCGGCCCATTCTGGATCCTTGTCGTACAGCTCTTCGTTCCACCACTCGACGACGCCCTGGCTGTTCTCGGATTCCTCGAACGTGTCGGGATCAACCTGTTCACCGGGGATAAAGCGGTTCTCACCGTCGTCGAAGTCGCCGACGAACTCGCGGTGCCACAGCCCCTCGCGGAGAATGACGTGGGCCATCGCCGAGGCGAGCGCGCCGTCGTGGCCCGGTTCGACAGGCAGCCACTCGTCGGATTTCGTGGCTGTCGACGAGAGCCGCGGTTCGACGACCGCGACAGTCGCCCGATCGAGCAGGTCGCCGAACTCGTTGGAGTAGTGGGAAACCTGCCGGTTCGTCGAAATAGGGTCTGCGCCCCATGCGATCACGTACTGGGCGTTCTGAACGTCGTACTGTCGGTAGGACCACTCGCCTTCGGTGTACATCGGCCCGAACTTCTCGGCCTCCGCACAGATCGCGCTGTGGGAGATGTTGTTCGGCGACCCGATGATCTTCGGCAAGTAGCTGTAGAGGATCGGCCGCAGGTAGGTATACCGCCCGCGGGTGACCATGAACTTCTCAGGTTCCTCGTTCTCCCGAAGCTCCATGATCTCCTCTGCCAGCATGTCGATCGCCTCCTCCCAGCTGATGGGCTCGAACTCCGGATCGACATCCCTTCCTTTCTCCGGGTTCGTCCGCTTCATCGGTTGTGTGACCCGGTCGGGGTCGTACAGTTGCTGAATGCCCAGATCCTGTCGCGGGCAGTCGTGGGTTCCGTGAATCTCGGAATCCGCGTGTCCCCGAGTCCTGATGACGCGGTTGGTCCGGTCATCGACGAGGATCTCCGCCGAACACCAGGACGTACAGCCCGCACAGCAACTTGGCTTCCAGTCACCAGTGTGTTCAACCAGAGCGTCACGGTAGTTGTCCGCCTCGACGACCGAGGTGAGACTGCTGAGGCCGGTGCCTAGCCCGGCGGCGACCGCGCCAACGGCGCTCGCCTTCATGAAGTTTCTGCGCCCCAGCGGAAGGCCGGAGCTGTCGATGCCGTCGTCCGTGTCGTCCGTAGTGTCGTTCGTGCTCATTGGTCTAGTCACTCAGTCCTGGTTCGCCGGTGCCTCGCTCGTAGCTGCCGCCGTTGTAATCTCTGACGTACTTTACTTTCGGCTTCGTTCCCTCGCCTTCTTTGAGGACATCCGGATTGTACTTCCCGAGAACCTCGTTGACCTTGCTGTCAGGATCGTTCAGGTCGCCGAAGATCCGTGCCTCACAGGGACACTCCTCGACACATCGTGGGAGTTCGCCCTCGTTGAGCCGGTGGACACAGAAGTTACACTTCTCGACGACGCCCTTGTACCGGGTCGGATGTTCGTGCTCGCCGACCTCCCGGTTCGGGTTGTAGTATGCTGGGGCGTCCTCGTCGACGTCCGCCTGCTCTTTGACCTGCTTCGGCGTTGCAGTCCCGTTTTCGATGACTGCTTCGTTGCTCTCCCAGTGTGGATGGGGGTCTTCCTTGTTCAGGGTGATCTCGTCGTAGGGACAGTTCATCATGCAGGCCTTGCAGCCGATGCACTTCTCGTGGTCGTGCATCGTGATGTTACCATCACCTTTGTACAGGGCGGATGTCGGACACCCGGTTGCACACGGCGCGTCGTCACACTGATTGCACAGCGTGGGCGTGTACTCGTAGTTGACGTTGGGGAACTCACCCTCGGTCTCGATGATTCGACTCGAGTAGGCCTGACCCTCCTGCAAGTTGTTCTCCTGTGCACAGCCGATGTTACAGGCCCCACAGCCGGTACAGCGCTGCAGGTCGATGACCATGCTGAGGTCGACGCCCTCGTCCTGCAGGTCCGTTTCCTCCAGTTCGGCGATCATCTGACTGTCGAGTGTTTCACTAGTCATCGTCGGATCCCTCCGGTTTCGCTACCGCATCTGGTTCAGTCGTCATCTCCGTCTCGTGGCCCGGAACCGCGTCCAGATCGAACAGCCCACGCGCGACCGTGTACAGGAGGGCGAACAGCGCCACACCCATCACGACGATCGCCAGTTCGACCGCAGACGGAGCGTACGCCGCGATTGGGAACTGGTGTCCCGGATCGTTCGTTAGCGCGACGACCTGTCCGCCCATGACGAACTCCAGCCGGCTGGCGAACATCCCGACCAGTACCAGCACGGACGCGCCAAGGACGCCGTTCATCGTTCGAGCCTTCGGAGACGCCATCAGCGCAAGCGGGATGACGAGTCCCACGACGACGCCGAGGCCGATCGTCCAGAGACCGTGGCCACTCAGCAGCATTTCCTGATGGGCCAGCGCGAGCGCCTCGTTCGTGGCGGTGAGTCCGTAGAGGTATCGAAGCGCCGTCAGCAGCAGCACCGCGCCTGCCATCACACCGAGATACTTCGCAAGCGTCCCGGTGAGCAACTCGGTGCTCACTGCCTCCTCAGTCGACGAGGAGAACTTCCGTTCGATAATCGTGATCGCCGCGATGAGTGCGACGCCGGACAGGATCGCCGTGACCAGCAGGTACACCGACGCGAACATACCGCCGTAGTACGGGCGTACCTCTGCAGTCCCGAAGATCGCACCCAGCATGCCTCCGGCGAGGATCGGCGCGATCAGCGCGACGAGTCCAACGCCGAGTTTCACTTGCTTGCTAACTCCGGGTCGCCATTCGAGGATCGAGAACTCCGCAACCAGCGCTGCCCCGTAGATCCCATACAGAACGATCATCCACCACATCGGGGCGCTCGGGTTCGGTGACAGCAGCATCTGCGGGATCGCCCGGAGTGGCTGTCCCAGTCCCGCCATGATCACCAGGCCACCGGACGCCAGCGTGATCAGCGACAACACCACCCCGCGCTTGACGAGTGGCTCGTATTCCTCCATCCCGAAGACGCTCGCCAGCGACGTCACACCGATACAGATTCCCGTGCTCAGGAGCGCGAAGAACACGTACGTGGAGATCAGGACGCCCCACGGCACCTGATCGGTGATACCGAGCGTGACCGTCCCCTGAATGAAGGTGGTCAGTACGCCGTACAGCCCGATCAGCAGGCCGAGTCCAACGGCAGCCAGCCAGGCGTAGTACCGTGGTCCTGCATCTTCAAGAGCTCCCGAGAGCGTGCCGGTCGAGCCGCTCATACTGACCTCCTCGACTGGCGGTCGTGGATTGGTATTCTGCCCGTTGCTTCGGACGATTGAGCGGGGTGAAAGGGGCGGCTACGGCATGATCGTCCCCACCCAGGTATTTGTGACTTGCTCATGGCCCTGTCTCTACCTGATGGTAGAACAAGGACATGCATGCGATCATTTCCACAATATACAGTGTTTTATAAGCTATCTCCTCCGAAGCCAAACTGTGCGTCCCCTCGGTGTCAAACTGTTGAATAATATCCAATTCTTGTGATTCAGGCATATTCGATTTCCGAATACACTGCGGTACTCGGCCCGATTTGAGTAGGACTCTGGGAGTACACGTAGAGCATCTGCCCCCAAGGACCGTGACCGACAAAACGAATAGTCGATTGACATCCTAACCGAACACATCCGATGCTGCCAACTGGACTGGCAAGCGGCGATACCACGTCGCTGTTCGATCGAGCGCGTCACTCGTGATGTATTCATCCGCTTTGTGGGACGTGCTGGTCCCGACCGCGCTTTCGACGGCTGGGATACCCGCTGATCGCAGCGATTTAACATCGCCGCCACCTGTCGCACAGAACGTCGTCGCTTCATCGTCGGACGGGGCGGCTGTCGCTACTGCATTCACAAACGGGTGCTCTGGATCGACGTATGTTCCACTCTTGGCGGATACCTCGACGATCTCGACAGCGGGCTCTGCATCGATACAGCGACGAAGGCGGTCGAGCATTTCCTCGGCTGAAACACCCGGTGTGAAGCGCACGTCGAGCTCGGCAGTCGCCGACTGGGGGACACTGTTGACTGCCGACCCTCCGATCAGTTTACGGAGAATCAAGGAGAAAGCCCCGTGCTTTACAGTAGTTGCGAACGACAAAATTTGTGCATTGGTATATCTCCGGCTCTGTTGAAATCGTCAATCAGTGATAGGTTTCATTCGTCGTGCGAGATATATAGGTTCTACTCAGCAGCCGAAGGAAGTTCTATTCACGTAGAAGCAACTGAATCAGCTGTTGGGTAGCCCTGCTTATAAAACGACGAATGGTCTGTCAATCGAAGGTGAGTTTCGTTACATCGCCCTGTACACATAGCGCGACGGTTTTCGGTGCTCCGTGGAAGCTAGGGATCTATCAACTTCTGGGTTCAGCAACGGCCTCAGCCGTTCAGAGCTTCTACTTCTTTGAGGTTGTCTAGTTGGTATGCTTGTTCAAGTGCTTCATCCATATCATCGTAATCTTCAGCGACAATGTCTATACTGCCTTCATACTCTTCCATCGCATATATCGCTGAAACTCTCCATAGCTGCCGTTTCTGACCGTCCGATCAGAACGACAGCGAGGACAAGTAACACTGTTACGCCAGCGAACCTGCTGCAACAGGTCCGCTGCGACCGATTCCGAGTCAATCACATCCAGCGAAATCATGCCTAACGGACACCGCTGACGCGGTGTCTTTGCTCTCTTCGATTCTACAGTGACAGCTGAGCAGTAACAACAATCTCTTACAGAAAAGCGAATTTTATTATCGAATGGAACACTTTTTAAATATGCCCTCTCCACCAACCCGTCGAACACTCCTCGGAACTGTTGGTATCGCCCTGACCGCTGGCTGTCTTAGTGATGATGACGATGATGATCGGACTGGTGGAAACAGAGACGAGCGCGACGACTCTGATACGGGTAATACCAACAATGATGACGCTGACGAATGTAATATCGTAACTCGAACCGGACAGGGTCAGTCGGACCCGCTCGAAACGACGGCGACAGTTGACGATGTGGATGATCTCGAAGAAAGATGCGCTGAAGTCGCTGCTGACGCCGCCATCGGTCATCTGGACGACAGTCTTGACGTAGACCTCACCGATCCGGAGTCATACTGGATCACTTCAGTAGCAGTACGAACCGACGACGGATACAGAGTTGAAATAAGAATTGTCGCCAGATACAGTACTCAGAGTGGATCGTATTCCCAGTGTCCACCTGAGGAATTCGAGATTCAATCTGCGATTGAAGCGTTGCCCCGTAGAGTGAACGTCATACTCAACACTAACGGCGAAAAAAACGGGTACGAGTGTTCACACGAAGCGTGGGCCATGCAAGAAGAACGCGGTATTGATTAACGAGGGTGTAGCTCTGGTTGTGAATCCATTCTCGAATCGGTTATTGAGTTCAGATACTTTTTGAGGTTGCTACTGTGTCTCACGTTTCTCACTCGAAGGTCTCGGGTGGGTACGATTTTTGCATTCACACCAATAGCAGCGCAGAGCATTTTTGTCTAATTCTATAACATGCGGAATTTTATCACCTGAATATAATTTAAACGCTCTTCCGAAGCAGATTGTTGGTCGGGTAGAGCTGTCGCTGTGAAAGCGTAGCGGGCAAGGGTGACGCGGACGCGTCACCCGAACGCAATGTTCCCATTTGAATTGCTGAGTTCAGAGGCGAGCGCCGCGAACCTGCTGGAGCAGGTTCGCTGGCGCGAGGGCCTCTGTTGCCCGCGCTGCCGGTCTGAGTCGGTGATCAAACACGGCAGCTATCGAGAGTACCAACGGTATCTCTGTAAGGATTGCGACCGCACGTTCAACGACAAGACCGGCACGATCTTCGCGCACGCGAAGATCGGCCTCGACAAGCTGTTGTTCGCGTTCTATTCGTTCCTCCGGTTCAATACGAGTATCCGCCAGTTAGACGCTGAAATTGACGTTTCGTATCGCTCGCTTCGCCGGCGTGTCGAGCAGTTCGCCAGAACGCTCGACGCGCCATCCATCAACCTCGTTGGCCCAGTCGAGATCGACGAGTTCTACGTCTCTGCCGGGAAGAAAGGCCGCGAGCGCGACCAAGAGTCGCGCTCGCGTGCCCTCTCAAAACGTGGACGAGGAACGTATGAAGAGGACAAACCGCCGGTGTTCACGCTCGTTGATCGCGGCAGCGATCACCGATACGTCGTCCCGGCGAAATCCGCCGACGAAGCAACGGTGCGACTCCTTCTCGACAACCACGAGAAGGAGTCGCTAACCGTCTACACTGACGGATTTCGAGCTTACGACCCACTCGACGATGACGAGAGCTTCCACCGAGAAGCAGTAATTCACGGTGACGGCGAGTACGTTGATGGAGACGCACACGTGAACACGTGCGAGAGCCACGCGTCGCTGGCGCGACGGTGGCTCTCGCCGCATCGAGGCGTCTCAAAGGACAAACTCACAGCGTATCTCAGACCGTTCCAACTTCGGCGACGAATCCTCCGCAAACCGGGACGAGAAGCACTGAAACAGATCATCCGAGAAGTTATCTGACTCACCAACAATGTACTTCACAAGAGCGATAAAATTAATTGTTCCTCGGTAGGAGACTGCTGATACGGTCACAGTATTCTAACAAGTAGCCACAACCACCGACCTGAACGCTATATATACCGAATAGAGCTTACCCGAGCCAGACCACAATCGCAAGACAGTAAGTCATCAACAATGTCTACACAAGAGCGTTTAATTATGAAGCGTAGAGTAGTACTCGCTATAACTGAGGGGATCATTCTCTCCACTGTGGCGGGATGCCTTGGTGAAGAACAACCCGTTCCCGATGAATTGGATGTGCAAACACGTCACTGGGTAGATGATCTACTTGAAGAAGGCATTTCGCACCAGCGACAGGAGCGAGAGGAATCCGTTAGCCGATATCACGAACTTCTCACAGACGAGTCAACAGCGCAGAACCACATCAACGGTGATGACGAAGTGATGGAATTCGTCGAAGGGACGGACTTCACCGGGTCGTATCTGGTTGTTGTGCAAAATATGATGCAAAGCGCACGGTGGTTGGAACTCCAGCAGATCGAACGAACCGAGCGGGGACTGGATATTGCAGTTGAGACGGCTTCCCCGGACGAACCGTACGGAGACGACGCAACAGTCCACTCGTTACTAATCCGGGAGACTGACGAACAGGCTGGAACTCCCGATGACCTTTCGGTGACCATTGATGGAGAACCGACCGATACATAGAGCACCTGAGCCTTGTTTAGACGCTGCAGTAATCGGCTATCACGCTTTGTTCTCCGTGTGCGAAACCGGACAGTGGGGCGCTCACCACCGGGTTCTGGTTGGACGAAAAGCCTCTTGACTCGTCTCTTCGGAAGCGTCTAAACAAGGCCGAGCACCTGTATTGAGCAAACAGAAAGAGCGGAAGACAGCGTTTGAGAATCCTCATATGACACCATCCAATTTGGACAAAATACTTACCGGTGGGCGATGATTTATAATTATGTCAGTATCAAAGAACAGAGATGCATTTGCCGAGTGGAAATTTGGCCTATTCATCGCATTTGTAGCTTTCATATCTTTCGGAGGGGGTATGATTCTATTCAATTACTTGAATTTCCAGTACGACGTTGTTGGAGGTATACTAGGAGCTATCCTTGGATTCCTACTAGTGTCCTACCTAACATATTATCTCTAACTAGGCTTGGGAATAGTGGTAAATTGAGCTTGTCAAGGATTTTCGTAAATTTCCGCTTTCGTTTCCGGAATCGTTTCCGAAATTAGATTACCGAGTGAAGAATCTCACACCACCTGTCAAATGACACAATGACCATAGACTGTATCTGATTATCAGGTCAACTCTCCTCGGAATTGTCCGTCTCTTCCTGTTCACCCCACACTTCTGTTCTCCCAAGGTCCGTCTCATCAAGTGATTGGGTGTGCTCACTCACTGGGTCGGGTAACGAGGAATCAAGCGATTCTGTACTGGCATCTTGGATGATCATGTCCAGATACTCTTCAATATTCGCTACAAACCCGTCCGGGTCCTCAACCCAATCAGTATATTCGTCTTTTGCACGTTGGTACTCCCGTCGAATCGTTCGTAACCGGTCGTGGCGCTGTGTTACGCCGATCTCTTGCATTCGTTGGACAATAACTTCACCCATCGGTGTCAATCGATACACTCGGTAGTACTTCCCATCACGTTTCTGCTGGTCAATCCGTCTCAGATGCAAGCCTTCAGCACGTGCATGTAATTCGGTCAGCGTTCCATCCCCGATTGCCAATTCCTCTTGCATTTCAACGAATCTTCGCGGCTC
The DNA here is from genome assembly GCF_023638055.1 of Natranaeroarchaeum aerophilus. Lineage (NCBI taxonomy): Archaea > Methanobacteriati > Methanobacteriota > Halobacteria > Halobacteriales > Natronoarchaeaceae > Natranaeroarchaeum > Natranaeroarchaeum aerophilus. The sequence continues at coordinate 185,174 of NZ_JAKRVY010000001.1, read as the reverse complement.
CTGACTCAGAAACGAGAGATACTCCACAGCGCCGCGCTCCAATACGAACTCGCGGAGTTCATTAGGATACTCATCGCCAAACCATACACTCCGGTCAGAGCCCGACTTATCCATACCATCCGTAACAATGCCCAGCACCCATTTCTATACTGAAGAAGACTTCTATGAGAAGTAAACCTCATTCAGAAACTTGTTTCCCTCGGAAATGTACGCTCGTCTGATGTGAGCTTCTATAAGAGAGAAACCTTCCGAAGAAGACTACTTCGCACGAATTTCTTCTTTTAGACTTCAGCTTATCATCCGGAAACACAGAGTATTATTCAGAAATTCCGGAAACGCCACACCAGCGTATAGGTTCACTCTGAAGTAACTAATCTCTCACCAACGATGACATCCAACCGTAGTCCACAACCAATCCACGAGTGCCTTTCCAGCCAGATAGTCAAACAGGCGACCGCTCAACTTGAAAAAGGAAACTTCGACCCGTTCGTCATCGCCTGTAGCCTCTCGTTCGATTCACTCGATACGGTTACAGATGCACGGGCAGACTGGCACTACAAGTACGACCTCGCGCCGCACATTCGCACAATGGTGTTCTACCACCTTCGCGGTGACAACAACTGGTCAGCACTCCACCGATTCCTTTCGAAGAAGGATCGCGCCACCACCATCGGCTACGATCCTGAAAAATTCACCAGCGACAACTCTGCACCCAGTCGAACCGCGCTCACACGCGCATGGAACGACTACATGAGCGACCCGCTGAAGAACACGATCGCTCACGCTGCAACAGAGATACGGAAAACTGCTCGGGAGCATGCAACTCCTGTCGATGTTGACGCCCTTGACCAGGAAGATAGAGAAGACGCATCAACGCGAACGAAACAACGGGTGAAGAGCGAAGCATCGGAAGACGTTGCTCGGAAGACCCGCGAATGGTTCTACCCTGAGATTGACCTTGGCTTGGCAGAGGATGCAGTCTTCGAGAATGAAGACCTGCTTGACCTGATGGTGCATATGTGTCGGGAACGCGACTTCGCTAACAACGCCGCCGACACGTGGAGTCTTGATTCCGATGACAGGCGAAAGACACCGTCTGGTGATACGCTCAGAGACCACATCCGCGCGTTCGATGAGCTGGAGAACAACGAGGTCACCGAACTCTTCGATAACGCGAAAGAAACGCTGTGGACGATCGCTGAACAGAAAGGCTTCCTCAACGGTATCGTTGATGTAGCGATTGACGAGCACAACTGGCGGCACTACAGCGACCTGGAGACACCGCGGACGATGCAGGTCAAGCACGACAGCGGGACCAACCGAGCGTACCAGTTCCTCACCCTCTCGGTGATTGGTGAGACGGGCGAACGGTTCGTTGTAGACTTCCACCAAATCGCGTCGAAACAAGAGAAGGTGGAAGGCGTCAAACAGCTCGTCAACGAAGCCCAGGAGCGTCTGATTGTTCGAGACGTGTTCATGGACCGCGGGTTCAGCCAAGTCCTGTACATTCAGGCATTACATGAGACAGGCGCGAACTTCGTAATTCGAGCTCGCCGGAACTCGAAAACGAAGAAGATGTGGGAGAATGCTGACGAAGACGGCATTAACATCGAACACGACGTGACGATGAGTCGATCGCGTGCACCGTACGAGTCAACGACCGTAACGCGTGTGGTGACGCCACCGAAAGAAGGGAGTGGTGATGAGTACTTCACGTACATCACGAACCGGACGCTGACGAAGCGCTCGGCGCAGCGGATTGCGAAGTCGTATGAGCGGAGATGGGGGATCGAGACGAGCTTCCGTGTCGTGCTGGATTTCCTGCCGCGAACAGCTTCGATGGACTTTGCGCTGCGGATGTTCTACTTTTCGTTTGCGACGTTATTCTACAACATGTGGGTGTTGGTGAATCTGTTGGTGCGTGAAGCGCTTGGGATTCCAGAAGCGGAGACGCCGCCTGTGACGGCGAAGATGCTGCTCGCGTACGTTCACAGCCTCTGGGACAACGCGGTCTCATAGTAGGCTTCTGCGGCTCGTGATCGCAAACTGGCGAGCGGCAGCACTCTCGCCAATTCTTTTTATTCGATTGTTTTCGACCGTATCTAATTCTTGTCGGGTTAGAAACACCTATCGGGAGTAAATTACGGTGTATTAGAGAGCGTGATAAGCTCTGATGTTCCTGTTTTCGGTCCGTTCAATGCACAATCCGCAACTACTGTTTAGCGCGGGGATGAATCCGACAACTGGGGTAACGAAATACGCTCGTAGCTCCGGCTGGATATTTCACGCCGGGAACCAACATTTATGTAAGCAAAACTACTATGCTTACATATGTCGAATCAGGTTGTCACTCGGACACTCAAAGCGAGTATCCAAAACCACTCGCAAGTCAGTGACGACCTTGATTCGCATGGCTTCGCCGCCAGCAAATTGTGGAACGTCGGACGATGGACGATTTCGCGTATCTGGGATTCTATCGGTCACATTCCAGATGCCGATGAACTCTGTTCGTACCTGAAAAATCACGAACGCTATGCAGACCTACACAGCCAATCTAGTCAACGAGTTCTTCAAGAACTCGGTGAGGCGTTCATCTCGTGGTACAACAAAGATGACTCAGACGCGAACCCGCCCGGCTACCGCAAACACGGCGACGAACACCCACACTCCACCGTGACGTGGAAAAATCAAGGCTTCAAACTCGACACCCAGTACAACCGTGTTCGTCTCTCGAAAGGCACGAACATGAAAGAGTCGCGCTACGCCGCTGACTACATCCTCTGTGAATACACACTTCAGACAAACGACCAGATGCTTGAAGCTGTTGAAAACGTTCAGACAGTGCGTGCTGTCTGGACCGGCGACCAGTGGGAGCTACACTTTGTGTGTAAGATGCAGATTGAGACGCCCGAAACGCCCAGTGAGAAAACAGCAGGTGTTGACCTCGGTATCTGTAACACGGCGGCTATCTCTGTCGGTGACGAGACACTGCTGTATCCGGGCAATGCCCTGAAAGAAGATGCCCACTACTTCAGACAGCAGGAATACGAGACGGAAGGCGACAACGGCCCAAGCGACCATGCAGAGTGGGCACGGCAGAAAAAATCCCGGCGACAAGAACACTTCCTGCACGCCCTATCGAAAGATATTGTCAAGCAGTGTGCTGACAGAGGCGTAGGAACAATAGCAGTCGGCCACCCGAAGAATATCCGCGACGATACTGACTGGGGTCGACACGAAAACAAACGCCTGCATGATTGGGCGTTTGAAACATTGCTCAGTCACATCGAGTACAAGGCCGAAGAACGTGGCATCAACGTGGAGCGGGTTAATGAATACAAGTTGGCAACGTCGATAACGTGCTGTGAGTGTGGAACGAAAACCGATTCAAACCGTGTTGAACGTGGGTTGTACGTCTGTGAGAACTGTGGACTGGTTGCTAACAGCGACCTGAACGCGGCGGAGAACATGCGAGTGACGGTAACTCCGAATCCTGAAGAGGATAGGAGTAACGGCTGTTTGGCACAGCCATTGGTACGCCTGTTCGACAAATCAACGGGGAGAGTAGCCCCACAAGAACAGGTGCGACCGTAGACCCTAATATCCCAACGTGGGAATCCTCGCGCTTCAGCGCGGGGAGGATGTCAACGAGGTTCACGGTTGGATACTCGAAGAGGTCCCGTGACGCGCACTCGTGCTGTGGACACCGCTGCGCGTGGTGGTCAAGTGAATCATCGATGATGCGGCCGACAGGATCTGGATAGGACAACCTATCCTCGGTTACTGACTCACGGCAGTCAGCAGCAACGGAGTAGAGCCTGTCCACGGCGTTCTCACCACACATTGGACGGGAACCGTGCGCAGCCTGTCCCGTTGCTTCGAGTGTCAGCCATAGACGGCCCTTATCAGCAACGGCGATCGCTGGCTCGTTATCGACGGTCGTTGTCTCACCTACTACCGCGGCATTCGCAGTGATCAAATCCGTATCGAGCACAGCTTCAATCCCCGCACATCCGCCCGTTTCCTCGTCGCTGACGAACGCGAACTGCAGCGTTACTGGAGGCGTCTTGTCAGCGAACGCCCGCATCGTGTCGAGCATAGCGGCGACCGCACCTTTCATATCCGTCGCCCCGCGTCCGTATAGACGATTGTCAACGCGTTCGCCAAGCGGGTCGTATGACCACGAGTCCCGTTCGAAGGGGACAGTGTCGAGATGCCCCTCGTACAACAGCGTCCACTCGCGTGCCCCCGGAATCGTCGCAACGAGGTTCGGCCTACCGGGATCTGTTTCAACCCGTTCGAACTCAACGCCGAGTTCCGTAATTCGCTGTTCGACCCAGTCGAAGACCTGTCGGGTCTCGCCGGGTGGATTTTGAGTATCGAATGCAAGTAGCTCAAGCGTCGTCTCGGCTATCCTCTCCCGGCGCTCGGGGATCTCCGTCTGAATCCTTGTCATCAGTCTACGTGCCTCCCAGTTGCTTCCTGCCGACGGGGAATCAGGTCGTTACGAACCGAAGTGAGGGTGTCAGCAGCTACCGCCAGCACCGCACGCGTCGCCGTACTTGACGCCAGTCTCTTCGGTGATCGCCTCGTTGCACTGCATCAGCATCGTGTTAAACTGGAACTGTGAGGTGTCGGCTTTCGCCGCAGAGAGTTCCTCGCCCAGTGCCGCTGCCGCCGCCAGCACGTCCTCGTCGGAGGCGCTCAACAGCACCCACCTCCCAGTGACTGCGCGAACTCGCGGCCGATCTTCTCGCTGATGACCTCGTTTGTCTCCTGGAGCAGTTCCACGAGCGCTTCCTGTGCCTCGCGATGGGCCTGGATCGTGTCGTTGTCGTTCATTTCTTCCTGGAGCTCTCGCAGCTCGCTCATAACCGACTCGTCGAAGCCGCCCGTCTGGAGCTGCCGCTGTTTCTGCTGGTACTCCTGCAGCAACGCCTTCGCCTCCGAGTCATTTTCGAGACGTTCGTTGGCGGCCATGAACTCCTGGTAGACCCCGGAGTCTTTGAGCGTCCCGATGAACGTCTGGAGCTTCTGTTCGACTGCCTCCTCGTTGGACACTTGCTGGCTCATTGAATCGTCACCTCCTCTCGTTTGGCGATCTCGGACAGTCCCGTGATCTCCTCGCCGAACGCCGACAGTTCGCCGAGGCCGATTGGCTCGTCCTGTCGGAGCGGGGCGAGCATCATCGGGGTCTCGAAGCGGTCCTTGATCTCACCGAGATACTGCTGTTGTTGGGCTCGGCGGTTGGCGAAGAAGGCGTTGTCGCCGTACTCTTCGGGCAGCAGGTAGTTGGCGACGACAAAGGCCGTCTCGATGCCAACCTGGTCTTTCAGGTCCTCGGCCGCACGGTGGGCCTCCATCATCGGCGTGTACTCGGGGTACATCACGAAGGCAAACGAGCTCTTCTCGGGGTTCTGCATCGTCTCGATGACCATGTCGTACTTGCCGCCCTTGGCTGGCGCGGCACCTTTGGTCAGCGAGCCGAGATCCATAAAGCCCTTCCAGTCGGATGGGAGTTCGAGCAGTCTGAGCGTGTGACCTGTGGGTGCGGTATCGAAGACGACGATATCGTAGCCGTCCTCCTCGAAGTAGCCGACGAACTTTTCGAGCGCGGCCATCTCTTCGGCGCAGGGCGATTCGAGCTCCTCTTCGACGTTGGCGATCGCCGCGTCGACGTCGATCTGGGTGTCGTCCTTGTCGGCGTACATCTCCGTGACGTGGTCGAGGACCTGCTCGCGGTACTCCTCGAGCGCCTTCTCCTGGTCGATTCGGGCCGCATCCAGGTTCGCCTGGCTCACCGAGGTCGGTTCGTGGCCGACGGGTTCGCCGAAGATGTCCTCGAGGTGTGCTGCCGGATCGGTCGTCACGACGAGCGTCTCGTAGCCCGCCTCGGCGAGCTTGGTCGCCGATGTCGCTGCGATCGTCGACTTGCCCACGCCGCCTTTGCCGGTGAAGAACAGATAGCGCGTCTCCCCGTCGACAGGTTCGAGGTTTTCGGCGACTGCGTCAGGATCAGTTAGTGCGTCGAAGTCGACCGACTCCTCGGTGTCGATACTGGTTGCTGATCCCACGTCGACGGTGGCCTCGTTGCCGTCGTAGAGGACGCCACCCACATCAGCCAGCAGGTCGAGACCGGCGATCTCGCCGGGCTGGAGGGGATAGGTCGCTGTGGCGTCGGCATCGAATTCCGTGCTGGCCCGTTCGATGACCGCCTGTTCGTCCTCGCGCTTCCCCTCGAAGAAGGGGTCCTCACAGACTGATTCGGGCAGGTATCCGTTGATGATCAACAGCTGGGATTCGATCCCCAGCTCTCCGAGGTCCGAGGCACTCCGCTGGATCTCGTCGATCGAGGAGTCTTCGGGCTTGCCGACGAAGGCAAAGGAGGTTTTCTCGCCGTCCTGCAGGGTGTCGATCGCCCGCTCGTAGTCTTTCTTTTTGTCCTCCATCGAGGCGGCTGGGCCGATACAGGTCGAGCCACCCTTTTCCAGTTCGGCGTTCCAGTCGGATGGCAGCTCCATCAGCCGGATCGTGTGGCCCGTCGGCGCGGTGTCGAAGACGACCACGTCGTATTCGGGTGACTCCATGAAGTCGACGAAGTTATCGAAAGCTGCAATCTCCTCGACACACGGGCTGTTGAGCTGTTCTTCGACCGCCTTGACCTGCTCGTCGTCAAGCAGCTCGCGCATCGGCTCGATGGTTTCCTGACGGTACTCTTCGGCAGCCTGATCCGGATCGATCTCGATGGCAGAGAGGTTCTCGATGTCGTCGATCGTGGTCACCTCGTGGCCGATCTCTTGGCCGAAGATGTCCGAGAGGTTCGGCGCGGGGTCGGTGGTGACCAGCAGGGTCTCGTAGTCGTTGTCGGCGAGCCACGTTGCCGTCGCACAGCTGACCGTGCTCTTGCCGACGCCGCCTTTCCCGCTGAAGAAGACGAACTCCGTGTCCTCGCTGTTCGGTTCGACGATCTCTCGGGCTGCAGTAGTGGTTTCGGTCATCTATTGTGCTTCCTGTGGTTGTACGCGCTGTTCCAGCGTTTCTGCGAGCTCGTCATAATCGAGGTACTCTTCTCTGGCGACGATCTCGTCGTCGACGACCGTGATCGGCAGGATCGAGGGTCCGTGCTCCTGGACGAGGTCGTAGATCCGCTGGGTCTCGAGGAACTCGTCGATGTTGTGTTGCATGTTCGCCCGGCTGATATCGACGTGCTCGAACTCCTCGTCGAGCTGGTCGAGTGCCGCGCTGACTTCGACGAGTTCGTCATCGGGATCCGGTCCACAGACGCCCGTCGAACAGCACATCGCCTCTTCGTACAGTTGTAGTTCGGTCATGGTGTATCGTATCCGTTCAATCGTTCAGGCGTTTGCGATCGGAGCGTGAGGGGTTATCGATCGCGAGTCCGCCGAACTCGTTTGAGCAATTATTCATTCGTAGGCATAAACGCTTTGATCGCGCCACTCAACCGACGAACCCCTCGGTCGACCAGAAGTCGTCGTCGCCCTCGCAGCTCGCGGCGACACAGCGCGAGGCCGGCGCGCTCACGAGCACAAACGCGCTTTCCGTGTCGCTGTTTCTGATCTGGCGCGTGGCGCTTGGTTCGATCCATACGGCGTCGCCACTTTCCATCGTGATCTCGTCGTCGTCGATCACCACCGTCGCCTCGCCGTCGATCAGGATGTAGATCTCCTCGTGGTCGTTCTCGGCGTGATCGTGAGGCATGTTTCGCCAGCCCGGATCGCAGCGGACCACGGACACACCGACCTGTTTGCTGTCAAGCGAATCGCTCAGTGCATGCATCGCGCCGGAGACTGGTTCGATCTCGTTGTAGTTGACCTGTTTGTAGGCGCTCATTCTCCCTGACACCTCGCGTTTCGGCGACAGGAACCCCGTGGCAGTTCGACGATCTCTCCCCGTTCGGTTCCGCTATCCATACGAACCATTCGTATGAGCAAATACTAAATTGTTCTGGTGTCCCTCAGAGAACCACCACCTCGCCACGCCAAAACGCTTAATCAACCATCCGTTCAAACTACCGGTATGTCATCTAACGACCGCCTCCAGCGATATCTCGCCGACGACCGGGGCAGTTGTACGCCGGGGGACGTTGCAGAGCGGATGGCCGAACTCGAGGAACTCGACGCAGCGACGGGTGGTTCGACGCTCGACGCCGACGTCGAACTGCTCTCTGCACTCGCCAACGAGACTCGATACAAAATCGTTCGAATGCTCCACGAAGCGGACGACGAGCTCTGTGTCTGTGAGTTTGGACCCCTGCTCGACGTCAGCGACAGCGCGATCAGTCACGCGCTCTCACAGCTGACTGAGGCTGGCCTCGTCACACGACGAAAGGACGGTAAATGGCGGAAGTATCGTGCGACATCGAGGGCGAATGCCGTGCTCGTCGCACTTGACGGCTCGCGACGCCTCTAGTTCTTCCTCTTCTCGCCCCGTAGTTTAAATAGCATCTCGCCCCAGTACCGGGTAGATGGACGTCCGGGATCTGTCGCTCGCACCGAAGTACATCGAGCACTTCGAGACTCAGGGAATCGAGTCGCTGTACCCGCCCCAGGAAGCTGCTGTCGAGGCGGGAATCACTCGCGGCGAACGGGTCGTCGCGGCGATGCCGACCGCCAGCGGGAAGACGCTCGTTGCGCAGCTGGCGATGTTGTCGGCGGATGGCCCTGCGCTGTACGTCGTCCCGCTGCGGGCACTTGCCACGGAGAAGTACGACACGTTCGCCGAACTCCCGGATGTCAGCGTTGGCATCGCAACGGGTGATTACGACGCCGACGACGAATCCCTCGACGAGCACGATATCATCGTTGCGACGAGCGAGAAGGTCGATTCCGCGATCCGGAACGGGGCAAACTGGGTCGAAGCGATCGCCTGTGTCGTCGTCGACGAGGTACACCTCCTGAACGCTCACGGCCGCGGGCCGACGCTTGAAATCACGCTCGCGAAACTTCGCCGACTCGTCCCCGACCAGCAACTCGTTGCGCTCTCGGCAACGGTGGGTAACGCCGCGGAGATCGCAGACTGGCTCGACGCCGAACTCGTTCGGTCGACCTGGCGACCGATCGATCTCAGAACCGGCGTCTACGACGACGGCGAGGTCACGTTCGACGATGGCACGACGCTGTCGATCGTCCCTGGCGACGAGCCACCGACGACGGCACTCGTCGCGGACACGATCGATGACGGTGGCCAGGCCCTCGTGTTCGTCAACTCACGACGCGAGGCCGAAACGCTCGCACAGTCACTCGGCGTACACGGGTTCCGACAGGCACCAGATGTGGCAGCCGAAATCGGTACAGGTGCGACGACGAGCACCGGACAGGCGCTCGCGGAAGCGGCTGACGGTGGCGTTGCGTTTCATCATGCAGGGCTTCGCCCCGAACACCGTTCGATCGTCGAGCGTGCGTTCAGGGAGCGTGATCTCGCGGTCCTCTGTGCAACGCCGACGCTCGCGGCGGGGGTGAACGTCCCCGCGCGGCGCGTGATCGTCCGCGACCACGAGCGGTTCACCGGCGACGGCTACGAACCGCTACCCATCCTCGAAGTGCATCAGATGTTCGGGCGGGCGGGACGCCCTGGCCTCGATCCCTATGGTGAGGCGATGCTGGTTGCGACGGGCGTCGACGCCGACGCGCTTTGCGAGCAATATATCGGTACTGAACCGGAGCGGGTCGAATCGAAACTCGACTCGCGCGAGGCGCTTCGCACGCACGTGCTCGCGACGCTCGCGGGCGGATTCGCCGGGGACCGAGCCGAACTCGACGCACTGCTCGCCTCGACGTTTTTCGCACACCAGCGCGATGCTGCCGAACTGACCGACCTCGTCGACGAGGTACTCTCGTATCTGGACGCGACCGGGATGATACGGCGCGACGACGGGCTCGTTGCCACCGATCTCGGTCGCCTCGTCTCACGGGTCTACGTCGATCCCCTGACCGGAGCGGCGGTCGTGGAAGCGCTGGGCACCGCGGCGACGATGGATCGGGTGACGACCCTGACGGTACTCGAAATCGTCTGTGATACCGAAGATATGAGCACCCAGTACGTTCGGACCGAGGAGGCTGGCCGTCTCAGCGAGTTCGCCATGCGCAACGCCGATCAGTTCACCAAACCGGTCCACGACTTCGAGGGGAACTTCCAGTCGTGGCTCGCGACGGTCAAGACCGCCCGGCTCCTCGACGACTGGATTGCGGGCGTCGGTCTTCCCGAACTGGACGAGCGCTACGGCGTCGCGCCGGGTGACATCCGACGGCTCGCCGAGCGCGCGGAGTGGCTGCTGTCAGCCACCGAAGTGATCGCCGAACACCTTTTGACTGGACCGACGCCGGGTATCGGCGCGGGTCAGGATTCGGAGACGGAATACGAGCCGGTGCTCGAACGGCTTCGGGAGACGCGACAGGCGCTGCTGGACGCGGCCGATGACTGATCGGGACGGCGGGAGTCAGCCGAGCACGCCCCCTTCGACGACGTATCGTTCCCACAGTAGCAGCGTCGGTGGCAGCACGATCACCGACAGCAGGAACGAGTAGAAGACACTGATCGACATCAGGATCCCGAACTGGCCGAGGATTGGGATTAGTGCCAGAGTAAGCGAGACCGCTCCCCCCAGCGTCGTTAGCATACTTCCGGCGAGCGCGCCGCCGGTTCCCTGTAGCGTGGTCATCAGCGACTCGAACCCGTCCTTACCGGTGTTGAACTCGTCAATAAATCGGTGTGTGACGTGTACCGAGTACGCGACACCTACACCGATCGTTATCGAGAGGACGGTCGCCGTCATGGCGTTGAAGGGGATTCCCAGCAGCGGCATCGTCCCGACGAGCATGGCGACGGTCACTGCGATCGGCACCATGTTCGCCAGGCCAAGTGTCGCGTAGCCTTCGAGCACTCGGTAGATGATCATCAGGAAGACCGCGGTGAGCGAGAGCGCGAGTATGAGGCTCGTAATCGCGGAGTCGAAGATAAGATCCGAGATTCCCTGAAAGATCACGATCTGCCCGGTTGGGGTTGCCTGAAACCGGTAATCGTCGGCGATCGATTCGACATCGGAGCGGATGTCGGACTCCAGCGCGCCGGACTCGACGGAGTACACGACCTGTGTGCCACGCCTGTCATCTGTCAGATACTGATCCGCTCGATCGGCGAACGGCGACGCTTCGAGTTCGTCGTATATTTCGTCGAGGTTCCTGTCGGGAACGCCGCTGCCGGTCCGGTCGTTGCGTTCGACGAGCCGAGCGAACTCGTCGTCGTCCGCTGCGTACGCCTCGATCACCGTGATGAGACTCTCGGCTTCTGCTTCTCCGCCGTCATCGACGACCGTCGGCGGCGGATTCTGCCCGGCACGATAGATCGATTCGAGTGCGGCGTCGCTCTCCATCGGCCCTTCGACGTACACCGTGACCTCGTCCTCTTCGCCGGACTCGAAGTTGTCGTCGAGATAGTTCACCGTCTCCGTGAACGTGTATTCCGAGGGGGCCAGCGGCCCTGGCGCAGCAGTAACGTATTCCGGTAGTTCCTCGGGAGGTAGAAAGTCGTCGTCGTCGAAGGTCGTGTCGACACTGGTGGCCATCGCTCCAGCGCCAGCGGTTACAACAAGTGCCACCAGCAGGACGGCCACTGGTGCACGGTTGCCGATCACCGCTCCCTGTGGGAGCACTCGTCCGAGCAGCGATCCGTCCGAGCCAAGTGGGGACGTTCCGAAGTCCGGGATTCGAGTCCCTTCACGAAGCCTGTCAAGGAGTACCTTGGCCGCGGGCATGAACAGCCCGAACACGAGAAACGTAAACACGACGCCGATACTGGCAACGATCCCGAACTCCCGAATCGGGCCGAGATCGCTCGCGACGTTCGCGCCGAAGCCGATTACCGTCGTCCCGGCGACGATGAAGAACGCGACGAGCAACTGGTCAGTGGCCGCATCCATCCCCTCGGTGACGCCCTGCCCAGTGACTCGCTCTTCTCGGTAGCGGTTCACTGCGTGGATCCCGAAGTCCACCCCGATCGCCAGCAATAGCGGTGGAACCGCGATCATCATCTCCGAGAAGGGAATCCCAACGAGTCCGGTAAACCCGAACGTCCAGATCACGGTCATCGCCAGCGCCCCCAGTCCGAGCAGCAGGTCGATCGGGTCCCTGTACGCGACAATCAGGAAGACAAGGATCAGGAAGACGACCGCCGGAACGACGATTGCAAGCGAGTCTTCGATCACGTTCGCGAACTCCTCGTCGATCAGCCCACCGCTGAAGACGACGAACTCGCCACCCGCCGCAGCCGTGGCGCGCTCGGCCCGTTCTTGCGCAGCGCCTTCGTCCACGTCTTCGGCATACGTCACGACCGTAATCGTCGCGGAGGCCTCGCCGCTTGCCGCGTTGTAATCATCGCTAACGAGTTCCCGTAATCCCGGTTCGGCAGCGAGCAGCTCCCTCGTCGTTGCCCGAACCTCCTGATCCGGGGTCGAGGCGATCACGTCGCGTTGCTGCTCGGGTGTCGCGGCGTTCGGTTCAATTGTCTGTGCGACAGCGCCTGCGACGCTACTCGTCCCCGTCACTTCCAGCTCCGGGTCGCCATCGAGTTGTGCCTGCGCCGCCAGACTCCGCTCAAGTCCTGTCGGTGTCAACACGCCCTGTCCGCGCTGGATCAACTGTGTCGACGGCTCGTCAGTCTCGAACGTGTCACCGAACCGCTCGTCGACCTCGTCCTGTGCAGCCTGTGCAGGGACGCCCTCAGTGAACTCGTCCGTTCCCTCCTCGCTCTCGATCGTCCCGAGACCGGTCGCGAATACTGCTGTTATGGCCAAAAATACGAGGACGATCATCAGCGGTCGGCTGGTAATCAGGTTACCCAGCCGATCGACGCTCTGGTCGATGACGCTCTTGTCCATACTATCGTTCGGTCCTGTCGTCACCGGGTGATACGTCCGGGAGCCGCTCAGTGATCCCGTCGCGGTAGCGCCACACGACACCCACGAGCCCAGTGAACACCAGCCCAGCGAGGAGCCCGATCCGGAGCCAGTTGGTCCCCGGGTCGGTCGCGGTGATCGGCACGCGGTAGGTGTCTGACAGCCGGGTGTCACCGCCAGCGTCATCGTACTGGAAGTCGAAACGGACCGGATAGGTCTTCTCGCTTGCCGACGCTCCGACAGACAGCTCGAACGTCACTGTGGTAGTCTCACCCGGCTTCAGTGACTCGATGAAGGCCTCGTCGTCGCTGCTGTCGAGCGGGTCGTTCGTGAACAGTTTGGCCTGCACGTCGGTCATCTCCTCGCCGTACGTGTTCGTCACTTCGAGCTCGAGCTGACCGCTGTCGTCGATATCGAAACTCGCGTTTCTGGCCACTATCTCGAACTCCTCGCGCTCCTCACCGAGTTCAATGCGTGCATCTAATGCCCTGCTAGTCCGAATCTCGTCGTCCGCATTTCGATATCTAACTTCCATCGGTAGCACTCGGTCTCCCGGCTCGGCGTCGCTACTGGCATCGACTCTGAACTGGAAGGCTGCACTCTCATTCGGCTCGAGCGATCCAACGTATCGGCTGTTCTCCCGCGGGGCGAGGTTCTCGTCGTCGCTCAACGCTGCAAACTCGTCACTTGGGTCGTCGGTAAACCGGACAACTGCGTTTTCGACTCTCTCGTCTCCGGCGTTCGTAACGGTACCGTTCACGATCCCGTCGTCGCCGACGCTGACCGTGCTGTTGAGATCGTCGAGAGTGAAACGCTGCTCGTCCGCAACGGTTGCGCCGAGGATCAGTTGCCGTGATGACTGGTCGACGCCCCGCTCGTCACGAAACTCGACCGTCGCACGGAGTGCATTTGACTGTGGCGTCGCCTCCTCGCTTACACGGACTTTGACATCAACTGTCTCTTGGTCCCCATCTGCGAGTTCCCCGATGTACACCTCGTTGGCGACAGTCCCGGAGTCATCGGCGTCCGAGACGGCCCCGCCTGGAAGGCCGCCGAAATCAGGCAATTCCTCGTCGCCCGCATCTGGGAATGCCTCGACGCCCGGATCGGGTGCCTCGAACCGTATAACTGCACTGTTGGCCGGTTCTGCTCCCGTGTTGGTCACGTTGACGGTTGCGGTCCGGGTATCGCCCACCCTGAACTCGCTGCCCTCGATATCACCATCGAACCGGGCGACTTTGTCGACCTGCAGCTCGACTGTCTCGGTTTTCGAGACGGTGACCTCGTCGTCTGCACCGTCCTCGTCGTCGACTGCTGGCGTATACGTGTACGTAACATTGACTGGGGCCTCGTACGTTCCGGCCTTTACGTTCTCGTCAACTGCCACAGTAAAGCTCGCTGACTGAATAGCATCCTGTGGCATGTTCTGGAGGGGTTGTTTCTCCGTTTTGACGTCTATCGGCAGGTCGCTGTCACCCATCTCGATGCTCATGTTCCGTGCTGTCGTGACGTCGCCTTCCGCGCCTGGTGGCCCATCGTCATCATCGACGCTACCCTGATTCTGCAGGTCGACCGTCACCGTTTGTTCTTCGCCCGGTTCCACGAACGGATCCGGCGCGTACACTTCGATCTCCGGGCTGCCGGTCGTCTCGTCCGCCACTGCCAGCCCGACGAGAGCGACTCCGGCGAGAAACACCACGAGTAATGCAGCCCTAACCCTGTTCATATCGGTACTGATGGAGGAGTAGATAAGTACCTTTTGAATCGAAACCACAACACTGTTGTTTCTAAACGTGCTGTCTAAAGTATGAGCGAGCACGTCGCGGAGAAGCTTGCGGATCTCGGACTGTCAAACTACGAAGCGCAGGCCTTTCAGGCGCTGATACAGAGGGGGCCGATGACAGCCGACGAGGTAGCCGCGGCAGCCGAGCTACCGAAAGGACGGATTTACGATGTGCTTAACTCGCTGTCGAAACGTTCGATCGTCCGTCACGATGACTCACGTCCGCGCACATACGTCCCTGCGTCGTCGGAACATGCCGTCTCACAGCTACTCGATGCGCGGTTAGAAGACCTCGACGAACGCCGCCGTCGATTCGAGGCGACGGCCGAGGAGCTCGAGACGGCAATACGATCACAGGAACCGGACCGTCCAACACAGTCGTTTGCCACGAGTGCGTTTCGCCACGAGGACGCCATTGAGTTGCTGGACGAACGGCTCGGCACGGCAAGCGACTGTGTGTGTATCGCGGCCGGGTCGATCAACGAAGGGCCGGAGACCCGGGATACGCTCGCCGATCGACTGGAAGCCCTGCTAGCCGACGGCGTCGAGATCAAATTGCTCGTTCACGACGATATCGATCTGGAGTTCGAGACCGGGCTCGTCGATGCTGGCCTTACTGTTCGGTGTAGTCCCGTTGTCCCCGATCAGCGGTTCATCCTTATCGACCGGGACGAGGTCTGTCTGGAGGTAGTCCATCCGGTCGAGACGAACGAGCTCATGTCGGTCGTTGATTTCAGGAGTGATAAAGTCGCGAGCGAACTTGCTACCACCTTCGACGAGCTCTGGGCGGATGCAACGCCGATTGAACCGTAGCTCACTCCCGATCCAGATACTCCTGCTGGACCGCCACAATCTCGGTCGAATCCTCACAGTCGGCATACCGCCGTAGCGGTTCCTCGTTCATCTCCAGAAACGTCTCGCCCCACCTGAACTTCGACAGGATCCGCTCGGCCTGGGGGCGCTCCCCGAGAATACAGAGCCCGGCTGCCAGCGCCTCCACCGTCGTTAACTGAAACGGCTTCCCGTAATTGACCGGGTTCGCCGCGACGAGAAAGGGCAGGGCGCGGTGTTCGCCGTCGACGCTGAACTGCGCCTCGCGGGCGCTCTCCCAGGAGCAATCGAGGGCGACCAGCCGGTCACTCACCGTCGTGTCAGCCGGTGACAGCGCCTGCTCGGCGTGTGGGTTCAAGACGACTCCGTACGGTGTTGCTCGATCACTGTTGTGCAACGTGGCCAGATCGAACCGCGAGAGCTTCTTTGCGGTACATTTGTCGGGATCGTCGTCGCCCTCGTACCTGACGTGGAGCTTCACTGTTCGGCGGTACGAGGCCACTCACAAAAAACGCCGCGTTTGTCAGGACGAACCTTTGTACACACCCAGTCCTAAGCCCGGCTATGCGCGCCGACGACGGCGGTTACTACGACGACGCTATCGCCTCACTCGCCGATCGAAACTACACTGCGGCCGGGGATGCCTACACCCGTGCGGGACGGCGAGTTCTCTCCGGCCCGCGAGCCGACAGTGGCCCCTTCGATGAGGACGAACACGGCTGGGTCGGGATCGGGCTCGGCTATCTCTGTACCGCGTCGATTTGCTATCGCGTTGCCGGACAGCGACACCGTGGGACCCACCGTGCAGTCGAAGGTGTTGCCGTCGCCCGAGATCTCGCCGCAGTCACCGACCACGCCGTCCAGCGCGCCTGCTTCGAGGAGTTCATCGCCGACCTCCACGTTGCTGGCGACCTGAACGGAGTGGACGAGGCCTACGATGAGGCCACCACGGCCTATCGAGACGCTGGTGCGGGGATCGACGATCCACAGCGCTGGGCGACGACACCCCTGTTCGAGGCCGCCGCGACGCCGCTCACGCAGGTTGCCAGAAGCCTTGCCGACGGCGAGATTGCCATCGAGTGGGAGCAGTTACACGGCTCCGACCCTGCTGACCCTGCTGCCTTCCTCGCCGAGCGTGCCCGCTACAAACGCCGCCGCTTCCCGTCGTTGCTGGAGCGTGTCATCGAGACGGGCTATCTTGCCGCCCCACGAGGCTCGACCGAATACGACACCGATCACCACTACTGCCCGAACTGTGAGTCGACGAGCGTCAACTGGATCGGTGACGACGTACTCTGTCTGCGGTGTTCGAGTGTCGCCCGCCCGCAATGACCCCCACGCCGGAAACTCGCGTTGTTCCCCCTCAGAGCACTCCGCCACTTCGCTGTGCCGTACAATCACTCCTCACGTTCGTTCACCGGCAGAACTGCCGAGTACTCACTCACTTCGTTCGTGAGAACGTCGCAGAAATGTGCCGAGAGACTCACTTCGTTCGTCTCCCGAACATGGCTTCGCGATGCTCAGCCATGCGCCGGCCGGGAATTGAACCCGGGCTATGAGCTTGGGAAGCTCATGTCCTACCACTAGACCACCGGCGCGTCCGGATTGCTGTACCCCGATTTATGCGACGATGATTCATAAACGCTGCTGATTCAGCTCCCGTCATTGTGCTCTGCTTGCCAGCAGGGATATTCGACAAATGTCGATCTGAGTTTGTAATTATTGTTGTTTCGGCCCGGATATAATGGTTCTAAACGCTCTTCGCTGAACATCCGTCTATTTTCGACACAGTTAACTGACAACGATTCTCAAAGCAGTTGTTCACCGTATGATACTCGGGGTACCGAACGAGTCAGTTGCAGACGAAACGCGGGCGGCCCTTATTCCGCCGGTAGCCGACGCACTCGTGGATGACGGCCACGATGTGCTGATCAGCGCCGGAGTCGGCACTGGGGCCGGCTGGAGTGACGAGTCGTATCGAGCGGTCGGTTGTGACGTTGTCGACGACGAGGACGTGTACGAGCGATCGGATGTCGTGTTCCACGTCCGCGGGCTCGGGGCGACGCCCGACAACGAGCTCCCACCGTACCGGGAGGGGCAGGTGGTGATCGGGTTGCTCGGTCCGTACGAACTCGACGCGGAACTCGACGAGCTAGCCTCCCGGGGAGTCGACGTGTTCGCTCTCGAGCTGATCCCGCGCATCAGCCGAGCACAGAGTATGGACGCCGTCTCCTCGATGGATAGCGTCAGCGGGTACAAGGCGACGATGATCGCCGCCGAGGCCCTGCCGAAGCTGTTCCCGATGGAGATGACCGCCGCCGGAACCATCCAGCCTGCGGAGGTATTCGTACTCGGGGCTGGCGTTGCGGGGCTGAAGGCGATTTCGACCGCCGAGCGGCTCGGCGCCAACGCGACGGCGAACGATGTCCGACCGGAGGTTCGCGAGGAAGTCGAGAGCCTCGGTGCGGAGTTCGTCGAGGTCGGCGCCGAGACCGAGTCGATGTCCGACGAAGACGGATACGCGACGGAACAGGAGAAGGACTTTGCCCAGCAACAAAAAGAGACACTCATGAGCGTTGTCCCCGATTCGGACGTGCTCATTACGACGGCAGCGATTCCCGGCCGACCGGCCCCACAGCCGATCTCGACCGAGATGATCGAGCGGATGGATCCGGGCTCCGTCGTTGTCGATCTTGCTGCGGAGAGCGGCGGTAACTGCGAGCCCTCTCGGGCCGATGAAACCGTCGTTCACGACGGCGTCGAGATCTACGGACCGACCAACCTGGCCGCGACTGTCCCCCAGACCGCGAGCAAACTGTACGCGAACAACCTGCGGAACTTCCTCGGTTTGCTTGCGGACGAGGAGGGGCTGGCAATCGACCTCGACGACGAGATTATCGACGCAACGCTGCTGACCCACGACGGCGAGGTTCGAGCGCCGCATCGCGAGGACGCGGACGACTCGGACGAACAGAGCGACGAGGATGCCGACGCATCCAGCGGGGGTGATGCCTGACGATGTCGCTGATCCAGAACCTGACGCTGTTCGTGCTGGCGGCGTTCCTCGGGTACGAGATTATCAACAAGATACCGACCAATCTTCATACGCCGCTGATGTCCGGTGCGAACGCGATTACCGGGATCACGCTGGTCGGTGCGGTGGTCGTGGCCGGCTCCGGCGATACGATGCTGGCGACGGCGCTTGGCTTCGTTGCAGTCGTTATGGCAACGATCAACGTCGTCGGTGGTTATCTGGTTAGCCACTTCATGCTCGCTGACTTCCGTGGGGGTGGCCGATGATGCTTGCTGCGTTGCCAGAATCGACACTCGCGCTCGCCTATCTGTTCGCTTCGATACTGTTCATTCAGGGCCTGCGTGATATGACCCATCCCCGGACGGCGATGCGTGGCAACCTCATCTCCGCTGGTGGGATGTTCGTTGCCGTCGTCGTCACCGTCCTGTGGTTCGAGATCATCGATCCGCTGGTACTGTTCAGCGCCCTGCTCGTCGGGACCGCTGTCGGAACGATCCTCGCCGTCAGAGTCGAGCGGACCGAAATGCCACAGCTCGTCGGCCTGTTTAACGGGTTCGGCGGGGGTGCGTCGGCGGTGGTTGCCGGCGCGGAGCTCGTCGAACTCGGCTCTGTCGAGGCGATTCCGGCTGATGTCGGTGTCGCAGCAGTCTTCTCCGGTATCGTCGGCTCGGTTACCCTCTTTGGTAGCCTGGTCGCGGCCGGAAAGCTCCACGGGCTCATCACTACCTCTGCGATCCGATACGATGGTGAGCAGGTGATGAAAGTCCTCGTCTTGCTCGTCGCACTGGCGTTTGGCGGCTATCTCGTCGCGACGCCTGACCTGTTCGCCGCGCAACTCCAGGCCGACTGGATACCACCGTACTGGCTGCTGGTGCTCGCTGCCGCCGTGCTCGGGATCCTCCTCGTGGTCCCGATCGGCGGCGCTGATATGCCGGTCGTCATCGCGTTGCTGAACGCTTACTCCGGGCTCGCCGCCGCCGGGACCGGCTTCGTACTGGACAACAGCGCCCTGATCATCGCCGGGACGCTCGTCGGCGCGGCAGGGATGATCCTCACCGTGATCATGTGCGAGTCGATGAACCGCTCGCTCACGAACGTCCTGTTTGGCGGGTTCGGCGAGGAACCGGACCAGGAAGCGATGGATGACATCTACGACGGCAACATCACCGAGACGTCCCCCGAGGAGGTCGAGATGTTGCTGGATACCGCCCAGCGGGTCGTCATCGTTCCCGGCTACGGGATGGCAGTCGCGCAGGCCCAGCACGCGGTCGCGGAACTGGCCGAACTGCTCGACGAGAACGACGTGGATGTCGAGTTCGGCATTCATCCGGTCGCGGGGCGGATGCCCGGCCACATGAACGCGCTACTGGCGGAAGCTGACGTCCCGTACGACAAGATGCGGGAGCTCGAGGAGGTCAATCCGACCTTCTCCCAGACTGACGTCGTCATCGTGACCGGCGCGAACGACGTCGTCAATCCGAAGGCAAACACCGACGAATCGAGCCCGATCGCCGGGATGCCCGTCCTCAACGTCTCGGATGCACGATCGGTGATCGTGAACAAGCGAAGTCTTAGCCCCGGTTTCTCCGGGATCCCGAACCCGCTGTTCGCAAAGGACAACACGAGCATGCTGTTTGGCGACGCCAAAGCCTCGATGCAGGAACTAGTCAACGCGTACAAGGAGAACCACTAGTTCTCTCCCTCTATCGTCTACTGAACCGGACGCAGCGCCCCCAATTGTCGACATTTCGGGCAGAATCTATCCCAGAGGTTGCACGAACCGAGTGATTCTTACACGTGTGAACAAATAGTATACCATGGTCGATCTTCGGTTTTCGGATGTCGAGCTCACGGAACGGAGAGAGCATATCACGGCGTTCATCGAGGAGACGGTCGCAGATGCGGCGGCGGACGGAGCCGTGCTGGGACTGTCAGGGGGAATCGACAGCACGACGGTCGCACATCTCGCCGTGGAAGCGCTCGGCACCGGCGGGCTGAAGGGACTCGTGATGCCCGGCGAGGTCAGTCGCGAGGACAACATGAGCGACGCCGAACGGGTCGCCGAGATGCTCGATATCGAGTACGAGGTCATCGAGATCCAGCCGATCATCGAGCAGTTCGTCGCGGGGTATCCCGACGCCGAGGGCGACGACCTCGCGGTCGGTAACGCCCGCGCCCGGACTCGCGGCGTCCTGAACTATCTGGTCGGAAACCACGAGAATCGGCTCGTGCTGGGGACGGGGAACCGGAGCGAGGCGCAGGTAGGGTACTACACGAAATACGGTGATCAGGCGGTCGACTGCAACCCGATCGGCAACCTATACAAGGTGCAGGTTCGACAGCTTGCTCGCGAGCTCGGCGTCCCTGACGATCTCGTCGAGAAGACGCCTACGGCAGGCCTCTGGAGCGAGCAGACCGACGAGGACGAGATGGGTATCGCCTACGATACGCTCGATCCGATCCTCGCGCTGCATATCGGCGGCCCGCTGTCGGCAAGCGCGACCGCGGCGACGCTCGATGTCGATCTCGACACTGTCGAAAGGGTGCGGGAAATGTACGAACGGAGTGCACACAAGCGCTCGATGCCGCCCGCGCCGCCCGCCCTCGACTGAGCCGTCTCAGCTCCCGTCTTCGTTTCTTCGTTTACGCTCCATCACCAGCTCCGCGAAGGCGTCCGTCTCTCGACGCTCCTGTTCGGCCTTGCTTGCAGTGTCTCGAAGTCGTTCTTTGAGCACTGCGAGCGCTCCCGGATCATTGTTCGCAATCTCGTGGGCGACCGTTTCGGGTCGTTCGACGATCCGCGAGACGAGTCCGATCCGACGCGCTTCTTCGGCGGAGAGTTCGCGGCCGGTCACCGAGAACTCCATCGCATCCCCGAGGCCGACAATCTCGGGCAAGCGAGCCGTCCCTCCCCACGCTCCGAATAGTCCGAAGGTGACGCCTGGTTCCCCGAACGTGGCTGCGGGTGTCGCGATCCGGACGTCACATGCGAGCGCGAGTTCGACGCCGCCGCCACGAGCCGCGCCGTCGATCCCGGCGACGACGATCGCATCCGCTGTCTCGATCGCCTGTGCGACCCGCTGGCCGTGTGCGGCAAAGTCCCGCGCCGCATCGGCATCGTCCAGCGCGTCGACTGCATCGAGATCGGCCCCCGCACAGAACGCCGTGCCTGCACCGTGGAGGTAGACCACTGGCTCATCAGCATCCACGATCGCGGTTTCGAGCTGGTCGAGACCATCAGGTGTCAACGCATTACGCCGGTCTGGGCGCGACAACGTCACTACTCGAACCCGGTCGTCGACGCGCTGCTCGATCATGTACTGAGTGTAGTCAGCCTGCCTGTAAGTTCTGCCGCCATGGCCCGCACGATGGGCACAAACTCCTTGTGGGTTCGGGAGACAGATCTGACAGCAATGGACGCGGACGCAACGGTACTCGACGACCTTTCCGGCTTCGAGTTCGAGGACGTGATGGTCGAGGTCTTCCGGAAGATGGGCTACCGGAACGTTCGGCAGGCCGAACGCGTCGCCGACAAAGGGCGTGACATCCTGATGGAAGAACCGCGGGAGAACGGGTCGCCGACTGCGGTCGTCGTCGAGTGCAAACACACCGACACCGTGGGGCGGCCGGTCGTCCAGAAACTCCACTCCGCGGTCCAGACGTACGATCATCCGGGACCGAAACGCGGGATGGTCGCGACGACGGGACGGTTCACCCGACCCGCCGAGGAGTACGCCGCACGTGTCGGCCGCGAATCCGGATCGACGGCGATCGAACTGTTCGGCGGTGCGAAACTCCGCGAGGTCGGCGAGGAGATCGGGATGGATCTCTACAGCGGCCGGATCGAAATCGTCTGCGACGAGACGCTCTCACCACCGCGGGATCGGGATGCGGTCGCCGAACAGCTCCGCACCGCAGCGCGGGACGTTGACAACCTCGACCCGTCGCTTGTCACTGCCTCATCGGTCGAGCTAACCTTGCTTCCGGTCGTCTACGCCGATACGCACGTCGACGCCGTCTTTGAGACCTCGGTTGGGGTTGTCCACCGGGTTGACGAACGCGATGCTGTTTCCATCCTCGCAGATCGGGACGGACCGCATCCGCTTGACGACGACGTCAGGCTGCTCGTCGCCCAAAATGCCGATCATACCGAGACTGTTGCCCTCGACCGATACCGAGACCGGTTTGACGCAGTCGATACGGAGCGGTTCGGCCGCACCGAAGCGGAGTACCGCGACTGGATCACGGAACTGCAGTGTGATCGGTTCGAGACGACGGTTCGGTATACTGGCGATAACAACGTCACGTACACGAAGAGCTGTCGTCCCCGGGAGTCGGACGTTTCGATTGACTCGCTCCGCCCTGTCTACGTTCCGGGGATCGATGCACGGCTCGAACTCGGCGAGTACGCCTACGAACACGGATATTTCACTGGGACCCGTGGCTCTGTCGTCGCAAACGGGGCGTTCGACGACTGTGTTCACTGTGGCGGGGATGGACCGCTCACCTACTGTACCAACTGCGGTAGTATCAACTGCGCCGATCACATCGAGACGGAACGGGTAGAGGGTGAACCGGTCTGTACTGGCTGTGCGGTCACCGAATCGTTCCTGTTCAATACGAAGTATTTCTACAACCGCGAGAACCTCGAACGGTTCCGTGCCGAGTACGACGCGATGCCGTTTTACCGCAAAGCGATGGAGAATCCCGTACTCGCCGGAGCCGCTGTCCTCGTTGTCGGTCTCCTCCTGTTTGCTCTGCTCGCTCTCGTCATCTAACGCCGGGCCTGCATGCGATCTCTCACAATCACTCGCAGGCGGACTTTCCAAAGGTCTTTGCCCTTCCTCTCCCTAGTCCGGCGTGATGGATGAGGCCGTGCGGACTCGGCAGGCAGCACACGACGCAGTCGCGGATATCGAGCCGACTACCCTCCGCAAACTTCTCGACGACCGTCTCGACGACGCCTCCATGGCCCCTGGAGCGCTCACCCTGTCCAGTGCACGGTCGATTGATGGCTCGGCGACAGCTGACTCCGTCGCCGAACGCGGTGCCGGCGTCCAGTTGATCTACGAGGGGCTGCGCCTGACCCGGACGCTCGCCCAGGAACAGCCATGGGCCACACGCGACCCGGCCGATCACACCGAACCGAATCTCGAAATCCTCGCCGCCGACGTCCTCGTCTCACGGGGGTTTTATCTGCTTGCCCGCACCGAAGCCGCCGACAAGGCCGTCGAGACCGTCCGAGCGTTCGGCCGCGATCAGACGCTCCGCCGAAGCGCCGAAAGCGCTGACGCCGCCGCCTCCCTAGATCGCTCGCTCGAACGGAACGTCTTCGAGCTGGCAGTGATCGCGGGCGCGACTGCGGGCGATAGCCCGTGGCCGACTGCAGAGGCAGGTCTGGTCCCGACGAGGCTGCTTGACCTCGCAGGCGAACTTGGGGCGGCCGATACCCCGCTTCCCCCTGCAGCAGAGCTATTACCCACCGACCTCGACACCATGCTTGGATCGCGCTCGTCCGATGGCACAGACGATCACGTCCAGCAGTCGGCGACCGATCACTGATCGGTACGGCGTCCCGCAGTGCCCGGGAATCGAAACGCATAAAGTCGGATCCCGACAATCGATGGATGCACCCGCGCCTGGGTAGCTTAGCGGTAAAGCGCGTCCTTGGTAAGGACGAGAGCCCGGGTTCAAATCCCGGCCTAGGCTTCACCCGACTTACTACGAGCGTAGAACGATTCCCAGTTGTCGCCTTCATCCCTCCGCTTAATCAGTGGGCTTTCATCTCGGAACTGCTGTAAATCGGTTCGCCTCACTCTTCATGCTTAACTGAACACGAGCTAGTGGTGAGTGGAACGGTTTTTATCGCATCGGGACGCAGATATCACTAACCCGTGTCTGAGAGTTCTGAGGTGTCGTGGCAAACGTATTTCGGCTTTAGCGATACGTACGAGAATCAAAGCGATGTCATCGAGAATATCATCGAGACAGCCAAAGACTCTGGGTATTTGGCGATGGAAGGTCCGTGCGGGACGGGCAAAACGATGGCCTCGCTGACTGCAGCGAGCTATCTCATCCGAGAGACTGACCAGTTTGACAACGCGATGGTCGTCACGCCAGTCAAGCAACAGCGCCAACAGTTCGTTGAGGATCTCCGAGTGATCAATGACCAGTTGGAAGACCCGCTTGCTGGCGTGGCACTCGTCGGGAAACGAGATCTATGCCCGTACGGGCGCGAAGAGGTGTTCCCTGAGGGGAGCAGCGTTCAGGAACGATGTGAGGACCTGAGAGACGCAACTGCTACTCTCGTTACCGAAGACAGCGCCCTCAAAGTGGACCAGCAATTCGAGACAGACGCGACGCTGGACTCATCACCGATTCCTGAAGAGGACAAATGGTGGGACCCAGCGAAAGGCCGGGTGCTGGTCGAGAACGCGCAACGAGACCCGCTCAACGAAGACAGTGATCCGCTTCACACTGCCGGGAAAACTGCGCCCTACCCACGGAGTCAACCCTCGACGACGCCGGAGATGATGGAATCTGAGAATAGCGAGTTGTACTGCCCGTTCGAGGCGGACTGGTACAGTCGTGACAAAGCATCGGCGGTACCGTTCGAATCAGGCACCAATCACGTCGTTACCACTGAGGAACTCCTCCCGAACGCCGTCGATGCGGGTACGTGCCCGCACCGGGCAATGACAGTGCTCATGCAGAATGCCGATATCGTGATCGGGAATTACAATCACGTCTTCGACACTTCCAGCCGTCAACTCACCGCCCCAATTCTCGATACGCAGACGCTCGTCATCGTCGACGAAGCACACCGGATGGAAGAACGCGTCCGAGATCTCCTCACAGACACGATCGGCTATCACACCGTCAAACGCGCAAAGAACGATCTCGAACAGATCCTCCGGCCAGCACGGCAAAGCCCGCAGAACAAGCGTGATATCGAAACACGACTCGCAGCGCAAGAAGTCCCATTTGAAGCTGTTGAGACCGCAGAAAAATTCTACGACGATGTGATACAGTGGTTCGAGACTCGTGTTGACGACGAGCTTCAGGACCGATTTGAACAGTACGGGTCGGGGTTGTCATGGAACGCGGTGCCAGAGGACGATGTCGAGATCCCGCTCCGTGATCCGGGCGACGCTTCCCCGGACGGGTTTACACGCTGGGCTGAACAGGCAGGTCACGGAGGGGACACGTTCCGGATGTTGAGCAAGGTCGGCCTCGCCGTCGAAGACGCCTTAGAACAAATGGGGAACGACAGGGATTGTGTCTGTACCGCTGTCGGAGCGTTGTTCGGGCAGTGGTGGGAGCGAGACCACGTCGAGTACTTCCGTGAGATCGAACTGGAGTACTCGGAGACAGACGCCCGTGATGTCGAACAGCCATGGCTGAACTACTACAACGCGTCGCTTGTCATGTACAACTGCATGCCGTCGGAGAAAATCAAGGGGATCCTTGATGAATTCGGCGGCGGCGTCCTCATGAGTGCGACACTTGAGCCGCTCTCGATCTTTGAAGAAGTGGCCGGGTTAGAAGAGCTGGCGACTGATGAGGAAGAACCGCGGGTTGTCTCCTCACGTACGTATGATCTGACGTTTCCTGCGGAGAACCGTGCCAGTTGGATCGTCGATGTTGAAGCGTTCAAAAAGCGGAATCGAGGTAAAGCAACTCTTGACAACACAAACAGGACACGAGAGCGCTACGCCTACGTCGCACGGGAAATCGCATGCAGTCACGGGAACATCCTTCTCGCATGGCCAAATTATTCCGAAGCTGAATGGGCGGCGAACCGGCTTCGAGAGGAGATCGAGAAACCAGTCCTGCTTGACCAGTCCTCCAGCCACGAGGAGACCAGAGAACTGAAACGCGAATTCGTCCACGGAGAGCCGAAAGTCCTCGTCACGAGTACTCGTGGCACGTTAACTGAAGGCGTCGATTACGAAGGAGATGAGTTGCACACGTGCGCTGTGTTCGGGATCCCATTGGTAAACATCGGATCACCCAGAGTCAAGGCCGTCGAATACGCGTACGGTAACCGGTTTGGGCAAGAAAACTCATTCACCTACGCGCTGACGATTCCCGCCGTTCGACAAATCCGACAAGCATTCGGACGAGTCATTCGGGGACCGGACGAACGCGGTGTGCGAATCGTCGTCGGAGAGCGATTCGTTCCTGACGCTCTGCATTCTGTGTACGAGTTCTTCCCGGAAACCGAACGCGACGAGTTTGTGAGGATGAAGCCGGACTTTTTGACATCTCAGTTCGGGAAATTTTGGGACACGTGACTACTTTCACCGTACTCCCTTATTATCCGCAGCCCCGACGAGGTCCACCCCGTCAGCTCGGATATGGTCGAATTCGGACTGAATCGGTTCTGGTCCCGGAGCTGTAGACGATCGTTCCGGTGGCCTCCTGGAGGAAACCAAAGGTATTATATTCAGTGTCTAACAACTACCAGATCCGCAACTATCCGATAGCCTCGCTGATACCCCTTTGTTTCAACTGGAGATTCAACAGCCGGCAGTAGGTTTTCGACGGAACTGCCGCTCACTCGACGATCTCGATCGACCCCCCTGCGGCAGTCCACTCGGTGAGACTCCCCTCGTAGAAGTCGACATCCTCGTAGCCGAGATACAACAGTACTGCGTACGTGTGGCTGATCCGACGGGCGGTGTTACAGTAGAGGATGATTCGACGATCCGGCGTGATCCCGTGCTCGTCGAGCAGGGCACGGAGTTCGGCCTCGGGCCTGAGCCCGCGGCTCTCGTCGTCTACCAGGTCCTTCCAGTTGAGCAGGACGGCCCCCGGGATGTGGCCCTCGTCGAACTCGCTTTCGTCACGGGTATCGACCAGCACGGCGTCCGGGTCGTCGATTGCGGCCTCCACAGTATCGTACTCGACCAGCGGCGTCGTTTCGGGCAGCGTAACCGTGTACTCCGTCGACTCGACCGACGGTTCGTCGGTCGTCGTCTGGTGTTCGCGGTTCCACGCACTGTAATCGCCGTCGAGCAGGTAGAGTGGTTCGTGGCCGTAACATAGCGCCGTGACGAGAAAGCGCGCCGCGAAGACGCCGTGGGTGTCGTCGTACGCGACGATGGGATCGCCGGGCTCGATACCGGCCGCCGAGAGCAGGCCCGCGAAGACGTCCGCGCCAGGTAACATTCCCTCGTCGCCGTCCTCGGCGCGGAAGCGGTCGAAGGGGATCGAGACCGCACCGGGGATATGCCCGATCCCGGAGTACTCCCAGTCGTCCCTGACGTCGACGACCTGCACCTCGTCGTGCCGGTCGGCGAGCCAGTCCGCCGAAACGAATTCGATCATGGACACCGGTACGGCGGCGGACGGTATTAACTCGTGGAAACTGCCAGCCGTGACCGTTACTCGTCGCCACCGGACAGTACTACCGGTGTTGGGGTCATCGATACCCATCGTATGGTGGGTGTCGGGTCCGGGCCGTCGTACATGAGCAAATGCGCTCCGAGGTGACGGCAATGGTTGCCCGGACGCGCCACGAGGGGCGGTTGCTGCCGGGGGTAGAGCGCCTTTAACCCTGGCTATCGTACGAATTGGTGTATGACGGACACTGAGTACGCAAACGATGTACTGGTCTCGGCCGACTGGGTCGAGGACAACCTCGACGAGTTCGAGAGCGACGACCCCGCCCACCGACTGGTGGAAGTCGACGTCGACACCGAAGCCTACGAGGAGTCCCACGCGCCCGGCGCGATCGGGTTCAACTGGGAGAGCCAGCTCCAGGATCAGACGACCCGTGACATCCTGACCAAGGAGGACTTCGAGGATCTGCTGGGCAGCCACGGCATCACCGAGGACTCGACGGTCGTCCTCTACGGCGACAACGCCAACTGGTTTGCCGCCTACACCTACTGGCAGTTCAAGTACTACGGCCACGACGACGTGCGCCTCCTCGACGGTGGCCGCGAGTACTGGATCGAGAACGACTATCCCACGACCGACGAGGTCCCCGAGTTCTCGGCCGTCGAGTACAACGCGTCCGGCCCGCGCGAGAGTATCCGCGCGTATCGCGAGGACGTCGAGAACGCGATCGACCGCGGCCTCCCGCTCGTGGACGTCCGCTCGCCCGAGGAGTACTCCGGCGAGATCCTCGCACCTCCGGGACTGCAAGAGACCGCCCAGCGCGGCGGCCACATCCCCGGCGCGGAGAACATCTCCTGGGCGGCCGTCACCAACGACGACGGGACGTTCAAGGACTTCGACGAGCTGCAGGAGCTGTACGCCGACTACGACATCGAGGGCGACTCGACGACGGTCGCGTACTGCCGGATCGGCGAGCGCTCCTCCGTTGCGTGGTTCGCGCTCCACGAATTGCTCGGTTACGAGGACACCATCAACTACGACGGCTCCTGGACCGAGTGGGGTAATCTGGTTGGTGCGCCGATCGAGAAGGGCGAGGGCGACGACTAAGCGTAGCGAGGGAGTCGACCTCGTAGTGAAGCGGCGAGCGCGGTTGCGAGCCGCGGAACAGGGCGAGTAGCGAGATTCGGAGCGACCCACGGGAGCGAGAATCTCGAAGCGGAACGGCGAGCGCGGTTGCGAGCCGTGAAACACATCTGCACGTTTTTATTCCGATAGCACTACCGAACAGCCGATGCCTCGACTCCCGCTCGTCCCGCGCTGGCTTCGCTGGAGCGCCGTCGCCGTCGCGGCCGCAGCGATCGCGGCCGCCTCCCTGCTCGTCGTGCCGCCAGAGACGCCGGACACGGGCGCGATCGGCTTCGACAAGCTCTGGCATGCCGCGACGTATCTGGGCTTTGGACTCCTGCTGGCCTACGCGCTGGTCGGAGCCAACCTCTCTGTGCGGACGAAAGCGTTGCTCGTCTTCGGCGTCGCGACGCTGTACGGGGTCGGCATCGAGGTTGCACAGGCCTCTGTCCCCTACCGGCGCTACGACGTCCTTGACATGGTCGCCAACGCCGTGGGGGCCGCGCTCGCCTGTGGCTGGTATCGGTTTGAGTCGGAGGTCGAGTTCGTCGGTGCGGAGGCAATCGAGGGGGCCGACTGAGGTGTGATCGGATCCATGCTGTGTAACATTGTATACAAAGTTACAATGTAACACCGGAGACGGCAGGCTGTCGCCGCACGACGACGCAGTCGGTGGTTACAAGCGACCGAACGCCGTACGAACGAGCATGACCGACGACGACTTCGACGAGCGCGTCCGCGACGCGAACGAGACGGCGCTCTCGCGGCTCGGCTCCTCGAAAGCCCTGTATGCCAACACCGAGGGCGAGATGACCGAAACGGCAGTCCTGACCAGCGCGGCCAACCGGCTCCACGCGGCCAGCGAGACAGTCGCCAGCTGGGTCCCACAGGAGAGCGACGGGGCAGCCACAGCGGCGTACGACGAGATCGCAAGCGAGGAGGCTAGCCACTACGAGGACCTGCTCGACAAACTTGGTGGCCACGAACCGGGGGCGGTCCCGCCAGCACAGCAGGAGCTTCGAGAGGCCGAAGCGACGGTCGAGCGGCTGGGCGGGCTCGTCGGCGCAACGCTCGTCGCCGGAAAGCTCACCGAACAGCGCACCGGCTTCTTCGTCGGCGAGGCCGATCCCACCACGGCGTCGACGTTCCGCGGCTACGGCGACGTGCTGGACGAGCGCGAGGAGCGCCTACTGGACCTGCTCGACGAGGTCTGTGCGGACGACGGTGACTGGCAGGCCGCGGAAGACGCCGCCAGCGCGGCGATCCAGGCAGCCTACGACGAGTACACTGACCGGCTCGAAGCGATGGGTGTGAACCCGAAACCGGTCTGCTGATCGAAGGCGAGGGAGCCCCTGACGTGGATAGTCAGCTTTTCGGCAGCGCGTCGGCAACGGTCAGTCGATGCCGACAGACGAAGCGCCGGTGGAGTGGTCCGTACTAACGGAAACCCCGCTGTTGCGGTGGTTCACCGCAGGCGTTGTCGCCTACATCGGCGGCTCCTTGCTCGCCGTCGTGCTCGTCTACCCGTTCGTGGCGACGCCCTTTGCCAACCTGCTGTCCGCAGCCCTCTACGGTGCCGTCGCCCTGGTGAGCGTCGCGCTCGCCCTGCACGTCCTCCTGCCGATCGTCAATCGGAGCCGTCTCGGTGCCAGCGCGAGCGACCGGTCGGGCCGCGACTGGGGGCGCAAGGACGGCCTGCTCGTCGCCGACATCGTCGCTGCGCAACTCCTGCTCGCGTACTTCCTCGGCGCGACGATACTCACGATCAACGGTGCGGTGGCGGGGGTCGTGCTCGTTCTCGCAGTGGTCGTCTTCCCCGCCCGTGCGCTGCTGGAGGGCGAGGGACAGTACGATCCCGATGCCGAACAGATCACCTTCGAAGGTCGGGAAATCGATCTGACCGCGGTCGAGTCGGTCCAGCCGATCCCGCTTGGGTCGATAACCTACCTGCGTCTGGAGTTCGCCGAAAACGCGTCGGGACCGCCCGGCGTCGCGATGCCGACCGAAACCTACGAGCGGCTGGCGGATCGCATGCCGAGCTAGACGCCCTCCAGGTCCTCCCGATACGTCGCGATCAGCTCACGCGCCTGTCCGACGAGTTCCGCAGACTCGTCGGCGAGGTCGCCCTCGATCTCGTGGAGTTTGTTCGTCTCGCGGGCCAGCCGCCCGTGATCGACCTGTGCGTCACCGGCGGCCAGTTCGGCAAGCGCGTTCGAGCGCTCGTACAGTCGTTCACGGTGCTGGTCGGCGAGCTCGCTCGCTTCCCGGAGCACGTCGCTCGCGTCTGCGAGTTCGTCTGACATACACGAGCGTTCGCCGAGGAGGAACAAAATCGTTCTCCCGACAGTGTGCGTCAGCCCTGCGTCTCGCGGTGGCTCATCCATCCGCCAGCGAGCAGCGTGGCCGCACCGAGCAACGTCAGGTAGACGCCAGTTCCGGCCGCCAGAGTCGGATCCGTCGCCGTCCCGTACCAGAACCACCCGGCGACGACCGCAGTCAGCGCGCCGAAGCCAGCGACGACGATGCCGGTGCGCTCGTTGGCCTCCTGAAAGACGAGGATGCCAAGCACGACTGCGCCAAAGAGCATGGTAAAGACGCCATCGCCTGCCAGCCCGGTGCTCGACTCGACCGGCGTCACCCACCACGGCAGCGCCGATCCGGCAAGAACAAGGAGCGCGCCGAGACCCATCGCGGCCTGGCTTTCGGAGACGTCGGACAGCGAGAGATCCATCGTCCGAGAGAAGGAATTCGGCCGCCAAAACGCTGGCGAAGGAAAGAATCCTTACATCTCGGCTATGATAGTAGACACATGGCAGGAACACAGAGCGGCGAGTCGGGGGAAGGATGGAAAGTGGGGCTGTTGATCGCCGTTATTGTGCTCGCTGGTGGTGGAGCCGGCTGGGGGGCCCTCTGGGCGCTCGAACTCCCCTTCGCGTTCGTCGGCGGGATTGTCGGCGCTGTACTGGCGTTCGTGCTGTTCTCGTATCTGTACTACGGGCGTTGATCAGAGACAAACGCTAGAACCGCCGCCAATCAACGACGTCGATACTATCGATCCGCTCGAAATGGTCGACGTTCGAGGTGAGAACGGACAGTTGCTGTGTCTGTGCCGTGGCAGCGATGTAGACGTCATGGAGATCGTGGAGCGGTTGTCCCTTGCGTTCGAGTTCGGAAACGATATCCGCGGCAGCGACCGAGATCGGACGGCTCACGTCGATAATCTCGAATCGTGCGATCAACCGTTCGAGGCCAGTAACGACGTCGGACGGCGGCTCGTCGTCACCGTACCGGTTGTTGAGTTCAAGGCGCAGTTCGGTGACGGTAACGCTGCTGATCGCATGCCGACCTTCGTCGTCGAGCCGTTCGACACGGTCGGCGACATCGCCCCGGTCGATATCGACGAGAACGGACGTATCACAGAGTTTCATCGTCGACCCGATCGAGAGTCCCGTTGCTCATCCGTTCAATGTCGGCTTTGACGTCCTCATGAGCGTCCGGATCAAGCACACCGGCTCCCGTCACGTCCGCAAGTCGGGTGCCACCCTCGATGGAGTCTCTGATCACTTCGCTGAAACTCCGATCACCTTTCTCCCGCTTGAGTTCTCGGTACACGTCGTCCGAGATGGAGATGTTCTTGCTCATGTGTAGTGTATGGGTGTCTGTACGAAAAAGTGTGCCGGCGACCGTACAAAGCCTCGACAGCCGAGCGTCTCAAGTGCCTCGCGCACCTGTTTCCGGCAATGAGTGAGACGAACTCCGGGCCGCTCTCGCCCGACCGGCCGGAGGGGGAGCGCCCCTTCGCGGTGGACGCGCCGTTCGATCCCGCGGGCGACCAGCCCGAGGCGATCCAGCAACTCGCCGAGGGGTACCGGTCGGGGATGGACGAACAGACCCTGCTCGGCGTGACGGGGTCGGGAAAGACCAACACCGTCTCGTGGGCCGTCGAGGAGATCCAGACGCCGACGCTGGTGATCGCCCACAACAAGACGCTGGCGGCACAGCTCTACGAGGAGTTCAGGAATCTGTTCCCGAACAACGCCGTCGAGTACTTCGTCTCCTACTACGACTACTATCAACCCGAGGCCTACGTCGAGCAGACCGACACGTACATTGACAAGGACGCCTCGATCAACGACGAGATCGACAAACTGCGTCACTCGGCGACGCGCTCCCTGCTTACGCGAGACGACGTGATCGTCGTCGCCTCGGTCTCGGCGATCTACGGGCTCGGCGATCCGGCGAACTACGAGGGGATGTCCCTGCGGCTCGAAGTCGGCCAGCAGATCGGCCGCGAGGAACTGCTCAAGCGGCTGGTCGATCTGAACTACGAGCGCAACGACGTCGATTTCACGCAGGGCACGTTCCGGGTGCGCGGCGACACCGTCGAGATCTACCCGATGTACGGCCGCTATGCCGTCCGTGTCGAGCTGTGGGGCGACGAGATCGATCGGATGATCAAGGTCGATCCGCTGGAGGGGACAGTCGAAAGTGACGAGCCAGCGGTTCTCTTTCACCCAGCGGAGCACTACTCGGTCGACGACGACACGATGGAAGAGGCCATCGCCCAGATCGAATCGGACCTCGAAGACCGGATCGCCTACTTCGAGCGTACGGGCGACATGCTCGCCGCCCAGCGCATCGAGGAGCGCACTACCTTCGACCTCGAAATGATGCGCGAGGCGGGCTACTGCTCGGGGATCGAGAACTACTCGGTCTACCTCGCAGATCGGGAGTCCGGCGAAGCGCCCTACACGCTGATGGATTACTTCCCCGACGACTTTCTGACGGTGATCGACGAGTCCCACCAGACGATCCCACAGATCAAAGGGCAGTTCGCGGGCGACAAATCGCGCAAGGAGTCGCTGGTCGAGAACGGTTTTCGGCTGCCCACGGCCTTTGACAACCGCCCGCTCACCTTCGAGGAGTTCGAGGAAAAGACCGACCGGACCATGTACGTCAGCGCGACGCCGAGCGACTACGAGCGCGAGCACTCGGGACAGATCGTCGAGCAGATCGTTCGCCCGACGCATCTGGTCGACCCAAAAGTCGAGATAGAAGACGCCACCGGGCAGGTCGAGGACCTCATGGAGCGCATCGACGCCCAGATCGAGGCAGGCGACCGGACGCTCGTAACGACCCTCACCAAGCGGATGGCCGAGGATCTTACCGAGTATCTCGAAGAGGCGGGCATCGACGTGGCCTACATGCACGACGAAACGGACACGCTGGA
Organism: Natranaeroarchaeum aerophilus; assembly: GCF_023638055.1. Lineage (NCBI taxonomy): Archaea > Methanobacteriati > Methanobacteriota > Halobacteria > Halobacteriales > Natronoarchaeaceae > Natranaeroarchaeum > Natranaeroarchaeum aerophilus. The sequence continues at coordinate 150,913 of NZ_JAKRVY010000001.1, read as the reverse complement.
GCGCCACGAACTGATCCGGTCGCTTCGACTCGGCGAGATCGACGTGCTCGTCGGGATCAACCTGCTCCGGGAGGGGCTTGACATCCCCGAGGTATCGCTGGTCGCCATCCTCGACGCAGATCAGGAAGGCTTTCTCCGATCCGAAACCACCCTCGTCCAGACGATGGGTCGGGCCGCCCGAAACGTCGAGGGCGAGGTCGTGCTCTACGCCGACGAGGTGACCGACTCAATGGCCGCAGCGATCGACGAAACCCAGCGCCGTCGGGAGATTCAGAGAGAGTACAACGCCGAACACGGCTTCGAGCCGACAACGATCGAAAAGGAGATCGGCGAGACGAACTTGCCCGGCAGCAAGACCGACACCAGCAGCGTTTCCGGCGAGGGACCAAGCGACGAGGACGACGCCGCTCGTCAGATCCAGGAGCTCGAACGGCGGATGAACGAGGCCGCCGAGAACCTGGAATTCGAGCTCGCCGCCGATATCCGCGACCGAATCCGGGAGCTTCGACAGGAGTTCGATCTCGACGGCGACGAGGGCGTGCCGGTAGAGTCGGATCCGGAGTTTTGAACGTCGGGTCGGAATCCTTTCGGGACACCGCGCCGTGGCCTCTCGTATGGACGACATCAGGGAGAAACGGATCTTCGGGGGCAAGGAAGGCCGGACCCGATTGTTCGTCGGGACGGAGTTGGGAGTCGTCGTCGCCTCGCTCTCGGGCCCGCGCGTCGGCGAGTTCGGGCTGGAGTACCGCACGCCGGTCCGAGATATCGCGGGCGCACCGGGCCGGATCGTCGTAGCGACCGACGAGGACGTCACGCTGCTGGGCGAGAGCCCGGTCGACCTCGGAGTCGGCCCGGCGAGCGCGGTCGGGTTCGACGGTGAGGACGTGATCGCTGGCACCGAGGAGGGGCGTGTCGCACGGGTGAGCGCGGACGGCGTCGAGGAGATTTGCTCCGCGGAGGGCGCGGTCACGGCCATCGACGGCGCGCTCGTCGGAACCGAGGACGGCGTCTATCGCATCGTCGACGGGGGGCTCGTCGCCGCCGGACTCGATCACGTTCGAGACATTGACGCGACGGGAACACCGCTCGCGGCTACGGCAAAGGGACTGTACCAACTTGGCAACGGCTGGATGGCGCTCCGCGAGGGCGACGCGACGGCCGTCACGAGCGACGGCGGCGGGCAGCGTCACGCCGTGATCGACGGTACACTCTACACGGCCAGCCCGGACGGCGACCGGTGGGCACCGGTCGAACTCCCGATCGACGAGACACCGGTCGATATCGCATACGGGGACCGAACCTCCGTCGTGACCGCAGAGGGAACACTCCTCCTCGAAGCCAGCGACGGCTGGCGACACCAGCACCTCGGCGTCGGCGGAGTCGTGGGGTGTGCGGTCGCTATCGAGTAGGGCACCAGACATATTTGAACATATTTTTGCTCGAAGAGAAATAAACAATATTTCATGGAAACGGCACCTACCACGGCCGCAGTCGGAGGCGTCACCGGCGGTGCAGGGGCAACACGAATGACGGTGGAAGTGGGCACCGCACTCGCGATGGACGGCGCGAATGTCGCGCTGACCGATGTCGCGTTCGGCACACAGGGACTCTCCGATTACGTCCCGGGCCGGATCGACGACGACATCGTGACGCTCGTAACCGGTGAGGACCCACAGCCCCTCGCAGCGACGCAGGAGCTACCGATCGACACCGAGGGACGACTGGAATGCCTTCCGTCTCGTGCCTCGTTCGGAGCACTCGCCCGCGCCAAGACTGCCGGTGCAGCGACGACGTTCGAGAACGTGCTCGATCAGCTAGCGACCGAGTTTGATTACGTGCTCGTGGACACGCCGCCAGTAGCGACGAATCCCGCGGTGGCGGCGGTCACCGCGGCAGATCGAGTCGGACTGGTCGCGCCGGGAACGACCCGCGGCGTCGACGCGCTCCAGCGGACGCGGGCCCGCCTGACCGACGTGGGAACGACCGATGATCTGGCAGTCGCGAACCGGACCGGGGAAGTGCCGGACGGGTCGATCGACATCGCAGTGCCGGAAAGCGAACTGACGGCAGTGACCGACACACCGACCGTCACGGCGCTGGATCCGGAGTTTGCACCGGCGATTGTGGCGGTGGCGGAGGGGTTGTTCGACCGCTCACTAGATCTCGCATACGAGGAGCCGGGGCTGGCAGAACGGCTCCGACCCTGATCAGCGAAGCTCGCCGACGCCGCTCATTGTCTCGGCCAGCCGATCACGCTTGTCGACCGCCGCATCGCCGTGCTCGGCGAGTGCAGTCTCGGTGATCTCTGAGATCCCCGTTATTGGATCGTGGGCTTCGATGAATGCGGCCAGTGCGAACTCCGTCTCGCTTGCCTGGACGAGCGTCTCCGCGTCGGTACGTGAGAGCTCGCCACGTTGCCAGTCCCGGACAATCTCTCTTGCGCGCGGGGCGAGCGGCGACAGCCCGTCAACGCCGAGCAGGTGGAGCGTCTTGGTCGCGGTCATCGGTGTGACGCCCGCCTCGCGAGCCACATCGCCGACGCTCCGTCCAGCGGTGTAGCTATCGACGATCGTCGCGGCTGTCGCTGGCTGACAGGGTAGCTCGTCGGCGTGCTCGACAAGCCCCTCAGCCAGTGTTTCGTCCGTTTCGTCCACGGTAGCGATCCCCCGGTCGTGCTGACGTTCGGTGAGTTCGATACCGTCGGCGATCTCCGAAAGCATCGTTCTTCGTTGACGATGGTATCACAAATAAGTTCCTGAAACGAACTATAGCGTACCGGTAACCGGTACGTTCGACTCGGACGACCCAGCGGTTTATTCCGCATCTATCCCTTCTTTAAATACTTGATCGGGACCAAGATCCAACTGTATGAGTGGCAGTACGACGGCGAACGCGTGTCCCGAGTGTGGTGGTGGATTGACTGCGGACGGCGACGAGACGCTCTGTTCGGACTGTGGGCTGGTCGTCGGTGCGGATCGGATCGACCGCGGTCCCGAATGGCGCTCGTTCGAGGACGACGACCGGAACCGAAAGCGGACCGGCGCGCCGCTAACTCGTTCGCGTCACGACAGAGGACTGTCAACCGAGATCGGATCCGGTTCCAGGAGTCGGCTTACCGGCCGCAAACGACGACAGGTCGCACGGATGCGACGGGAGCACAACCGCTCACAGATCTCGACCAAAGTCGAGCGCAATCAGGTGTACGGCTTCACCGAGATCCGGCGGCTGGTGTCCGCGCTCTCGCTACCCCAGTCGGTGCGGGATGGTGCCTGCTCGCTCTTTCGCTCAGCGCAGAAGGAGGATCTGCTTCGCGGGCGCTCGCTGGAGGGGTTCGCCGCGGCAACTACCTACGCCGCCTGCCGTGTAAACGAAGTGTCACGAACCATCGACGAGATCGGGTCGGTCGCCCGCGCGGATCGAGACGAGTTCAAAGCCGCTTACGGCGCGCTCAACAGGGAGCTCGGACTCCCAGTTGGTCCGATCGATCCGCGCGAGTATCTGCCCCGGTTTGCTAGCAAACTGGATCTCGGGAGCGCGGTCGAGCGGCGCGCACGCGAACTGGCGAGCGAGGGCCGCGACGCGAACGTCTTCGGGGGCCGGGATCCAAGCGGCGTCGCCGCAGGCTGTCTGTACACCGCGGCGTGTGAGCTGGACAACGATCTCACGCAGAAAGAAGCGTCGGGCGTTGCGGACGTCTCGCCGGTCACGCTCCGATCGGTGTTTCAGGCGCTTTGTGAGATGGACTGAGTTGTCAGGTAGAGTGTAGACTCGCCGCCAGCGATTCGAACTGTGTTGTGGCTCTGTCACCGGGAGCAACCGCCGAAACCGGACAACCGTTTCGCTGGGCACGAGCGACGGCATCAGAGCGCGGGACGGTCGCGACCGGTGTCCCGAATACCGACCGAACCCGATCAACGGGTGGCGATTCGCCCGCCATGTTGAGCACCAGTCGTTCGATCCCCGCGTCGAGAACCCGCGCCAGTGCCCGAGCACGGATGGCGTCGGGGAGGGCGAACTCGTCGGCACAGGTGACCAGCAGACAGCGCTGGGCGACGTGCAGCGGGAGCCCGGCGTCGGCGGACATCCCCGCTGGACAGTCGACGACGACGCGATCGTACTCTCGCTCGACGGTTTCGACTGCCTCGACGAGCCGGGGCGGGTCGGCGGCGTTCAACCCATGAAGTGATCGGCCACAGGGAAGCAAGTCGATGGGTCCGCTCTCGTCAACAGCCTCGATCGGATCAGCACGCCCGGCGAGGACGTCGTGCAGGTCGGGCCCACGCCGATCGGGCAGATCGGCCATCCCGAGATCCGCGTCAACGACCACGGCGTCGAGTTCGGCAGCGACGTTCAGTGCGACTGTCGACTTCCCGACACCACCTTTCCCCCCTGTCACTGCCAGAATCATCGCTCACGTTCCGTCTCGACATCCAGTTCGTCTTCCGCAAGATGCCACTCGTCTGGCAACGAGGTATCAGGACCAGAGGTATCGGGAACCGAGGCCGGGATAGCTCTCCGGGGTGGTGTGGGATCGCCGAGCGCCCGGAGCACGTCGGCAGCGTCGACAGCATCGTCCTCGTCGTCATCGACGCGCGCAACCGGTTCGTGCTCGACGATCTCGATCGGCGGCTCACACGGCTCTCCGGGAGAGGCGAAGCCGACAGCGACCCGACAGCCGCTCTCGACGGTCGTCTCGTACCGATCGCCATCCCAGCCAGCCACCGGCACTCCCTGCGAGCGCGGGGGCCAGACAGGGCCAGAGAGCGTACTCCGAAGCTCTATTGCCGCCTCGCCGTTCGGAGACGTGCTCTCGATTACCGCTTCGACGAGCGTCACACCGTTCTCTCGCCGCTGGGTCCACGACAGTTCGGGCATGGAGATGATGGCCGCCCGATCGTACTTGAACTCCCGCCCGCTCATACTGTCGGCTGTAACATTTCGAAAGTATTCGGTACCCCAGTGTACCGAATCTCTTTACGAACTTACAGCCGACAGTATCAGACCCGCAGGATGGGGACACCGAGTTCGTGTGCAGCCCGTTCCGGCCCGTCAAACCGGTCCACTGCGAGAACCGCTGGCGTCGCCGTGCGGAGCATCCGGAGAACGGCGAGAGCAGCCGTCACGCCGTCTCCCTCGTACTCGACGACTGAACGCCCCGGGTCGGACTCACCAGGAACGCGCCAAACTGCAGCCGTGAACTCGTTATAGACTGCATCGGCAAGCTCACGACGAATTGCCCGTTCGAGGTTCCGTTTGCGGTCCTGCAACCGGAGGCGTCGGTCCCGTCGGTCACGGGGAGGCCTACTGTCCTCGCGAGCCCGGTCGAGCGCCTGTTCAGCAGACAACCGTTCAGTCCGGGCGTCCGTCAGCGCCGCAACCGCATCCGAGAGCCGTTTCTCGGTGGCACTGACATCCACACCGGCGTCACGCCGGGCCTGCAGTTCGCCGCGAATCGTCGCGACCCGTTCGGCCAGTTTGGCCTCGTCGGTACCGGCCGCGGCAACCTGTCGCCGTTGCTCGGATCGGTCACAGTCCGGTGGGGAGAGTGTCGCGAGTTCGGCACTGACCGAGCGGAGTTCGTCCACGACGTCGGCCCGATAGCCGCGTCGACGTGCGACCGCAGCGAGGACCCGCCGAAGCGATACGTTGAGCGAGGGCTCGACGACCCCGACGGCGTCGAACAGCGATCCAGGATGTGGACACGCGACGGTGCACGTACCAGTACGCCCGCGGATCGCCGCCGCGGCGTCCTCGGCATCGATCGACCACGATCGGAGGTCGACCGCAACGCCGCGAAGCGTGGTTCCGTCTATCGTCACTGTGAGGCGCGAGGATTGCTCCGCATCCGGTGCCGTCGCTACCCTGCTGCCCGGTTGTCCTCCGTGTGGCTCTCGCTGCGCGGTCATTCGGTCAGCTCTTGCCCGTGAAGATCACGCGGATGGGGATGCTCCGTCCCCGACTGGAACTTCGCGTAGGACGTGCTTGGGGTAGAGCGCGCTTCGTAGGCCTGTGCAGCCTCCCTGACTGACTCGGGGACCAGCGAGAACTCGTTGAACGGTCGGGTCCGTTCGACCTGCACGTCACAGCCGTGTTTCTCGCGGAGTCGAAGGGCGAGAAAGGCCCCCAGTTCCGTCTCCTCGAACAGCACCGCCCGACCCAGTCGGCGTGCGATCGTTTCCTCGTGGGCCGAGCAGACGTTCCGGAGCGTCTGTCGTGCCCCGATCGAGTAGGTAACCACCAGTATCACGGCTAGTTGTTGTACAGAATATAGTATAAAATTAACGCGATAGAGGAAGTCAAATGCGTTCGATGGATTCGGCAACGACGTTCTCTTCCAGAATGGACGTTGCCCGTTCGACCGCGTCGTCGGGCGACGCCGCAACCACGATGATCGGCTCCCGGCGACTGATCGGCTGGACGCGATATACCGCAGTGATCTCGCCCTCGTAGTCCGTCGCGTAGGTCCGGACGGTCGCCAGTACGCGCTCCTCGGTCGTTTCAAGATCGACCTCGCCGTCTTCGAACGCCGCCAGCGCGTCCTCGACGTTCCGGATGGCGGAGATGCGATCCATCTATGCGGTCCGCAGGTGGTCGAGGTTCGGCTCGTACACCTCGCCTTTCTGTTTGAGCTTCTCGATCTCTCGCTCGGCTTTCGACTGGTCCATCCCGATCTCGTCGGCCCGGTCGAGCACCACGTCGATCGGCGCGCCATCCTCGTAATCCTCCTCGACGTCCGCGATCAACTGTTTGATGTTCTTGATCCGGTCGCGCTGGGACTTGCTGGTCCCCGTCTCGACGACGTCAGCGTCGTACTGACCCGTCTCGGGATCGACGCCGATGTCCTGGAGACACGAGCGGACGATCTCGATGACGCGTTCTGCGTCCTCGATCTCGACGGTATCGGAGAGCCGCACTCGCGCGCTGGCCTCCGCAAGCCGGACCAGCGCCTCCAGCTTTCGGGCGGTGACCGGGACGGGAGCATCCTCGTCGGTCCCCTTCGAGCGCAGGTCGACGTAGAAATCCCGGATCGCCTCTTTTGCCTCATCGCTCATCGTCGGATAGACGTTCGATTTCGCGTGCGCGACGTATTTGCGGAGCAACTCGGCGTCGATCACGGGTTCGACCTCCTCGGTCTGGCTCTCGACCTGCTCACGCGTGACGTTTGGCGCGCTCAGCTCCTCGCGCTGGGTGTTCAACTCCCCCGCAAAGTTCGTCTGCAAGATGTGTTCGGCCAGCCGGGAGTCCTCTTCCTCGTCCGGCTGATCGGTGACCGTGAAGATCAGGTCGAATCGTGAGATCAGCGCCGGTTCGAGATCGATCTGCTCGCCGATCGACTCGTACTGATCGAAGCGGCCGTACTTGGGGTTGGCTGCACCGAGGAGCGAACAGCGGGATTTGAGGGTGGCGTTGATCCCAGCTTTACTTATACTAATGGACTGCTGCTCTAGTGCTTCGTGCATAGCGGATCGGTCTTCCGAATTGTGTACGACCATCCCGTTAGCAAGGAAATTATGCGTCTCCTCGACAGTGAGGTCGTACACCTTGGTTTCTTGACGACACTCGATCGCTGTTACCTGGGATCGGAGCTGGGACTTCCGCTGGTTGATGAGTTCGATACAGGCCGCTCGGAGTCGCTCGCTGTCGTGGGGTGTCTGATCCCGGATCCATCGGGAGACAGTCGCCTGATCGACATCGAGATGTTCGGCAACACGCCATTGTGGTATCCCATAGCGATCCAGTGCAGCAGCGATCTCGTCGCCCGATTCGAGGGTCGGTTCCTCTTGCAAAAGCGCCTGTGCAGTCGAACGTGCATCCTCAGGGGAGGCATTTACGAGATCTGCAAGTTGGCCCCGCAAGACATCCGTGTTGCCGTTTTTGTCATCCCGAGAGACACGGGAAACACTCTCGACGCGACGCCACTTCACGTCTCCACTGGCCAGTTGCCGGAGACGGGAGAGATCGGTCGTCGCTATTGACTCGACGATCGAAGAGAGCCGTGACTGAACGATTCGTCGCAGCGCATCGTCGGTGGCCCAGTACCGAGAGATCTGTGGTTGTGAATACTCAGTTTCAGCAGCCAGTTCCGACTGGGAAACATGATATCGTTCCGTGAGTTCTTCGAGCTCTCCCCAGGACAACTCCTCGGAGAGGCGCTCGTGATCGTTCTCTGCGGTCCCACGGCGTTCCTCGAACGCTGCAAGGATTTGTTCGGCACAATCGAACGAGACGTTTGCGTCGCTGTTCTCGAAATTGCAGTATGTGGCGTCGTCCAGACCACATTCGGAGACGTAAAGACGCAATGAGTCACGCATCGACTCCAGATAGCTGCCGATATCCGGAAGCACATCGACGATCGTCCGATCACCCGTTGTTCGGTCACAGGCCTGTTCGAGCGCCGCTTGCTTGCGGTCGAGCGTAAATCCGATTCGGCGGTTGTACCGGCGAAGCGATGCATCGGAGGTGATCACGAGAAGGTACATGTCCCGCTTCCCCTCGTTGGGTCGGTGCTGAATCTGGCTCGTGATGCCAAACTCGGTAAGCAGCATCTTGACCCCAAGCAGGAGATCATAGCTCGAGGAGTGGATTTTCACGCAACGCTCTCCAACCGAGCCGTCCAAATCAGCGAGGGCGCGAACAAACGCAGCCTTCGTGTCGGAGCTACTACGCGTAACTGCCTCCGGCAAGCATTTGCCGTCGTACACATCCAAGTTCATACCGGCGTCGAGAACGGTCTGAAGGTACTCCTTGCCGTGCAGCCTGGTCACCATGACGCCGTTACGCTGGTCACTCGGATGACGAACCGGCTCCGCGTCGAATGCGAAACGACAGGCCCGTTCGAAGTCCTCTATCAGCTGTTGTTCGGCATTTATAAAACGGATCCCGTAGACGCCTTCGTCACGGTCACAGAACACGTTACCGTCCCCTGCGAGATAGCCAAGTATAGCTCCGTGTTCCGGAGTTAGTCGTTGGAGATCCGTGGTGACATCCATTCGTGATTTGTGCGCAGCGATACCGCCATCAGCCGCAGCCGTCGGTACGTTATCCGGAATATACACCCACTCCTCGCCACTCAGTTCGCCTGCTGGCACCTCAGATCGGTCACCATCCTGAAGCGTAATAAACGGGTGATCCGGCGTTACGGCAAGCGATTCACCCGTTTCGAGCGTCACGTCAAGCAGTTCCTGGGGAGCGTCATATTCGTGGACTGCCGACACCGGTCGTTTTACCAGGCGTTCATCGTCCGTGAGCGTCCAGACGGTGAGATCAACATCGCGGATGGTCCGTCCGTTTTCTAGAGTCTCAATCTCACCGTCTTCGGCTGCGTCCGCCGCGAGGTCGTCAATACGTCTGATACCGTCTTGCGTATGGACCAGCGAGTTACCAGTCACACACCGCATTTTATCCAGTTCGTCGATTGCTGCGACGCCTTTATCTGCCAACACCATTGCGCCGGCCTCTAGCGTCCATTGCTGGCCGTCTCCGAAATCATCGCGGACCGCAGCAGCTGTGTTGTGTGTGACGATTCCATTACCGATGAAATTGTGGGTATCTGGGACGGTGAGATCGAACACCTCTTTTTGTCCGGTATCGACTGCCGCAACGACTTCGTCCCATACGAGTTCGGCGTCGAGGACTTCCTCAGCGGGGGTCGTGTCGACGACCGGTTCTGCCGTAGCTATCATCGACCGCGCGGTCGACCGTGCGACTTCGTCCCCGCAATTGAAATTCACGTATCGCTGGTCGGTCGATACCTCGATCGATTCGAGTGCCCCGCCGACCGGAACCGTATCTGCCGGAGCGTCCGACTCACCGATGATACGGTCGAGGGCGGCAGCTTTTGCGGCCGATCCGAAGCCGACGTACTCGGCGAAACGGTCCCGGTTTTCTCCGTAAATCGTCAGATGGGTCTGAATCTCTTTGGATTCGATCTCGAACCCGTCTGCCCGGACGGATGTCCCACGCCGATCGCGTTCGCGTGATCGTGCTCGCACACCCAGCGTTTCCAGCATAAGCTGGACTTGCTCTGCCAGCGTCTCACTGATGGTCGAAAACTGTATCGTGGAGCTTCCTGTGTCGCGTTCCACGACACAGCCGTCAGCGTCGAACAGTCCCCTGAGGAACGCATCGGCGTGTTCCGCTGTCGTCAGTCGATGGTCGAGCGAGAGCTCCGCTTTCGGCGTCTGCATCCCGACGTTAGCGAACAGGCGGGCGACCGTCGCGCTGTTGAGTCGAATAGAGGGCACACGATCGGCTTGTCGTTCGATCTCGACCGTCTTGCCGAACTCACCTTCGATGATGTCGATCGCACGCTCTAACAGCGCCTCGTCGCTGTTGGAGAGACGCACCATTCCCCGATTCTCCCCCCGTCGCGCAAGCGAGATGTCGCCGTCCCCGAATACGAGACCGATCAGGTACAGCAGGTCCGGCGAGAACTCATCAGGTAGGTCGACCGGATCCCCGTGACGGAGCATCGCTCGATCGAACTCGACGTCGCTCCGGTCGGCGTCGATCGCGTCCAACAGCCGGTCGAGCCTGTCGATCGGAATGAACCTGTTCGACAGCGAGTCGTAAATGAAATCCTCCGAGAGATCGAGTTCCCGTGCGGCATCTCTGAGCGTCCCGAACGTCTCACAGAGCTGTGATCTGAGGAATTCGATCGACTCATCAGTGGGTTTCAATTTCTCGTTCGTTAATTCGAGGAACTCCCGAACTGAGGGGGAAGACGACTCCACGGTGTCGTAGCTCGGGACAGCAACTCGATCACCTGGTTCAACCGCGTCGATCTGCCGCCACTCGATGCCGGTGTCTCCGGCCACGAGAACCGGCGTATTGACGGATGTTTCGAGTTCCTTGCCGTGTGCAGTTTCGATACGGCGACAGGGTTTTTCGGGCATTCGCCAGACATGAGAGCTTTCTCGCACCCCCATTTCGCCACTCTCCCTGTCGAACGTGTACACTTCTTCGTGATGGCGTACGGACTCGTCGTCGTCGACCGGTTCGGGGTGTTTGTCGGTCGCCAGATCCTGGATCTGGCGGATACCCTCTTTCGTATGAACGAACGTGTCACCCGTGACACAGAGCCCGGCAGCGCTAGATCCTTTACCGGACGTGTACACGGAGCGAGGGGAGATCTCTCGGACGTATTGTAGGAGCTGAGAATTGTGCGAGAATATGTTATTCGATAGGTAGCTATGAGTTCCTTCGACCTCTAAGTCGTAGACCCAATCGTAATCCGGGTCTACAGCGTCGATAGACTCGATCTGATCCTTCTCTACGGATCGCTCGCCAATATGAGACACAGTCGCCGCTTCCGATACAGCCCCACCATCTGTCGCCAGCGGTTTGTCAGGACGATCGGGTGAGATGGCAACTGAGTCACCCACCCGGAGTTCCTCAGCGACACGGGCTTCGTACCCGCTGGGATGGCTGACGAACAACGGATGCGACGGAGTCACTTCGAGTTCGTATCCGCTTGCGGTCCTGATCTGATACATCCTGTCGGGAGCCTCCCGTTTCCACACTTTCGTCGCAGTACGGAGCTCGGAGGTTCCATCAGAACCCAGAGAGACGACATCCTGATCAAGAGAGTCATATACCCCGTCGTCGACCGGAGATGGATCCGTGAGATTCGCCTCGACGATCTCTTTGATCGGCCGTTCGCGTCCATCAGCCAGTGTCACAGTCGTATCTCCTTTAACACATTTACCCGTCCCCGGGTCCCCGATCAGGAGCATATGCAGGTCGCCGCGGATCCGCGAGCCATCGGGGAGGTGTTTGGTGACTCCGGAGAACAACTGGAGGATGATCGCGAGTTTCTCCTGGTCGTAACCGTAGATTGAGGGCGCCATCGAGCCGATCATCTTCTCGTAGATGTCGGGCGACTGGGAGAGTTCGATGATCTCGGCTTTTTCGTCCTCGCTGATCTCCATGTCCTCGAACTGCTCGTCCTCGATCTCGACGGTGATGCCGTCCATGTAGATATCGAAGATCGGGGATTTCTCCTGCTGGTTGCCCTGCTGCTGGAGATGCAGGATGCCGGTGACGGTGACGTGATCGCCCGCGGTCACCTCGCCAGTGATATCGTCCTCGATGGTGAGGTCGACGGCCTGGGGCGTCTCGCCGCCGCGTAGGCCCTCTGGACTCTCCTGTACCCGGAGTTTCTGTGCGTCGACGAACTCCGACTGATCGAAGTTGACGTTGAAGGGACCCTGTCGCTCACAGCCCTGACACTCGTGGGGTTCCTGAAAGTCGCCGGAGGACTGGGGGATGTAGTTCAACGTGCCACAGCGCTGGCACTCGAAGGCCGCCTCCTCAATCTTCGGCCGGACGTCGGTCGCCTTGCGGACGATGCCGGAGACCGACAGTAGTTGGCCGACGTGTCGAGACCGGATGTCGCGGATCCCGGTCGTCTCCGGAAGGTTGTACGGGCGGACGTGCGCCCGACCGAGGCTCACGTCGACCGGGAGGTCGTAGATCCGGAGCGCCTCTTCGGCGTACTCCTGGAGCTGTTCGGGCTGTGAGAGAAAGTCGTCGGCGAGGTCGGGGTCGTATCGGTAGAGGTCGTCCCAGTCGATATACAGGGAGCGCTTTTCGCCGGGATAGTTCTGTGCGAGGTCGCCGATCTCCTCGCGATAGTAGTTGCGGTAGAACTGCTCGAAGGCGTCGACGAGTTCGGTGTTCTCCGCTGTCGCCATTGCACGGGCTTAGCGCCCCATCGCCTAAGAACCTTGCCAAAGGAGGGTGGAAGTGATTGACACACCCAGGGACTTACTTGCCAGGGTCGGTAACGGTGCAATATGTGGCCGCTGGTGCATCCGTTCTTTGGGTACCTCTGTTATAGCGCATATCGACGTCTCGATGGTGAGGTCCCCACCGCTGGCCCAACCGTTGCAGTCGTGATCGGTGCGCTGTTACCGGACCTCGTCGATCAGCCGCTACGAATCCTGCTGGCCGGGCATGTCGGGCGCTCGCTGGCCCACTCGCTGTTCGTTGCCGTGCCGACGATCCTGCTGGTGTGGTATGTCGCCCAGCACAGGGGACGAGCACGTCTCGGCGTTGGCTTCGCGGTCGGCTATCTCTCCCATCTGGTCTCCGATGCGTTCTGGCCGCTGCTTGTCGGCGCGTACGACGAACTCGGCTATTTGCTCTGGCCAATCACGTCGATGCCCGAGTATCAGGGCCGGAAAGTGCTCGGCGAACTCGGGAGCGTGACAGTTACGACGTACTGGCTGGAAGCGGTTGTCGTGCTCGTCGCGGTTGGGGTCTGGTGGCGTGACGGGCGGCCCATCCTTGAGCGAGGAGGGTGAGCTTGATGAGCGAGAGCTATCATATGGACAGATGTATGCTGTAAATTATATACCTGAAAGTCAATTACGATCGGGAGTAGCGGTATGATAAAACCTAATCAATAGCCACAGAGCTATTACGTCGAGGTTAGTTGGTCTGATTAGCGAAGTTACACCTGAGCGAGTAGACGGGGATAATTCTGAGCACTGATCGATAATACCGACGCCTTGGGAAAATACCTCTCTGACCTCCACAAAACATATTAATTCAAATACATTCGAGATATCTTCAGTAAAAATACTATTGTGCGGCTGCGGTACGGCTACGAGAACGATCGGACCCCCTCGAAACAGACTCCGATCGGGTGGTACCCCGGCTCAACGGCGACGCCCTGGGTCGTGGGTACGGGCTCGTTGGTCTCGGTGACTTTCGTGTACCAGTTGCGAGCCCCGGGTGCGATCATGTACTCGTCGGCGTAGTCCCAGAAACGGTCGTACCACTCGAGATATCGATCCCGATCGGTTCGGCCTGCGAGCACAGTGGCAGCCCCGATCGCTTCTGCGACTTCCCAGGAGTACTTGTCGGTGACCAGCGGCTCGCCATCGAGGTCAAACGAGTAATAGAAGCCACCACGATTGTCGTCCCAGCCGTACTCGATCGCGGCGTCGAACAGTTCCTCGGCCCGCGGGACAAGCCACGATGCGTCGGCGTGTCGGTCGAGGATGGCGAGCAGTTTCGCCCACTCGATCTGGTGGCCCGGCTGGTAGCCCCAGGGGCGGAACGTGTGTGTCGGGTCATCGCGATTGTACTCAAAATCGTGCTCCCAGTTGGCGGTATAATGCTCCCAGATAAGTCCGTCCGTCTCGGCGGTGAGGTCACGGGTGAGCGAGTCGGCGATAGTCATCGCCCGGTCGAGATACCGGGTGTCGCTGGTGGCCTCGTAAGCGGCGATCATCGCCTCACAGGTGTGCATGTTGGCGTTCTGGCCACGGTAGGAGTCGGTGCTCGTCCACTCCCGATCGTACTCGCTTGCGCAGAGACCGTAGTCTGCTTCCCAGAACCGCTCGTCGATGAGGTCTAAAACTGAACCGAGATCCGACTGGGCCCGACCGATACCGATCTCCGCGGCACGCGAGAGTGCAAGCAGGACGAACGCATGACCGTAACAGACTCGGCGCGAGTCGACCGGCTCGGTGCCATCGAGCAGCCAGTGGAAGCCACCGTGCTCGCTGTCACGATGGACGTCGAGCAGGAAGTCGACGCCTCGCTCGGCCGCCGGACGACACCACTCCGGGCCGCCAAGCTGATCCGCGACGGCGAAGTTCGTGACAAAGCGGGCCGTCGCCACGAGATGCTTCGAATCGGGATCGTAGCACTCGCCGGACGCTTCGTCGAACTGGGCGATGTACCCTCCGTGGACGTCATCGAGACAGTTTGGGTAGTAGAACTCGAGGAGCCGTTCGACCTCGTTTTTGAGCCAGTCGTCGTCGCGGTACTGGTTTCCGGTCATGGCGTTATCTTCGGGTATCGACCGAAGCAGGTGCATGGCGGTCGGCGCTCTCGTACAGCGCGTCGATAACGGCCATGTTCGCGATCGCTTCCGCACCGTCGGTCCGCGGTCGGGATCCCGACTCGACACAGTCAATGAAATGCTCGATCTGCAGCCGGTACTGATCGACCGGGTCGAATCGCTCGCTGTCACGAATGCTGTCGATCTCGTACTGGAGTGTCGCCGCCTCGTCTTCGGGCGGGCTGAACGCGTGCTCGACCTCGATCCAGCCGTTCCGGGCCTCAACGCGGTAGCGCTGGACGGTCTCGGTGTCGAAGCCCGATGCGATCCGTGCCGAGGAGCCGTCGGCGTACTCCAGTACACCGGCGACCTCAGTGTCGACGCCCGACTCACGGGAGTCATCCATGTGTGCGTACGCCCGATCCGGTTCGCCGAGGAACTGCCGCGCCGCCGAGACGGTGTACGCGCCGACATCCATCAGGCTGCCACCGGCGAGCCCGGGATTCAGTCGGATGTCATCGGGGTCACCGAACAGCGGGAACTTGAACGACGCCGAAACCGATCGGACGTCGTCGAGACGGTCGGCGGCGAGTTCGATCGCCCGCTCGGTCCGGGGGTGAAACCGGTACATGAACGCCTCCATGAGCGTGACATCCCGTCGCTCACAGTGATCGACGACCTCGCGGGCTTCCGCGGCGTCGACAGTGAGCGGTTTCTCACAGAGGACATCGAGTCCGGCATCGGCCGCGCGTTTCGTCCACTCGGCGTGGAGGCCGTTCGGGACCGGGATGTAGACCGCGTCGATGTCAGAGTCGTTGAGCAACGCGTCGTAGGATCCGTAGCTCCGGGGGATCGATAGTTCGTCGGCGACCGATGCCGCCCGGTCGTCATCACGGGAGGCGATCGCACCGACACTGGCAGCCGTCGCTCGAATCGCGGGAATAACCGATTCCCGGGCGATGGCCGCCGTGCTGAGGATGCCAAATTCCATGCGTGGTACTGCAGTGGACGGAATAAAGTAATTTGGGCAGGGGCTGATCGATTGCAACGGTTTCCGAATACATTATTAGCCGCGCGTCTGAAATTCGAAGCAGGGTAGACTACTCCCATGTCATTCTACGACGGCAGTGAACTCGAGACCGTGTACGACGACGCGCTAGAGGAAGGATTCGGCCTGATCGCCTCGAACATCGCGGAGCCGAACACGATGATCGGCCTGATGGAAGGGGCGGCGCGCAACGACTCGGACCTGTTGTTGCAGGCCTCCGCCGGTGCCTGCCGGTTCGCCGGGAACGGCGACGCCAAAGCGGGACTGGAAGCGCTCGGTGGCTACATCGACGCGCTCGCCGAGGGGTTCGATATCGGCGTGTTCCTCAACATGGACCACCAGACAGACATGGACTTCATCGAGTACCAGATGGAGACCGACATCCCCTCCTCGGTGATGATCGACGCCTCCCACGAGCCGTTCGAGGAGAACATCGCCGAGAGCAAGAAGGTCGTCGAGATGGTCGACGAGTACGATGCCGACATCCTCATCGAAGCCGAACTGGGCCAGATCAAAGGCGTCGAGGACGAGATCGACGTCGAGGACGCCTTCTACACCGATCCAGAGCAGGCCGTCGAGTTCGTCGACCGGACGGGCTGTGACCTGCTGGCGATCTCGGTGGGCACCCAGCACGGCGTCGCCAAAGGAAAGGATCTGGAGCTTCGCCCCGATCTCGCGGGCGACATCCGCCAGGCCCTGCGTGACCACGGGCTCGACACCCCGCTCGTCCTGCACGGCTCCTCGGGCGTCCAGCCCGACCAGCTGCAGGAGATGCTCCAGCATGGCATCTGCAAGGTCAACAAGGACACCCGCTACCAGTACGAGTACACCCGGACCGCCTTCGACTACTACGACGAGCACCGCGACGCCATCTTCCCGCCCGAGGGCGTGCCGGACTCGCGTGACACCTTCTTCAACGACACCGACTGGTCGCCGAACAAGGATCACTTCGACCCCCGCGTCACCGGCCGGGAGATCCGCGAGCGCATCGCGGACGTCCACGCCGACCTGACCGAGGTCTCCGGTAGTGCAGGACGGAGTAAGTTCGACTAGATCGTCACCGACGCGTTTTTTATCGAGCCGCCAGCCAGCGAGAGCGTTGCCAGTCTACAGGCGTGGCAGGTAGTTCGTATGGTGGGTTTTTCATTGCTGGGACCCGAGTATGTTACTGATGCCGAACGCACTCTTTATTGTCAGCGAAGAGGGGTACTGGGGCGAAGAATGTATTGAGCCGCTAACAACACTGTCGGACGCCGGTATCGAAATTACGGTGGCAACGCCCAGCGGCGGCCCGCCGGTGATCGACGAGCGATCGGTCGATCCTGACGAAGTCGGTGAGGAGACTGCGACACACGTAACCGAGGTCCACGAAACCGACGAGCGGATGCAGAATCCAGCGGCCCTTGCGGACGTCACCCCGGACGCGTATGACGCGGTCGTGTTTCCGGGGGGCCACGGCACCGTGTGGGACATAAACCAGGACCGCCACGCCCGGGCCGCACTCCGAGCGGCTGTCGAGAACGAGGGGACAAAGGCGCTTGTCGTCTGCCATGCGGTCGGGATTCTCGCCTTTACCCGCGACTCCGAAGGGGAGTTCCTCGTCTCCGGTCGGGACGTGACCGGGTTCCCGAACGCCTGGGAGGACGGGATCGTCGACGAGCAGGATCTAATGGCCGACGGTCGCAAACTCCCCTACTGGGTCGAGGATGAACTGAACGCCGCCGGTGGCAACTGGGACGCCGAACTCGACGCTGACACGTCGGTTACTGTCGACGGCGACCTCATCACGGCCCGTGGGCCGCCGTCATCTCACGAGGCTGCACTCGTTCTCCTCGACGAGATGGGAGTCAGCCGCTAGAGATCGGCAGAACCGGTCAGTCCGGGTCCTCGACGATTCGAACCCGATCGGCAAGTTCCGGGACATCGTCGAGGTGGTCGACCACCGTCCCCGCGGTGGTGACAAGCCGGGCGGAGACCGCAACGCCGTAGCTAAGCACGCGCTCTGGCGACTCGCCCGTGTGTAAGGCAGCGAGGACGCCCGAGAGCAACGCGTCGCCCGCGCCAACCGTATCAGCGACATCGATGTCGAGGGATTCGGCAAACAGAACGGTGTCCTCGGAAACGTACAGCGCACCCGCCGCGCCCAGCGAGGCGACGACGCGGTCGAAGCCCTGCTCGCGAAGCGCCTGTGCGGCCTCGCGACACTCCGCGATCGTTTCACACGGCATGCCGGTGGCCGCAGCGAGCTCGACCTCGTTCGGTTTGCAAAGGCTGTACTGGGCGTCGAGTTCGGCGAGTGACTCGCCGCCGACGTCGACGACGGTTTCCCAGGGGCCACCTTCCGCGAGGCGGTCAATGGCGTCGACGTCGAGTCCGGGCGGGAGCGAGCCGCCGATCACGACGACCTCCGGGTCGTGGTCGGAAATCAGGTCGATCAGCTCGTCGATCACCGACTCGTCGACGGTTGGACCGTGGTGATTGATCTTGTACTCCGCGTCGGGAGCAGAGATCGTCGTGTTCAGACGGGTACGTTCGGACACCTCGACAAAGTCGTGGGCGATCCCGTCCTCGTCGAGTTCGTTGCGGATGAACTCGCCGGTCATCCCACCGAGCAGCCCGGTTGTTGTCGTTTCGACGCCGAGGTGGCGCAGATACTGGGAGACGTTGATGCCCTTCCCGCCGGAGTTGAGTTCGTACTCGCCGGTGCGGGCGACGTCGCCGTCGACCAGTGGTTCCGAAAGTGCTAGCGTGTGATCGATCGCCGGATTGAGCGTGACTGTGAGGATCATATGTCGTCGATGTAGCTGGTGTTGGTGTCGTCGAACGCGGTTCGGTACTGTTTGGAGAGCCGTTCGTCGGTGATCACGAGATCGATTTCCTCGAAGTCGGCGAACTGGACGAAGCTCCGCTCGTCGAACTTCGTCGCGTCCGCGACCAGCACGACACGCGTCGAGTTGTCGATCATACTGCGTTTGGCCTGTGCTTCGGCCTCGTTGGGTGTCGTGAGCCCCGTCTCGAGATCGATTGCGTTTGTCCCCAGATAGAGGAGATCGAAGTGCAGCCGTTCGATGAACGCCTCGGTGGACGGGCCGACAAGCGCCTGTGTGCTCTGCCGGAGCCGACCGCCGGTGAGTTTGACGTCGTTGTCCCCGCCACCGAGTTCGAGTGCGAGCAACGGCGAGTTAGTGACGGACACGATCGAGCCATCGGCCGGTGCGCGTTTCGCGACTTCCATCGTCGTCGTCCCAGTATCGAAGAAGACGACCTGTCCGTCCTGCAGTTCGTCCATTGCGTGATCTGCGATCGTCCGTTTGACGTCCAGATTCTGGACCTCCTTTTGATCGAACGCCTGCTCGTTGCCCACGCTGGTGACCGGAAGCGCACCGCCGTGGGAGCGCTCGATCAGCTGTTCGTCTTCGAGCGTCTGGAGGTCGCGCCGGATCGTCGCCTCGGAGACGTCGAGCTCGTCGGCCAACGCTGTCACCGAACAGCCATCACGTTCGGAGACGAGTTCGACGATCGTCCGCCGCCGTTGTCGTGGTAACATGATTGGGTATCGTATCTTGTTCGCCCGGGCCCAGTATTACTCTTCGAGGAACGCCTCGTACTCGTCGAAGTATGCGTTGAGTTCCTCGTAGGACGGCTGATCGCCGCTCCCGACGAAGTACGAGGCGACGGCGTTCCCGATCGCGACCGCGGCACGGTCCGGAACGTCGTTGACCAGGCCAAGCGAGAGTCCAGCGTTGAAATGATCACCGGCGCTCGTCGTGATTTCGGGTTCTTCAACGCGTGGAACGGCAACGCGGCTCGACCCATCCGCAGTAACGACGACCGACTCGTGTGCGCCGTGCCCAACGAACCGTGTCACACCGAGTGCTTCGTAGGCGGCCTCGGACGCCTCGGCGAGCGTGTCGTACTCCCCGCCGACGAGCGTCTCCGCGAGGACTGTCGACTCGAACTTGTTCGCGGTGATGGTCAGCGTCGCAACGTCGTCCAGACGAGTGATGACGTCCATCCCCTCCCGTAGTTCGGCCTCGCTAAGCTTTCGGACGTCGCCCGGATCGACCATGACGGTGCCTGGCGGATCATCGAGCAACGGCCAGACGTCATCGAGTAGGCCCTCTACGATGTCCGGGAAGCTCGGCATGTCGGCAAAATAGCCCATTCCGAACAGCGTTGCACCGTCAATACGGTTTGCGAGTTCTGCTGGATCGGTGTTCTCGACGATCTCCGCCCAGTCGAGATCACGAGTCTTGTTGATCTCCATCAGCATCAGTTTCCCGTCGTCGAACTCGCAGGCGTCCGTGTATCCCGGATCGCCAAAGGAGACCATCTCGAACTCGTCGAACTCCTCGATGAAGGGCTCCTCGATGGGGTTACCGTAGGTGCCGATCATCACCGGATCGTATCCGAGGTGACCGTACGCCCGGGAGAGGTGTGCGGTATGACCCCCGGTTCGGGTTGCCGTGTTGAGCCACTCGATCGACAGTGAGCTATCGGCGGCCGCGGACGTGCTGATTCGATCGCCAAGTTCTTCGAGCGTCGTCAGGGAATCGTAGGTATCCTCGTCCTGTCGCTCGGCGACCATTCGCCGAACCCGGTCGACGAAGCCATCGAAACCGAACACCACGGACTCGGCGTCGAGTTCATTGGGCAACGACTCGCGGCAGTCCTCGATCGCTGCGGCCGTCTCTTTTCGTACTTCCTGGTCCATACCGAATCAGTTGGTGGAGGACTGATAAAATCGTTGTGTACTGTTGCAGGATTTTGAAGGGTGAGTGACGGAACTGTCCTGGGTTTGATTTTATCTGAGTGTAAAATTTGTAAATAATTACAGTACAGTAACGGCACGATCCGTATCGTTACAGTTGTACATACGTAATGATCTGATTGAGACGGGTAACAGATCACGATAATCGGCCGAATTGACGGGTATTACAGGAAGAAAAACGAAAACGATACGAACACATGTGCGAGTGAACGTTTCTGCGTGTTTTATTGGATTTTCGTCTACGATTGATTTTCCATGGAGAACCGATGCGCAACGGCATCGGTCGAGGTGTTAAGAAAACACAGAAGTAATTACTCACTGAAGTGGCTGTATGTCACTGAACATCGACACACTACGAGAGGCGCTCTGGACAGTCGACGACGCCGAGCCAGCGATACGCCTACTCGCCGTGATCGCATACCAACACGGGGTGTCACAGACCGAGCTCGCCGACTGGTTCGGCGTCAGCCGGAAAACCATACACAACTGGCTGGTTCGGTTCGAGGAGCGGCCCGACAGCCCGATTACAGCGGCTCGAAACGCCCCCAGGTCAGGTCGTCCATCGAAGCTAAGCGAGGGGGACCGGGAGGAGCTGCTGGAGCAGTTGCGCTCGCCGCCGCGCGGCGCTGGGCACGGACACGAAACCTGGACACCGGAGCTGGTTAGACGCCACGTCGTGACGAACTACGGCTGTAACTACTCGCTGGAGAGCTGCAGGCGACTACTACGGGACGCTGGGCTGGTCTACCGGGAACCGGCGTCGGATGAGCGAGTCGGCATTGAGTCCGGCCGACGATGGCTACCGAGCAAAGACGAGTAACTACTTATTTGGACTTTACCACGCCGCCCGGTACTTCAGTCGGCTGAGTCACGTGCTCCGGCAACCTCTTCGTAGGCCTGGCGGTCAACCGGTTCAATACCGAACGAAAACAGGACGCCAGCGTACACAACGGTGCCGACAACGGCGCCGAGAGCGACAGCCGGTAACGAGGGGAGCAACGCGTCGACAGCAAGCATTCCCAGTGCCGCAACCGCGCCCGCAAACAGGGGTTTGAGAAAGGATCGGGAGTACGGGTGAAGACGCTCGAAGTGCCACACTTCGGCGACTTTCGTCAGGTTGCGGACGGCGAGCACACCGGCGGAGGCAACTGCCGCGCCGATAAACCCGTACTGCTGGATTAACACGACGTTGAGGACGACGTTAGCGATTCCAAACACCCACTCGTTGGCCATCACGACGTACTGGTGATCAGTCATCATCAACAGCGAGTCGCTCGGCCCGGTAGCGCAGTTGAACAGCTGGCTGACGACAAAGAGCGTCAACACGAGCGTGCCGGCGGTGAACTCGGGCCCGAACAGCGTCAGAATCTCGGCGCGGAAGACAACGGCGAAGATACCGATCACGAGGCTGACGGTGAAGATCCAGCGCGTCGTAGCTCTGTAAATCGCAGCCAGATCGGCCCGCTCATCGTTAGCGTACAGCCGGGCGGCGATCGGCGGGAACAGCTGGTTAAACGCGAGCAATGGGACGTAAAGCAGGCTCGACACGAGCACGGACACGTTATAGACGCCAACAGCGGTCGAGGAAAGGAAGATACCAACGATCAATACGTCGATCCGACCTTGCATAACCGTCCCCGCTTCTTTGGCCGTCAGCGGGAGCGAATAGTTGTAATACTCGGTGACCGTCTCCCGTGTCGCGTGTGGACCACGCAACGTTGGACGGATCGAAAGCCGGTTGAGGAAAAAAGCGATGGCAACGAAGAGCGTCACCGCGCTCGCGACGACCATCGCCACGACGACGCTGTACACCGAGGCTCCGACGAGCAGTACACTCCCGACGGCGACGACACGGAGGACGGGTTTTATGACTCGGTCAGCGAGCACCTCGTACTCGATCAGCTCGACCGCACGGAACGTCGCGTACAGCAGGTTCGCGAGCGTATCCAGAAACAGGATGCCGGCGAACAGGCGCAAAATGGCGACGAATCCCGGTTCCTCGAGTGTAAGCGACGCTACTGTCGGTGCAAATACGAACAAAAGCGTCGAAACAACGACCGCGCCCAGAAACGAGGTGAGCCACGCGAGGCCAAGCAGAAACCGGCGTTTCGACGGCTCGTCTTCGTACTGCGGGATGTACTTGAGAATAGACGTATCCGAGCCGAGGTTCGTCAGGAGCAGGGCGGTAAAGGCGAGGGTCTTTCCGTACGCGAACAGCCCGTATAGTCCGGCGCCGAGGAAACGGGAGACGAGCAGATGAAGCACGAACTCCCCAACATCCGAGAGGATTTTTCCTACGGTATAGAGGGACGCTCCACGAGCGATCGAGACGAGCGATCGGAGCCGTGACTCGCCAGCCTCGTCGGTCATTGCGGAGGTCTTGGAGTGAACGTATATCCATCTTGCCGTTGGGCATTGCGAATCGACCACAGACAGTGGGTGAAAAGGACCTTTGCCGGAACACCACCGGTTATTACAGGAGAATCCTGAATGGGGCTGTGACCAGTACACGAGAGTCGATCCAGATCTCGCTTGTCCAACTGGACAACTACGGGCCGTGGACGGTGACGCCGTCGCCACGTCGCGAGACGGATCTGCAGGCGCTACAGGCGCGACTGTACGCGACCCTCGCCGATTTCGTCGGCGCCCACGACGGCTACGCATTCTTCGATCGGTTCGACAATATGATCGCCGTCACTGACGGGATGACCGTCGCGGACCACGAGCGGTTTCAAGAGCAGATCAGAAACCAGTTCCCGGTGACGGTCAGTATCGGGGTCGGCGTCGGCGAGACGCCGACCGACGCGTTGGGGGCCGCATCAC
Source organism: Natranaeroarchaeum aerophilus (assembly GCF_023638055.1). Taxonomy (NCBI): domain Archaea; kingdom Methanobacteriati; phylum Methanobacteriota; class Halobacteria; order Halobacteriales; family Natronoarchaeaceae; genus Natranaeroarchaeum; species Natranaeroarchaeum aerophilus. The sequence goes on along the minus strand of NZ_JAKRVY010000001.1, from coordinate 127,474 downwards.
AGGCGTTGCAAGCGGAGGGCAGCGCACAGGACGCAGAGCGGACGGAGCGACTGGCGACGGCCGGGGAGATCGGAGAGACCACCGGATCGTTGACCATCGCCCATTTCGACGTGGTCGACGTGACGGGTGAGTTTACCGACCGGAAAGCCGCCGGGGAAACGTCGCTCGCGATCCAGCGGGCCACCGTGTCGCTGGCGTCGTACTTGCGCGAGGAACACGAGGGAATCGCCCGCTTTGTCGGCGGGGACAACATTATCGCCCTCTGTCCCTCGCTCGACGAGGGCGCGTTCGAGGCGGCCAGAGAACACGTAAAGACGACGACCGGGATCGATCTACAGGTCGGGATTGGTGAGGGAGAGACACCTCACGAGGCGGGGTATCGCGCGAAACTGGCCCTCGAAGAGTGCCGGGAAACCGGGCGGCGGGTCGATCTGTTCGGTCCCCGGGCGACCATCGATCAATGAGTGCAAGCGCACTGTACTTCACTGGCGAACGGACTGTCGAGACCCGCGAGGTCGAAGTGGACGGTCCCGGACCGGACGAACTGCTGATCGAGACCGAGTTCTCGGCCGTGAGCGCGGGCACGGAGCTACTCGTCTACCGTGACGAGACGCCGCCCGAAACCGCGGTCGACGAGACTATCGAGAGCCTCGGTGGGGAGTTCTCGTATCCCATGCAGTACGGCTACGCGACAGTCGGCCACGTGATCGACGTTGGCCCTGCTGTCGACACCGACTGGATCGGCAAGTGCGTGTTCGCGTTCAATCCACACCAGACGCGGTTCAGTGCCCCTCCGAGCGACGTAGTCGAGCTCCCGCAACAGCTCACGGCAGATGGCGCTGCGCTGTTGCCGACCGTCGAGACGGCGACGAACCTGACGCTCGATACCGACCCGCGTCTGGACGAGCAGGTCGTCGTGTTCGGTGCCGGAGTCGTCGGACTGTGTACGACGCGCCTGCTGTCCGAGTTTCCGCTGGCAGATCTCGTCGTCGTTGATCCGATCGAAGCACGTCGGGCACTCGCTGCGCAGTTCGGAGCCGAGACGGTCTGTCATCCGGAGCAACTCGACGAGTACGTCACCGAGGTCGACGTCGCCGTCGAACTGTCGGGACAGCCCGATGTGCTCGACGACGCCATCGATGTCGTCGGATACGACGGTCGGGTCGTCGTTGGCTCCTGGTATGGGACCAAGCGGGCTCCGATCGATCTCGGGGGGCGATTCCACCGGCACCGGATCGAGCTCGTCTCCAGTCAGGTCAGTACCATCGCCCCCCAACTCCGCGGCAGGTGGGACACTGACCGACGCATGGACACGGCCCTGCACTGGCTCGAACGGATCGACACGGACGCCCTCATCACCCATCGGATCCCCTTCGAGGATGCCGAAGGAGCCTACAAGCTACTCGACGAGCGCCCGGAATCGGCGATACAGGTGGTGTTGACCTACTGAATGAGCGCCGGACGATCGACGCGCTCCCTGCTTGCACGCGCAGGGCTCTCCGTGCTCGGCGGCATTCTCGCGTGGGCCACCCTCACCTACGTCTCCTTCTGGCAGGTGCGCCTACACGGGGCGCGCCTCTCGCGGCGGTTCCCCGGCTGGCTCGTTCCGAAGCCGTTCCGGGTCCTCCCCCCACCGGAAAGCGAGTACGTCGGCGTCTGGAGCGTCCCACCCGAAACCGCGCGTGATCGGCTGGTCGAGGAGCACGGGTTCAACCAGATGATCCGGGCGTATCTCCACGCATACGAGCGCGAGGGGACGGTGCTGTACGAGGTCGCCAGTTGCTCGTACCGTCCCGGTGGGAGGTTTGGGCGCTGGCAGCTACACGTGAGACTGTTCCCGACCCCCGATGGAAAAACCGACGTGTGGTGTCACTGGGAGTTGAATCCGAACGTCGCTCCGATTGCCCATCTTAGACAGGAAGGATACGATCCGGAGGGGGGCGAACGGCGGCTCCGCGAACTGCTAGAGGACGTAACGTTCGAGCGTACGGACGATGCGATAGCGTGAATCCCGAACCTCGGTCGGGGGATATATTCGATTCCCCTATGCAAAGGGATTTGTCGTATCAGCCAAAGCCATAGCTAATGAGTACCACGGACCGGACGTTCGCGCTCGACTCGTTGACGCCGTTGCACTGGCTCGGTATCACGATGGCGCTCGTGAGTGCGCTCGTGCATCTCGTGCTGGGAATCGGCTTTTTACCACACTACATGGGCGTGCTCTTTCTCCTCGCCACAGGTGGGTTCGTCGGCGCTATCGTGCTGGTGTTGATCGATTACCGGCGGACGCTCGTTTACCTCGTCGGGATCCCGTTTACCCTGGTACAGATCATCGCCTGGTACCAGGTGGTCCAGCCCGACAGTCTGGCGGCGCTCGGGACGGCAGACATCGTCGACAAGGTCGCACAGGTAGTCCTGATCGGCGTGTTGATCGTACTCTACCAACGTGAGACGTGAACCCATCTCCCGCGGTAAGCGACTGCGCGGGCGTATCGTCGTCGCGATTCGCCACAGTGTGGCGACCCCGATCCGCCGACGTATCCCGCTCTCTGCGCTGCGTCAGTGGCACCGGCTACGACGGCGCGTCAGGCCACAGCGGTACACCGACGCCGATCCGCTCGCCGTGCTGCGGATCGCTCCAGAACGGATCGAGCGGAGCCTGCTTGAGACCGCACCGAACCGACCACAGTGGGGGCGTGTCGTGGACGGGGACTGGGACGAACGGTCGGAGCCGTTTGACGACCGTCGAGTCCCGCGCGGACTTGAACAGCGGTTCGACGAGGGAAAAGCGTGGGAGGACACGGCGCTGTACGACGCGTATGTCGACCAACTAGAGCGGTTCGGTAACGCCTGGGAGTACACCACAATCGCGGACTTCGATCGGCGCTGTCAGGAGATCGAGCAACTGTACGAATCGATTCAGCGGGACGGTTACCGGGAACAAGCGGAACTGCAAGATAAGGGGAAAACAGTGGGATTGCGGGCCGACGAGATCAACGTCGATATCGGACGGGACGGGACGATCTACTGGCGAGCCTACGGACAGCATCGGCTCGCCATTGCGAAACTGCTGGCCGTAGAGCTAGTGCCAGTGGTGGTCCAGCGTCGCCATCGGGAGTGGCAACGGGTCCGGGACCGAGTCCGAGAACGGGGCCAAGTTGCCGTTGTCGAGGAGTATAGTGGCCATCCTGATCTGCAGGACATCGACGGAGTGGAGGCAGTATGACGGCAGAGCAGCCACGGACAGTGACGGACCATCGCCACCATTGGCTGGTTGCCGCCGGCGTCATCGCGGTGCTCACGCTCATCGGCGGGAGCGGGATCGCGCTCGCATGGGAGAGTGGTCCAACGCATCCATACCTGCTGGGGGCTATCACCGGGTTTGCCGCGGTATCGGCGACGACGTGGCGGACTTTTCAGCTTGCTCGAACCGAGGTCGGTCCGGAACGGATCACGATCGCAACCTGGGTGACGGTCGCCAGAGGCGGTGCACTGGCGTTGCTCGTCGGGTTCTTGGTCGTTCCACAGCCAGACGGCGTGATCGCCTGGATGCCCGGCGTCCTGTTCGCACTCGCCGCCGCGGTAGACGCCATCGACGGAGCGGTGGCCCGCTGGCTGGACTGCGAATCGAAGCGAGGCGAGCGCCTCGACGTGGAAGTCGACGCCCTCACGATCATCGTGGGGGCTGTGCTCGCAGTCCAGTACGGCGTCGCTCCGGTCATTTTCATTGCGGTCGGCGTCGCTCGGTATGCGTTCGTCGGAGGCATCAGGTACCGACGGTACCGTGGTCGCGACGTCCACGAACTCGATCCGAGCAATCTCCGTCGGGCACTCGGCGGAGCCGCAATGCTCGTTATCTGGCTGGCACTTATGCCGATCCCTGCCCCGCCGCTATCCCGGCTACTCGCCTGGCTTTTGCTGGTCCCGTTCTTGCTCAACTTCACACGGGACTGGCTCGTCGTCTCCGGTCGACTCGCAGGCTCGCATTGACATCCTCCCCGCGCTAAAGCGCGAGGCTTCGCCTCGAAGTTTCCGTAACGACAACAAGGGGCGAATTTATGAATCAGCAGTCAAACTGGAAACCATGTACACTGTCTCCGTCACTCGCTCGTTCGTCGCCCAGCACTGGCTGACGGTTCCCGACCCCGGACCGGAAGGAACTCTCCATTCGCATCACTTCACCGTGGAGGTGACGTTCGAGGGGCCGGAGCTAAACGAGTACGGCTACCTCGTCGATATCGACGCCGTCATCGAGGCTCTGGAGGCGACAGTAGCTGAGTTTAGCGACGAGACACTCAACGAACTACCCGCGTTCGAGGGGCGAAATCCGAGCGCCGAACACTTCGCCCGGATCTTCGGCGATAGCCTGCTCGCACGGCTGCAGCCCGAGACGGCGACGCGCCTCGAGGTAGCCTTGCAGGAAGACGATATCGCGACCGTCACTCACGAGCGAACGCTCTGAGTACGAGCGTGAGCACTGACACGTCGATGCACGTCGGGCTGGTGATCTACGGTGATCTGGGGGCGACTTCTGGCGGCTTTCGGTACGACCGACAGCTCGTCTCGTATCTCCGGGACCAGGGCGATACCGTCGACGTGATCTCGCTTCCGTGGCGCTCGTATCCGCGTGGACTCCTCGACGGCGTCACCCCGTCGATCCGGGCGAAACTCGACCGGCCAGTCGACGTGCTCGTCCAGGACGGTCTCTGTCATCCGTCCCTGTGGCGACAGAACGGACAACTTGAGAAGCCAGGGGCGATCGTCACGCTCATCCACCACCTTCGATCGGACGATCCGACCGAACGGTTCGGTCGGATGTTTCGGCCGTTCGAGCGGCGATATCTCGAATCAGTCGACGCTGCGATCAGTACGAGCCAGTTCACCCGGACCCGTGCGTGCGAGCTGACGTCCGGACTGGACCGAAAGCCCACTCTCGTTGCGCCCCCGGCCGGGCGAACCGAAGGGGCTGCGGTCACGCTGGAGCGTGTCAGGAAACGAGCGACAACCGGGCCGCTCCGTGTCGTCTACGTCGGGAACGTGGTTCCCCGCAAGGACCCAAAAACGCTTCTGGCCGCCATCGCGCGCGGTCACCCGGAACGGGACTGGGAGCTGACCGTCGTCGGGAGCCACGACGCTGAGCCCGACTACGCCCCATCGGTCGTCACGGCTGCCACTGAGTACGGAATCGACGATCGGGTGGCGTTCACCGGAGCAATCGACACACCCGAGCTGGAGGCCATTCTCGAACGGAGCCACGTCTGCTGTGTCCCCTCGCGCTACGAGGCGTTCGGTATGGTCTATCTGGAAGCCATGGAGTACGGTGTCGTCCCGATTGCCGGGAGCGTCGGCGGCGCAGGCGAGTTCGTCGAGCATGGCCACAACGGGTTCGTGGTCGAGCCGGGTGACGAGGGTGGGATCGCAGCACACTTGCAGGCACTCGACGACCAGCGCGGGAGACTTGCCCGGATGGGCGAACGTGCGCTCGTGACAGCGAGACAGCATCCGACGTGGGGCGAATCGATGAGCGATATTCGGGCGTTTCTCGGGAAGCAATCAGACGGTGAGCAAGACGTCTAGCTGGTGAGCGACGTAGACGAGTTCGTCGCGAAGGATCTGCTCGTGTCGGTGATCGTCCCAGCGCGCCAGCCGGTCGCCGTCGACTGCCGGATCATCCGCGAGAGCCGCGGCCACCGTATCGACAATGTGATGCAGGAAATACGCCTCATCTGCCTGGTATCCGTTTTCGCCGGGAGCGACGACCCAGTCGGATGCCCCTGCGGCGATCAACGTGTGATCGCTCGCCGCACGTGAAAGCAAGTGTCGGCCAGCGTGTGGATCTCCCGGGTTCTCGCGGCGGATCATATCCTCGTGGTATCGCTCGACGACATGATCGTCGAACGCCGGGAAGACAGTCGGCTGGAACGTCGTCCCGCCGTCGAAGGTGATCGGAAAATAACAGTGACAGCCCGCTGGGAGACGGTCGAATAGCTCGTCGACCTCCGCGGAGTCGAGCAGGTCGAGAAACGCCGATCCGATAACCAGATCCGGTGTCTCGGTCGCAAGATAGTCGGCGGCGTCCACCACCGCCGTCTCGATCCTGACTTCCTGCTCGTCGCGGCGGAGGGTAATCCCGCTGTCCTGGGTGACAGTATAGCCTTCCGACGCCGCCCAGTCGGAGAGCCGTTCTTTCGCGGCAGCGATCGAATCCCCATCGACATCGACCAACGTGTACGTCAACTGGTTGGGTAACAGCTCCCAGTCGAGGAGGCGCTGGCACATCGTTCCGATCCCAGCGCCGATCTCGACGACGTCGGACGCATCCGCAAGTATCGGCGCCAGTTCGTCGAGGACGGTCCGGTTCAGTGACCGGTCGTCGATCGTCCGTTTCGCCGCGAGATAACGCTCCTGTGAGTAGGTTCGGGTCACTCGTGCGTTACCCTTGGCCGAACCGATATACCGTTTTGGTCTCCGGCGAACGCGTCACTCCAGCCGTTCGAGGAAGGTACCCACCACGAAGATGTTCGTGCCAGTACAGAAAGCGACCCCGCCCGCGGTCAGTACCGTCATGCTGAGGAAGAACTCGTCGTGGTACGGGTGAACCCCCGAGGCCGCCAGACTTTCGAGCGTCCCGATACCGGCATGGCCCAGTCCCGCCAGCACCAGCGTCGCCGTAATCCCGAGCAACCCCGTGACGAACCCAAAGCCAGAAAAGATGTCCTCGAAGCCGACCAGCGACCACGCCTGACTCTCGGAGATCTCCTCGAGCGACGACTGATACGCCGAGATCGCGCCCAGACCGACCGCTGCAACGAGTAGACACGCAACGCTGAGCAGCAACAACGCGGAAAACGCCACCTCGGTAACGGCTGGATTCCCGGTGAAGTACGTCTCGGTGACCGACTGTGGCAGAAACGCCATCACTGGTACGGTCGCCGAGCCCGCAAACAGGAGGTAGCTACAGCCACGGACCTTCTGTGCGATCGACCACCGGCTCAGGAGTCCGTGTCTCGCCCGGATGAGTTCGTACTCCTGTCCGTCGAGTACCATCTCGGTGTACCTGTTTGGATCAGCCATACTGTGACCGTGTAACAAGATTGGCCTATATATACATTTCGGCGCATACGATCTTCAGACAGATGTAGCGCGGGCACCCACTCCTTCAGGGGTACAGACACAATCAAAGAACGCTCGTGGGTAGCACATTGTTGATTTCACAGCGGCCGCTCTGATGGCGAGTTTGAGTGCGTCTCGTCACGGTTTTCGATATACTTCTCGGCGGAGCTGAACTGCTCGATGATACTGTGTCTACCTGTTTTTCGAGACTCTTCTCGGCGTGCGCTCGAATAAAAGGCTGTGGACCCGGCTGCAGGCAACGTCCCTTTGGGCCTCGGCCGAGTACTCCGGGTATGAGCGATACCGAGTTCGACGTCGACGCCTGGGAGGAGGAGCTGCGTGCCCAGCGCGCCGAGAAGGACCGCTTTCTCGCCGAGCACCGCCAGTCGCCGATTCCCCCCGAGGAGCGCGAGGACTTCGACGGGCTGGAGTACTTCGATCCCGACCCCGAGTATCGCGTCGACGCCGCCGTGACCGTCCACGAGGACCCTGCCCCCGTGACCATGGACACCAGCGCGGGAACCGAGGTCAGGTACCTGCGGGAGTTGACGCTCGCGTTTCTGGTCAACGGCGTCGAACAGCATCTCCACGCCTACCAGCAGGACGGCGACGAGGGCTACTTCGTTCCCTTCCGCGACAAGACGACCGGCCAGCAGACCTACGAGGGCGGTCGGTACATCGAGTTCGAGAGCGACCGCGAACTGGAGACGGGCGATGAGATCGTCCTCGATCTCAATCTGGCGTACTCGCCGTTCTGTGCCTACAGCGAGACGTTTGCCTGTCCGCTTCCGCCCGAGGAGAACTGGCTGGATGTCGTGATTCCGGCGGGCGAGAAGGATCGGTGACGGTTCTCCCGCTTCCACGCTGAACCCCACGAGTTTAGTCGTGGGTAGCTCAAGAAGCGTAATCAGATACTGCGGATACAAGAAGGTATAGGCCACACCCAATTGCCATTATTGATCCTATTACTGGAAGAAATGCGTGGGTGAACAGCCCTTCATAGTTAACGGCTGGAAGCAAATAGTTTGTTGACAAAATCAATAGAAGTCCAACTAATCCTGCCGCCGTGACCATTCTATTCATACTCTGTGACATACATGGCCTGTCATTTATATTGTTATGAATGAATAGAAAATATGGGTCTACGAACGATGAGCGATCGAAAATCAATATACCGCTGATCGCATGTCGCCGGAGCGCGCGGCGTAACATTGTAACATTATTTACAACGTCACATTTGGTTGCTCTCCTGTTCGCTTCGGGAACTGACCGAGATGATGTTGTCGACGATACTCGAAATTCCTCGCCGCAGTCTCCGTATTCGGTTGACTCACCGAGTGAAGTACAGACGCCCCGAAAGCCCCCGCGCCGCTCGGCGGCTCTGCGCCCGTGCGCTCCTCGCTTCGCTGCGGTGCTTGCTGGCCGCGGACCCGCCGAGCGCCACGGCCCCTTTCGATCCACCCGACACAGCCTCACCCTCCCCACCCTCGTCGCTCCACTGCGTTCCGCGACATCCACCGAAGGACTCGACGTGCTCGTCCTTCGAGCCTCTGCTCGGATCCCTCGCCAAGACCTCGCACAGGTTGGCTGGCGACGAGCGCCAGCCAGCGCGCGCCACTGCAACCGCCACGGCACCGCACTCCCTGCGGGGCCGCGAGCGCGTGCCGTCGGGCCGCGCGAGCCGGGGAAGGGCAGGCGTGGGTGCTGTCCTGGCGGATCGAAAGGGCGAGGGGCGCTGGCATTTACCTGGTCGTCACAGCGACCCCCTATCGCCGGAGGCGATATGTCGCTGTGCGACTGCCAGCGGCCCGAGGGCTTTCTGGGACATCCGATACGTGGTGTCAATCACGTTCTCCAGACCGAGCCAGCACGACACCCGGCCGAAGTCGCACCGACGACACAGAACCAGACGGTTCCTAGGGCGCGATGCCGACGGTCAGCAGCGTCCCGAACTCACGATATCGCTCGACCATCGCCTCACGACTGTCCCACTCCTCGGTCGGAAATTCGCTTGCGGGCGGGATCTCGGTCTCACGATCCGGAACCGTGTCCTGCTCGGCGACGTGAAGCCCGGCCTCGCGGAAAGCCGCGCGATACTCCGAGCGATCCCACCGGGTCATCTCGATTTCGATGAACTCCTGCCACTCGTGTGAGTGAACGTTCTCCTCGTAGTAGTTGACTGCACAGTAGAAGGTGCCGCCGGGCCGGAGGATCCGCCGGATCTCCCGGAGCGTCTCGACGGGATCGGCGGCGTAGTAGAAGGCCTCCATCGAGAAGACGTGATCCACGCTGTCGTCCGCAAACGGCAGATCCCCGAAGTCACCGATCAGGAAGCCGACGCTGTCGTCGTCGGTGTACTCGCGGGCGTTGTGTGCCATCTCGGGCGAGCCATCGAGGCCGTAGGCCCGGCCCGCGCCGCCAGCATCGCGCAGCGCTCGGGCGGCGTAGCCGCTCCCACAGCCCAGATCCAGTACTGTCTCGCCGTCCTCGACTGGCATCCGCGAGAGGACGTGTCTCGCCGTGTGCCAGTGTCGTTGTTCCATCCCCCGATCGCGTCCCTCGCTCGCCCAGTCGTCGAACTCCTCGCGAACGCTCATATCGACACCAGGCCATCGACCGTAAAAACTGGTTCGGGACCGACCGCGCTCAGTCCGAAAAGAGGCTGGTGTGGACCGGCGCGAACTCGCTTTCCTCCCGCGGGTCATCGTCGTCGGTATCGGTTACGGCCTTCCCGTCGACGCCTGCCGCGAGGAAGTCCGCGACCGGCGGGCCGACGCTGTCCGGTTCGACGAGGAAGGCGTCGTGGCCATGATCCGACTCGACGACGTGGTGGGCGACGTCGACGTCGCTCTCCCGGAAGCTTCCCGCGAGCGCCTCTGCCTGCTCGGTCGTGAAATGCCAGTCGCCGGTAAAGCTCATCACGAGCGCCTCGCCGGTGTAGGCTGCGAGCGCGTCGGCGTCGTTCTCGTAGCCAGAGGCGAGGTCGTAGTTATCCATCGCCCGAGTCAGGTACAGATAGCTGTTGGCGTCGAAGCGGTCCACGAACTTGTCGGCCTGATAATCGAGATACGACTCGACATCACGGTAGGGGAAGAAGGCGGCCGCGGCATCCGTCGGAAACGGCTCGCCGCCGGCGTCCCGGCCCGCCGCACGGCGGCCGAACTTCTGGCTCATCGAGGCCTTCGAGAGGTACATGACGTGGCCGATCTGTCGGGCGAGCGCGAGGCCATCCGACGGCGGCTCGCCGTCGTAGTAGTAGCCCCCGTTCCAGTTCGGGTCCGCCCGGATCGCCCGCCGGGCAATGGCATCGAGCGCGAGACACTGGGGATCGACCCGCCCTGCGGTCGCGATGGGGATCACTCTCCGCACGTCGTCGGGGTACTGTTTGGCCCAGTCGAGCACGTTCATGCCGCCGACGCTGCCGCCGACGACGGCGTGCAGTCGGCCGACGCCGAGCGCGTCGAGCGCCTGCCGCTGTGCGCGGGTCCAGTCGCCGACAGTTACGGGCGGGAACTCCGGTCCGTACGGCTCGCCCGTCTCGGGGTTCGTGCTCGCCGGGCCGGTCGTGCCATAACAGGAGCCGGGGATGTTCACGCAGACGACGTAGTACTCCTTCGTGTCGATTGCCTTGCCGGGCCCGACGATGTTCGACCACCAGGCGTGGGCCTGCCCGCCCGTGGGCTGGGCCTCCGCCGGTTCGTCGTCCAGCCGCCGGTGCCCGACGTGGGCGCTGCCCGTCAGCGCGTGACAGACGAGGACGGCGTTGTCGCCGTCGAACTCGCCGTAGGCCTCGTAGGCGACCTCTAGCTGCGGGATCGACTCGCCGCACTCGAACTCGAACTCGCCAAGCGAGAGGACGCCGGCGTCGGCGTTCATCGGCATCCCTCCCGTTCTGTGCGCCCACTCATTGTGCGGTCGCCTCCTCGATGGCCGCCTCGATATCCGCGAGGATGTCCGCGGGGTCCTCGATCCCGACCGACAGGCGCACGAGATCGGGCGTCACGCCCGCTTCTTTCTGTTCCTCGGGGGTGAGCTGGCCGTGGGTCGTGCTCGCGGGATGGATCACGAGCGTTTTGGCGTCGCCGATGTTCGCGAGGAAGCTCGCGAGCTCCGTTGCCTCGCAGAACCGTCGCCCGCCGTCGTAGCCGTTTTCGAGACCGAACGCAACCATGCCACCGTATCCTCCCTCCAAGTACTTGGTTGCGTTGTCGTGGGTCTCGTGGCTCTCCAGACCGGGGTAGGATACCCACGCCACGTCGTCGTGCTCTGCGAGATACTCCGCAACAATCGCGGCGTTCTCGCAGTGTTTCTCCATCCGGATCGGCAGCGTCTCGACGCCCTGCAGGGTCTCCCAGGCGTCGAACGGCTTCTGCTGGTTGCCGAGACTGCGCAGCGAGCGGTATCGGACTGCAGCGGTAAAGGGTGTCTCCGGGAAATCCCGCGTGAAGTCGGTGTCGTGATACGCCGCGTTCTGGCCCGCGATCTCCTCGTAGCCGCCCGCAGCCCAGTCGAACTCGCCGTCCTCGACGAGGACGCCGCCGACCGTGGTCCCGGAGCCGTGGATCCACTTCGTGGTCGACTCCCAGACCACGTCCGCACCGTGTTCGAGCGGGCGACAGAGCGCGGGCGTCCCGAACGTGTTGTCGACCACCAGCGGGACGTCGTGGGCGTGGGCCACCTCGGCGACCGCCTCGAAGTCCGGCGTCACCAGCGAGGGGTTCCCGATCGTCTCAACGTGAACGTAGGCCGTGTCCTCGTCGATGGCCTCCTCGTAGGCGTCGATGTCGAGCGTCGGGACGAACCGGGCCTCGATGCCGCGTCGTTTCGCGGTGTGTGAGAGGTACGCCGAGGTGCCGCCGTAGGTGTCAGTCGAACAGACGACGTTGTCGCCGACTTCGGCGAGCACGAGCGTCGCCGCGTCGAGCGCGGCCATCCCGCTACCGGTCGCCACTGCACCCGCTCCCCCTTCCAGCGACGCCAGTCGGTCTTCCAGCATCGAGACGGTCGGATTGCTGATCCGCGAGTAGATGTCCTCCTCGCGATCCAGCGCGTACAGCTCCGCGGCGTGGTCGGCATCGTCGAAGACGTAGGAGGTCGTCTGATAGAGCGGCGGTGCGCGCGAACGGGTCGACGGGTCCGGCGACTGCCCCGCGTGGAGGCTCCGCGTTCGAAACTTCGAGAGATCCCGGTTAGTCATGTGTACTGTGCATATATCTCCACACTCCTATAACTGTCAGTTACGGCAATATTCGCAAATATTGTCGCTTGTTTGCATGACCCATGCTGTTTTTACGTGCTGGGAACCAGAAATTCTTACTTCTACCTGTGTCGGCAAGAGTTCATGTAAACCGTTGTTTTGTGGCTGCTTACTCCAGTTTAGCAGTCTCCTCACGCAATGGTCCGACTGCAGAGCCGGCGAATACTACCAAATGGGGTTGGCGGCCGTTAGCGACAGTGTATCGCCCGGACTCGGTCCGATCAAGGTGATACTGCAGCTGGTTGAGGAACAGCGACTGTACAGCTGACTGTTTTTACACCGACATTTTCGGGTAGCGCCGATCTATCGCCATCTGCTTCCGTTTCGGGATCCTGAATGTGTCTTTCTCACAGGGATCGCAATTTTCTCCGGCTTTACGATGAACGGCCCGAATTTGCTGGAGTGAGAGGGGATACATGAGTGTAGCCTGTACGAACTCTCAACGATGACACGAGACTACTCTCGTCGCGACGCACTGGGGCTTCTCGGTACTGGCGCTACTCTCGGACTTGCGGGCTGTTTCGGTGACTCGGACTCCGCGGTGCGGATCTCCGGGGGTGTCGGCCCGCTGCCGATGGTCGAAGTCTGGGCGGACCTCTACGAGGACGACCACGATGTCTCCTTCGACATCAGCGGTGGCGGCACCGGTGTCGGCGTCTCGGACGTTCTCAACGAGCAGGTCGACATCGCGATGATGGGCCGCCAGCCCGACGAGGCCGAGATCGAGCAGGGGCTGTTCGCGGTACCCATGCTCATCGATACGGTCGTCGGGACGGTCAACGAGAACAATCCTGTCCTCGACGAGATTCAGGAACACGGGCTCTCCCGCGAACAGTTAGAAGCGATCTTCACCCGCGAGATCACCAACTGGGGCGAGCTCTACGACACCGATGTCGACGAGGAGATCACCGTCTACGGGCGGTCGGACGCCTCCGCGGCGTACATGCAGTGGGGCGACTTCCTCGGCGGTGAGGACCACGCTCACACGGAAAACGAGATGGAAGAATGGTCCGACGGTAACCACGACGGCGACCAGCGCGTCGCGCAGGCCATCGGCAACGACGAGTCGGCCATCTCGCTGAACAACATCAACTACGTCTACGATCTCGAAAGCGGCGAACTCGAGGGTGATATCCGACCCGTCCCGATCGATCTCGATGGGGACGGCACCCTCTCCGAGGAGGAGGATTTCTACGAGACCCGCGAGGAGTTCCTCGCCGCTGTCGAGGACGGGATCTACCCAGCGCCGCCAGCGCGGGAGATGTTCCTCTCCTCTGACGGCGAGTTCGAGGACGAGGCCTACGAGTTCGTCGAGTGGGTCCTCTCCGAGGGCCAACAGTACGTCTCCGATAACGGCTACGTCCCGCTGGAGGAGGACCGAGTCGACGAAGCACAGACGAATCTCGACGAGGGACCGTGATCCGGAATGGCCGAATCGACTGACACACCCCGACTCGGACAGCGACTCCGAATCGAGCGCGTCAGCGAGCTGTGGCTCCGGATGGCAGGCTACTTTGCGATCGCGCTGTTCGCCCTGATCGTGCTCACGCTTGTCCACCGATCCCTGCCGCTGCTCTCGGAGTACTCGGTGGTCCAGATGCTGACCTCGACTGACTGGGATCCCTCCCAGAACAGCTTCGGCTTCCTCCCGGCGATCGTGGGTACGGTCTACGTCGCCGTCCTGTCGATGCTCATGGGGACCCCGATCGCGATCCTGACGGCGATCTACATCGCAGAGTACGCCGAGGGCCGGATGAAGACGCTCGTCTCGTCATTTATCGACGTTCTTGCGGCGATTCCGAGCGTGATCTTCGGCCTCGTTGCGCTGGTCGTCGTGGTGCCACTCGTCGGTGACTACCTTGCGCCCCTCTTTGGTGCCAGCGCCACCGGGTTAGGAATACTGACGGTCAGCCTTGTGATGGCGATTGTCGTTACGCCCTTTATGATCTCGCTGTCGGTCGAGTCGCTGGAAGCGCTTCCTGACGAGCTCAGAGAAACGTCGCTTGGCGTCGGCGCGACCAAATGGGAGACGATCCGGTCGGTGCTCTTGCGTGCCGCAGGCCCCGGCATCTTCTCCGCGGTCCTGCTCGGCTTCGGGCGAGTCTTCGGCGCGACGATCGTCCCGGCGATGCTGATCGGCGGGCAGACACAGATCCCCGACTCGCTGTTCGCGACGGGCCAGACCCTGCCGACGCTGATCGTCAGCGACTTCGGCGAACTGATGTCGATCCCGATTACGCAGTCTGCGCTGATCTTCGTCGGGCTGATGCTGGTCGTCGTCGTCTGGATCTTCAACTTCGGCGCGATGTTGCTCCAGCGCCGCCTCCGACGGAGGTGGCAGTACTGATGGATCGCTACGCGAAGCAGCGCGCCTTCGGCGTGCTCGCCAGGGCCGCTGCCGGCCTCGTCGTCTTCGTCATGGCGGTCGTGATCGGCGTAACGATCTTCCGCGGGGGCCGCGTCCTGCTCGCCGACCCCTCGATCGTGGTCTCCCCGCCGGGATCGCGCTACGCCCTCGAAGGAACGGGCGGGTTCTTCCACGCCGTCCTCGGGAGCGCGTTCATCGTTGGCCCGGCGACCCTCGTGTCGATGATACTCGCAATCTCGACCGCAACCTACCTCCAGAGCGACTACTCCAGCGAACGGTTCTCGGACGCGGTGAACATGTTCCTGAACGTCCTCTGGGCGACGCCGCCGATCGTCTACGGTGTGTTCGTTCTGACGATCGTCATCGCGGTCGGTGCCCGGACGAGCCTGTTTTTCGGCATCATCGCTATCGCCGTCTTCCAGTATCCGATTATGACCCGGTACATCGACGAGGCGCTTCGGTCGGCCCCCGACACCGTTCGGGAGTCGACCTATGGGCTCGGTGCGACGCGGTTCGAGACCGCGAAGATGACTGCACGCGCGGCCCTGCCCGGCATCGTCGCGGGCGTCATCATGGGGTTTGCCCGCGGCATCGGCGACGCGGCGACGGTCCTCTTTACCGCCGGTCGCAGCACCAATATGCCGAACGGCCTCTTCGAACCGGCGACGACGCTGCCGGTCCTGATTTTCGACAACTCGATGTCGTTCAACGAGGAAGTACGAGCACACGCGTACGCGGCGTCGTTTGTCCTGATCGTCGTCGTGCTTGGCCTGATCGTCGTCTCGCGCCTGCTCGCGGGACGGTTCGCACAGTACGTACCCGGAGGTAGACACGCATGACTCGACCCCCAGCGATTCGAACGGAGAACCTGTCAGTAACGTACACCGGAAACGAGGACGTCGAGGCGGTCAAAGGCGTCAACATCGCGTTTCCGGAGAACCAGTTGACCACGATTATCGGCCCATCGGGCTGTGGTAAGTCGACGCTGTTGAAGTCGCTCAACCGGCTCCACGAGATCCAGCCCAACGTCGAGATAGAGGGCGACGTGTTGCTCGGCGAGGAGTCGATCTACAATACCGACGACCCGGCCCCGGAGATCCGCCGCCGGATCGGCTACGTCCCGCAGACGCCGACGCCGCTCCCGCTCTCGATCTACGAGAACGTGGCCTACGGCGTTCGCCTCCACGGCGAGTACGAATCGAGCGAGGAACTCGACGAGATCGTCGAGACGTATCTGAAGAAGGTAAACCTCTGGGAGGAGGTTCACGACCGTCTGGACACGCCCGCGGCGTCGCTCTCGACGGGACAGATTCAGCGGCTCTGTCTCGCACGCTCGCTCGCAGTGGAGCCGGAGGTCCTGCTCTGTGACGAAGTAACCTCGGCCCTCGATCCGATCTCGGCCGAGCGCGTAGAGGAGACTCTCGTCGATCTGAAAGACGAGTACACAATCATCATGGTGACACATAGCATGAACCAGGCCAGACGGATCGCCGACGAGGTTGTTTTCCTGTACCTCGGGGAGGTCATCGAGCGCGGTGATGTCCGGTCGTTCTTCGAGAATCCGAGCCACGAGCGCACGAAGCAGTTCATCGGCGGTCACGGCACGGGAGCCGACGCTGGCGATGGAGACGACGACCCCGACAACGGGACCGAGCAGTCCGCGTCAGCGAACACGAATACCGATGTGGATCAGCGTCCCACAACGCCCGCCAAGTGACACGAGTACGATTTCGGGCCGGACACGACGCGAAACATAACAGGTAACCTGATCGCAGACTAATACCATCGCGTGTCTTCGACGCGACGCGAACGCCTCCTGCTCGCGGCGGTCATCTACGTCGTCTTGCTCGCGCAGGTGTTGCTGTACCCCGGTCTCGGCCAGCTCGTCGCGACGCTAGGCGCGACGACCGAACTCCAGCCCCGGATGTGGTTTCTCGGTGCCGAGTTCGCTGCGTTCATCGTCTTTGTCGGGGTCTGGGGGGCGATCAGCGACGCGACGGGGCGACGGGTCCCCTGGATCGTCCTCGGCGCGCTCGGCGGCGCACTCGGCTACGGCCTGCTGGCCGTTCTGCCATGGCTGTCGCTTGCCACCTTCGAGACCGTCCTCCTCTTGCGCGTCCTGCAGGGCGCGGCGACCATCGGCGCGTTCTCGCTGGCGATCACGATGCTGATGGATCTCGATGGGGGCCACGGCCGCAACATGGGTGCGGCGGGAATTGCCATCGGCCTTGGCACCGCCATGGGTGCGCCAATCGGCGGACAGCTAACCGAACTCTCCCCGCTAGCCCCGCTGTATGCGGCGACCGTCCTGCTGGCACTCGTCGGCGTGCTCGTGTCGTTTGTCGAGGATCGCGCACCGCAGGGCCGACGCAGTACGCGCGAAGCGCTCGCGACGATCCGGCGGACGCCGACGCTGTCGATCCCCTACGCCTTCGGGATGATCGACCGGATGACGGCGGGGTTTTTTGCGCTCGTCGGCGTCGCGTACTTCGAGGCGACCTTCGATCTCTCGCCCGGTGAGAGCGGGATCATGCTCGCGCTGTTTTTCGCTCCCTTCGCCCTGCTGCAGTACCCGCTTGGCGCTCTCTCGGATCGGATCGGGCGGACGATCCCCATCGTCCTCGGCTCATCGCTGTACGGCCTCGGGATCGTCGCCATCGGCCGCGCCGGGACGGTCGAACTCGCCGGGGCGGGGATGGTCCTCATCGGCGTCCTCGGTGCGCTGCTCGCGCCCGCCACGATGGCGCTCGTAACTGACGTGGCCAGCGATATCGACCGTGGCACGGCGATGGCCGGATTCAACCTCTTCGGCAGTGTCGGCTTTCTCGCGGGCTTTCTGGTCGGCGGCGCGATCGCCGACGCCTACACCTACCCGCTCGCCTTTCTCGTCGTCGGCGGACTCGAAGTCCTGATCGCCCTCGTCACGCTACCTGTCTTCCTCAAACTGGGGCTCGGCGACGCGCCGTCCTCTCCGATCAGTTCGTCAGAGTGATCTGTATTTTATATCGTGACATGTGATTTATTACTGGACGTTTCGTCGCGGTAGCAGTTGTCAGGGCCATCGAACCGCAGAAATCCAGAACGCCGTCAGGCGTCGTTTCGAGACCCGAGTGTCACCGATATGGACTGCTCAACGCCGTCGCGGATCACTGTCATCGATACCGTCTGTCCGGGACTCGTTTCGAGCGCGAGATACGACGAGAACGCGTTCCCGTCGGGAATCTCGGTACCGTCGATGCCAACCACGATATCACCCTCGCGACTCGCCGGATTTCCGTTCGTCTGTAGTCTGCCATCGACTGGTCCGCCCGATTCGACACCCGCGATCAGCACGCCACGGGCCTCCTCCAGGTCGTTCGCCTCTGCGATTTCTGGAGTAACTGGTGCGAACCGAACACCGAGGTACGAGTGTTCGTACTCGCCGGTCTCGATAAGCGAGGGAACCACGCGGCGGGCGAGCCCCGCCGAGATGGCAAAGCCGATGTTGTCGCCCCCGCCCGCAAAGATGACTCCCTCGACATGGCCATCGAGGTTTACCAGCGGCCCGCCGCTGTTGCCCGGATTTACGGCGGCGTCGGTCTGGATCGCGTCGGGGATGTTGAAATCGGTCGGGCTCGGTAGCGATCGGTCGACGCCGCTCACGATTCCACGGGAGACCGAGGCGTCGAGCCCAAGCGGGTTTCCGATCGCCACGACTTCCTGCCCGACGACAGCATCCGATTCCGACAGGCGAAGCGGCGTCGCTGATTCCGGCTTCTCATCGACGTCGAGCACCGCGAGGTCGCTGTGCGGATCGGTGCCGACAATCGATGCCGATCGCCACGCGCCGCCCTCGAACTGGACGTCGATCACGTCGGCTCCCGCTACGACGTGATCGTTCGTGATCACGTGCTCGTCGTCGTAGACGAAGCCAGTCCCTTCTCCCTGTCCGAACTCCGATCCGGTTACCTGCACGAGTACGACGGAATCGATCACCGCCTCGTAGACTGCCGCGTACGGGCTCTCCGCGTCGGATTCTATCTGCGGGGACGACGCCGCTTCGCTCTCCTCGGACTCCGGCGCATTCACACACCCTGCGAGCCCCCCGACGAGCGCCGCGCCGGTCGCCGAGAGGACTCGCCGCCGTGTCGTCTCCGTGTCCGTCATACTCTCAATATAGTGCGCCGTGCGGATATATCGCTCGCACGGGGTCGTCTCACCCGTGCTGTGGAGAGAACGAGACAGTGGGATTTCGGCTTGCTTTTGTGTACGAACGGCCTTACGCCGAGTATGAGCGAGTTCGACCCCGAGAAGTTCGAGGACAAGTACGTCCACTACTTTCCCGAACTCCAGCGCGCGTACAAGAACGCCTTCGAGACGATGAACGACGCGTACGACTCCGAACTGATCCATGCGATCGACCAGCAGATCCTCAATGAGAGCGAACCGTTCTACGAGGATGGCGAGTTCCGGATCGAGCTTCCCGAGAATCCGACCGAGCGCGTGACGGCGATCATCGTCGACGACGAGAAACTGGAGCAAACGCTCGACATCTACCTCGACGAGATCGAGGCAGAGCTCGAACGCGTGTTCGGACTGACGGAGTAGTCGCCAGCAGGCCCGACTCCAAAGGTCTAAGGACGCTGGCTACGTACGAATGGATATGAGCACCGAGACGGCAGAGGGAGACGACCTGGAAGAGCGCGTGGCGAACTTCCTGCGACGGAACTTCCCACAGATCCAGATGCACGGCGGTAGCGCGGCCATTCAGGACATCGACCGCGAGACCGGTGAGGTCCACATCCAGCTCGGCGGCGCGTGTAGCGGCTGTGGTATCTCCCCGATGACGATTCAGGCGATCAAGAGCCGGATGGTCAAGGAGATCCCCGAAATCGAGAAAGTCCACGCCGGAACGGGCGACGACGGCGGTCACGGTGGGGGCGGCGGCATGAGCCCATCCTTCCCAGGCGAATCCAGCAGCGACGACGCCGACGCCGACGAAGGCCCGCAGGCACCCTTCTAACGTATCCCGTTGTTCGTGTTTTCGCGCTCCCACGCCCCGAGTAGCCCCGCCAACGTCCGGTTCACCGGCACGTCGATCCCGTGACCCTCCGCACGCTCGAGGATTGCTCCGTTGATCGCCTCTATTTCCGTGCGCCGCCCGGAAAGCACGTCCTGATACATCGAGGAGTGGTTTCTCGCCGTCGCGTCGACCACCGTATCGACTCTTGATCGGACGGTTTCGTCGGCTAGATCAACTCCTTCGGCTCTGGCGACGCGTGCCGTCTCAACTGCGGCGGTACGGGCTATCTCACTTGGCGGTTCCTCCCCGAGAGCACCGTTTCGGACGCGTGAGAGTGCGGTGACCGGGTTGATGCCCGCGTTGACTGCCAGTTTCTCCCAGAGTCGGCGCGGCATATCCGGTACTGCGCTGGCGTCGATGCCTGCAGCGGTGAACGTCGCGGCGATATCGTCCGCGGTGGATGACGTCCCACCGTTGCGTGCGCCGAGCGTCACCTTTCCCTTCCCGGTACAGTCGACGTGACCCGGCTCGTCGAGCCGTGCGCCATAGGTCGCCGTCCCGGCCAGCACGGGATAGTCGAGATGCTCACTCAGGGTCTCCTCGTTTCCGATCCCGTTCTGTACCGATAACGCGACGTCGTACTCCCCAGTTGCGAGGCTCCGGGCGGCGTCTTCCGTATCGAAGCTCTTGACAGTGACGACGGCCAGATCCGCCGTCAACCCCGTTCCGTCGGTCGTCGCATCGGGGCGTACTTTCTGGTCAAACGTCCCGGTGATCGACAACCCACCGGAACGGACTGCAGCGATGTGAGGGTCACGACCGACAAGCGTTACTTGATGTTCGCTGCCAAGGAGTCCACCCAGTAGACTCCCCAGGCTACCCGCCCCGAACACGACAATCTCCATACCCGACGTGCACGTCGCGCGGCGAAAAAGCTAGTCCTCCGTCCAGTAATATAGCTCTTCACCGCCGGCACCACAGGCCGGACAGTCCTCGGGCATGTCCTCTATCTGGCCCATTTCCCCGCACTGCCAGCACCGCCACATCAGGTCCATCTCGCCGTAGCTCTGTCCCGACCGAAGATGGTCGACGGATTGGGCCTCGGCGTCCGGATCGAGTCTGACGTAGAACCCGCTCTCGTCGAAGCCGCGAACGGTGCCGAGTTTGGTTCCGTCGTCGTTGTACACCGCCGATCCAAGCGATACGTCGGACTTCGTTTGCTGGCTCATATGGGACCGTACGACACGATCGGATATAAACGCCGCAGGGGAGCCTCTCGGACGGCTGAGACGAGTGAACTGGGTATGACTGATATACAGGTGTAAACTATATGTGGCTATATAGAATTGATACTGCACTGCTGTGAACTCGAGATACTTCTGTGCAGGCGGAGAGTCACCGGCCGCCGTACCGGATGAGATGGCTCACTGCGGCGCACGCAGGAAGATCCCGGCAACACCAGCAGCCAGAGCCAATGCGCCGCCGACCAGGAACGTGGCATCCCAGCCGATGATGCCGACGAGCCACCCGACGACGCCGCCGCCGAACACGCCACCCCACAGTTTCCCCGAGTAGACGAGCGAGTAGTTGGTCGAGGAGTGTTTGGGCCCGTAGTAGTCGCCGACCAGACTGGGAAACAGCGAGAACTGCGAGCTCCAGAAGAAGACGGCGATGGAGACGGTCAGTACGTACCCGACGCCGCTGTCGATCCCGGCGAGGACGACGATTCCAACCGTTCCGACGCCACAGGCCAGAAACGAGAGTGCGGTCACGCGCTCGCGGTCGAATCGATCGGAGAGCGCGCCGACGACGAGGCGGCCGCCCCCCGAGGCGATCGGCAGTGCGGTTGCGGCGACCGTTGCGACGCCAGCCGTCAGACCGGCCTGCTCCGCGTAGAGGATGCTCCGGGCGGTGATCATCAGCCCCGCAGCGCTTACCGCGATGAACATGAAGTACATGACCCAGAACTGCCAGGTCCGGACCATCTCCCGCCAGGTGTACTGGACCCGGCTGGTCTCCGGTTGCTCGATCCCGCCGTCGGTCGATCCCTCGTCCGTCGCCTCGTGCCAGCCCACGGGCGGGTCCCTGAGTACGACGGTCCCCACGACGATACCGACCGCGATGAGGACGCCCATGCTCCAGAGGCCGGTCGACAGTGCATCCACGTTGACCATGTAGCGAACGAACGGGACGAACGCCGCACTCCCGGCGGCGAAGGCCATCGTACCAATTCCGGTGGTCAGTCCGCGCTGGTCTGGGAACCACTTGACTGCGGTGTTGACCGCAACCGTATAGACCATCCCGACGCCGACCGCGCCGATCCCGTAGGCGGCGTATACCTGCCACAGTTCGGTGGCGAAGGCGAGCGCGACATAGCCGCCGCCCGCGAGCAGTCCTGCGACGAACGTCACCGCTCGCGGACCGTAGCGGTCCCGCCACCAGCCCGCCGGGAACTGGATCAGCGACATCGCAACGACGTACAGGGTGAAGACAAAGCCCAGCGCGGACAGCGAGGCGTCGAGTTCGGCCGCGAGCGGTCCTTCCAGAGACGACCAGACGTACTGGTACGGGCTCACGAGTGCCATCATCACCGCGGCGGCGGCGACCTGCCACCAGCGCGAGTACCCTAGCAGCGACTTCGCTCGCTCGTCGATGTCGGCAGCCGTGTTCACACTCCAACGAGGGGCAAGCCCCGATAAAAACGTGGCGTCGCCGCTCGATTGGATCTCCGAGAGCTGGGACTTGGTTGATGCCCATCGTCCCCGTTCGGTAGTCGATCGGGGACGGTGTTCACTCGTTCCACCCCTCTAGCTCGTCCATATCGCTTCTGTACCAGTGTTCGAGTAGCACTGCCACGAGGATCACCGCTGGAAGAATGCCAAGCGTGTACAGACCCATCACGAACAGGACGGCAAAGAGCAGGGTCGTCGTCCCGACCTGCACGCCCATGGTCTGCTCGCCGAACCAGTCGACGAACCGTCCGAGTAGCGACATTGTCCGTAGGTTGGACGCGCAGGATAAAAACCCCGGCCAAAAACCACTCTGGCGCCCCCTCTTATCACATGAAGTCCGCGATCCCGCTCTGTTTGTTCGTATCATCCTCGAAGATACTCTCCAGTTTCATCTCCAGCACTTCGAGGCGCTGTTTCGTGTAATCGCGCGAGCCGAACTCGTCGGCGACCGTGATCGCAGTCTGCATGTACTTGTTGACCGATCCCTCGTGAACCGTGAGGTTCACACGTCCGCCACACTCCCGGCACTCCCGGCTCAGCGGCATCCGGCGGTACTTCTCCCCACAGTCCAGACAGCGGGTCTCCTGCCGCGAAAAGGCCCGCAGGTTCCCGATCAGATCCGGCAGGAAGTGATACTCGATGACGCGCTCTGCGACGTCGGTCTCGTCGACCGCCCGCAGTTTCCGCGATATCTCCAGTTGGGCGTCCATCTTATCCATCATCGAGCCGAGCGTCTTGTACGCCGACAGGTCCGGCCCGAGCGCGATATTCGCGGTGTCGTGGGTGTGCCCGAAGTCGGTGTACTCCCGATCGGTCCCCAGCGTCGCCTCGGCGATCTCGATGTCGACGTCCTCTGGATCGACCATCTCGCGGGCCGCCTCGTAGAACTCCAGGGGGTACTCGTCGACGACGTCGATGTTGTGAGCCTCGTCGTCGATCTCGGCGGGATCGATTCGGGAGGACATTACTAATGGGGCGTCCATCGAGTTGTGCGCATAGAGCCAGTTAGCTGTGAAAATCGGCTCACCTCCGACCTGAAGGTCATACAGATATCCATTATAATCGACAGTATCAACGGATTGTATCTTCAGATATGACAGATCACCGTTCACCAGCGGGCGAAGATCCTCAATCTTTGATTCGGCAGCAGCCGGAAGTGATCGGCTGTTGAGCTCTTCGAATATCTCGGTAAGTTTGGCCAATGAGATGTTCGACCGACGCTTGAGATACTTTGGAATGATCTCTTTGATATCTCGTATCTCCATTTCGCGTAGTTCCCGCAGCGCCTCAGGAATTGCCACAACGAGACTTTTTGGTTGATACGGTTGCTTGCCGTTCAATACGCGGTGCAAGGGATTGTCAGTTGCTCCGCCTGAAACGGTAACCGCATAGATCGGCTGTCGATTCCCTGGGCGGTTCTCCTGATACGAGATGTTCGCAACAAGTCCGAACCGGTGAAGCAGGAAGACCATTCCATCTTTTACATCTTCGCTGGTCGTATGGAACGCAACCGTCGTACAGTTATCGTCCGTACTATCGCTTCCGTCACCCGTGATGAATCCCCGTAGAAACGCTCGGGCAGTGTCCAGCGGTGCGTTGCGGATACACTCGGGGACCGTTTTTTCACTGGAACTGTAGCTATCATGTGCACCGAGGCCGAGATCAGTCAGCACAGCACGGAAGACAGCTGGGAACCGGAGTTCGTAACTTCGGTTCGACCACCGTCGCTCGGGCTCGTGACCGAGTGTCGATTCGATTATATCGGCTGCATGATCGATCACGTCTTCGTCCGAGTTGTGGATGGTTGGACAGACACTCGAACGGGACCCCTCAGCGACATACAGTCCCAGCAGCCAGGCGAAGTCCTCGTCGATGTCGATCTCGCGTGCGATCCCATCTGTCGAACCCTCGAACCCGATTTTTAGATCTGTCGGGATCTCATAGCCAGCCGTGTCGAGAATCGTCGTAAATTGTTCCCACGAAATTTTTCGTCTCGAGAGCCGGTACGACAGCCCGCTGTCGAACGCCCTGTGTTCTGGACCCCCCCTCTCGGTCGTTTCCCAGATCGTGGTGAGCAGATCCTCGACGTGGTCATCGATTACGACGTACGGCTTTTCCACACACTCAGTTACGTCGATCGTCGTTTCGGTCGGTTCGATATCGAGCTGTTGGGGCGCAACAACGAGATCGCCCTCCGACAGTTCGGCACCAGCGATCTCTTCGATACCGTTCTCACCGTAGCGGAACAGGCTGTGGTGTTTCGTCAACTCCAGTGATCGCCCGAATTGCGTTTCGATCCGAAGCAGCTCTTCGTCTGTCTCGTATCTGATGGCTTTCTCGATGGGTTGCAGTGATGCGTCGTGGTTGTTATCAAACGCATAGGTCTTCCAGCCTTCCGAGCGACAGGTCTTTTTTCGGAATTTGCCGTCATATTCGATCGGCGAGTCCAGTCTGTTCCAGAACTCTTCAAAAGTGAGAAACCGTACGTTTCCTGTTGGATCAGTAGCAACGAGCCGTGAGTTCTCTGCGACACTTCCGCCGCGTTGATCGGGGAGATACGTCTTACTGAAGTTCAACAGCCCGTCCATGAGCAACATTACACAGTCCTCGTCGCCATCGCACTGACCAGACAGCAACTTATTCGCTTCAAGAGTGTTCGTTTGTTCAACTGTCAGGCAGTACGTGTGCTCTACGTCGGATTCGCTTATCTCGACGCGTTCGACGGTCTCGGTATCCGTTTGACCACCGTCTGCGGACACTGCCTGTGTTGATGCGGTTCGGTCAGCGGGTCCCGTAGAACGGGTCGGAATGGAGTCTCCGACTTCTATCTGACTGGCTGGCACTCGCTGTACGCCGTCTTCCCATCGAAGCATCGAATGGTCCGGGGTGACCCGGAGCTGCTTCCCGCTGGTTGTCTGGATCTTTATCAGGTGGTTCGGCGACGGGTGTTTCGAGATCGTCGCGATCCGCTGCTCAGTCGACTGGCCGTCTTCGTCCATCGATGGGACATACAGTGGCTGGTCGAGTTCTTCGACCAGTGTCCCGAAGTCATCCGTTCTCGGCTCGTCGAGGCGCTCCTCGACGAACTGTTCGATCTCGACTCGCTCCCACTCTCCGTCGGGTGAGCGATATGTGATCTCCGTCTCGGGATGGAAGCAGTTCCGGCGTTTTGCCGCGTGAAAGAACGGATGCGCGTACCCCACGGCTGCGCTCGTAAAGCCGATTACGCGTCCGACGGTTGCCGCGCTGGTGTGGGGGGCCATCCCGAAGACGAGCTCGCCGACCAGTTCCTCGCGGTCCTCGACCTCGTAGTAGGGGTCGAGCCCGTAGTAGCTCTCCAGCAGGTCGTCGACGAAGTCCGCGGTCTTGAGCATGTGTTCCGCCGCGCCGTCGGAGAGAACGACGTCCTGCACTTTCAGCTCGACGAGCTGGTCCTCGTGAGTTAACGCCTCGCCGTGGATGTCCTCCTGATAGCCCAGCCCGCGTAGCTGGTCGACCGTGACGTCCAGTTCGCTCGCGCGGACCGACGTGATCGGCAGGTCGGTCATGTCGTACCGGACGGTGCCGTCCTTGAACGAGGAGACGCCGTGTTTTGCACGGAAGACGCCTTTCTCCATCGGCTCGGGCGTTTTGTTGTGCGAGGACAGCCCCTTGACGCCTTTGAGCATCTCGAAGGCGTTCTCGCGTTCGCCCACGGATTCGAGCGCATTGCGGTACTCCGCGTGGACGTCGACGACGCGCGTCTCCACGCTGGTGCCCTCGACCTCACAGTGGTCGCAGTAGACCCGGCCCGACTCGTCGGGGTACAGCCGGCTTTCACAGTCGGGACACTCGTAGTGTGGCTCCGTATGGCCGTTACACTCCGGACAGCGGGTTTTGAACGTGTGTTCGCCACAGTCGACACATTCACGGCGGCCGACCTCGACTTCGACCTCGCCGGGCGTGTCGGTCATCGAGTCGGCGTGTTTGGCCGCGTCGGCGACGTTGCGCTGGGTACCCCCGGCCTCGCCGATCGGGAAGAGGGTGTGAACGGCGGGGCTGAGCTCGCGTGATTCGGACTTTTCGGGTCGGCCCATCCGGTTTCCGACACGGGTCGGCGAGCGTTCCCGGACAGTGAAGGGTGCGACCTCGTTTACGGCTTCGACGGCGTTGGGCCACGACCGGGCGTCGGCCGACAGCTCGTCCCACGTCCGCGTGAGGTCCTCGCCATCGACTGCGAAGCCAAGCGAGCGCACGAACGGCCGCCACACGGGGATCCGCAGTGTCGTGTCAGTCTGGGTGTGTTCGAGCAAGAGCGCCTCGATGGCCTCCCGGACGGTCTCGGAACGCGGCAGTACGAGCACGTCGAGGATCGACGGCTCGACGCTCTTGTGTTCGATCGCCGGAACGTCCGCGTCGACTGTCCCGTCCTCGACGGCCGCGACGAGCGCCTCGAACGCCTCGACGTCGATGTCGTGCCAGAGACAGGTGTGGTTCGGGTGCAGGGGCGCGTCGTACTCGGTGGCCCAGTCGAGCGCCTCCTCGGGGTCGGGGTCCGCGAGATCGACGCCCGGATCGTCCCGCATCGCCTGGACGTCCGCTCCGGCCGCCTCGAACTCCTGGACCCACCACTCGACGGTGTAGCCCGCGGGCACGAGCTGGTGGTTGTTCTCGACGAACTCGCCGTAGTTGACCAGATACTCGCCGACGTCGAGGACTTTCTCGACGCCGTTTCTGATCTCGATGGCCTCCGCCGGGTCGTCGATCTGGCGGACCTCGCCGTTGGCCAGCCGGACCGTCGGCCCCTCGATGGTGTCGACCGGCACGACGCCTGCGGCCTTGCCGGGCAGCTCGGTCTTGATCTGGGTGCCGGTCGCGAGGAAGTCATCGACCAGATGCATCGTCGCGGGATGGACGCCGGCGGTCGCGTTGCCGTGATTCCGTGCCCGCCCGTAGTGAAGGCGGAAGCCGCCCTCCTCGCTCGGGTGTGAGAAGACTGGCCTCCCGGCGATGAGGTCCCGGAGGAACTTGCCGTTCGGTTCGGCCCGCGGCGGTCCCTCGCGCTCGGCCGGTTCGTCGGCTTTGTCAGCCCCGGCCTCGCCGCCGTCTTCGTCCTCACTCTCGTCCTCGTCGCCTTCGTCGGCGTCCCCGTCGTCCTTGCCGATCGTACCGTCCATCAGGTCGTCAAGCCAGGGCCAGTCGACCTCCTCCAGATTCCGCGTGTAGCGTTTGATCTTCGGGGCTTTCAGCGCGATCCCCTCGGCGAGGACGAGACACATCCCGCCACGGGCGCTGTTCGTCTCGATCCGTTCGAGATCCCGGAAGCCCGAGACTTCCTCCTCGCCGGTCGCCTCGCCGTCGAGCATGATCGGACAGTTTCGGGTGATGAACTTCGTCTCCTTGTCTTTGGGCGAGTACTGCAGGCCGGTTTCCTTGTCGTAGAGGCCGACCTCCTCGGCGTAGCGCTCGACCTCGTCGTCGCGGGGCTTGAACTCGTCGACGTCGAGCAGCGAGCGAGCGTAGTCGGCGACCAGCACCGACAGCGCCTGTGCGGTCCCGCCCGCGGAACGGATCGGCCCGGCGTAGTAGACCGCGACGAACTCGGTGCCGTCGTCGTTCTCGTTGATCTCGACGCGGTCGATCCCCTCGATCGGTGCCGCGACGACGCCCTCGGTCAGCAGGGCGACCGCCGTTCGGACCGCGCCTTCGATCTTGCCGTCGCGCGAGTCGTACTCGCCGACCCGCCCCTCGACGAAGTCAGTCACGAGTTCGAGTGCGGCCTCCTCGCGGCTCATCTCCCCTTCGAGTTCGCGGACGCGCTCGGCAACGCCGTCGATGCCGAGGATGTTCTCGACGCGGTCGGCCATGTCCCTGGCGATGGGGATCTCGACCTCCGGCTTCGGGTCGCCGCCGCGTGCTTTCGCCTCGCTGGCGACGTCCATCGCGGCGTCGAGTTCCGTTTCCAGCCGGTCGAAGTAGCGTTCGTCTTCGTCTCGCATCTATAACCAGAGATCCAGATCGGTTCGTTCGTCGTGGTCCCGTTCCAGTGATTCTTCGAAGGTCCGCATGTACACCTCGCCCGCCCAGACGGTCGCGGCATCCAGATGCCCCGCGAGGGCCTCGCCGCTCGGCCGCGAGAGGACGGCGTGGGTGTGAGCGAACCGCTCGCCATCGAGCAAGGAGACGTTCCCGACACAGCCTGCGACTTCCAGCGGTTCGTCAAAGGAGACGCACTCGTACTCGGTGGTGTCCTGATCGTAGAACCACACCTCGGCGTCCTGGACCGCCCCCAGTGCCGTGAACCACGCCGCGTCGGCGTCGACCTCGCCCGCGAGGGCTTCGATCTCCTCGCGCCAGTCCGCACCGTGCTCTAAGCTCGCGAGGTACTCCCCGGTCGTCGTGACCTCCCGATAGTTCATAGCCAATTGGCCGTTCCCCACGAACAAAAACCTGCGTGTTGGCGTTCAGGTTGTTGCGTGCCGTCCCACTACCGCCATCGTCTCAGGCGTGCGTCAATCCGTCCAATCCGGGTCGTTGCCCACCCGAACGCGCGCCGGATCGGATCGAGGAGCGCGGGCGGAAACCAGCGCGTCCACCTGATGAACGTCGCCACGATCCCGACAGGATATCGTGCCCGTGGCGAGCGGTCGGTCGCCGCGGCGACGATCGTATCGGCTACCCGCTCGGGGGAGAGCGCGAGCGGCCCGCCGTCCAGTGCCCAGCCGTCCTCCAGCGCGGCGTACGTCTCCGCGTAGCTCTCGTGGCGCTCGCGCCCGGCGAGCTCCGCCCGGGCGTCGTCGGCGAAGGGCGTCTCGACCCACGGCGGCTCGACGAGGACGACGTCAACCCCGGTTCCGCGCAGCTCCAGCCGGAGCGAGTCCGACAGCGCCTCCATCGCGGCCTTTCCTGCCGCGTAGCTGCCCAGCCCCTGATAGGCGGCCAGCCCGAGCACGCTGGAGACGTTGACGATAGTCCCCGATCCCTGCTCGCGCATCGCGGGCAGCACCTCCCTGATCAGCCGGTGTGGACCGTGAACCAGCACGTCGAACTCCGCTTTTGTCTCATCGACCGGCACTTCCTCGATCGCCCCCGGTACGGCGTAGCCCGCGTTGTTCACCAGCACGTCGAGTCGGCCTGTCTCCGCGAGTACGTCCGCAACGACTGCCCGACACTGTTCGTCGTCGGTGACGTCCAGCTCGCGCGTCCGACAGCGTGCCTGAATCTCCTCGGACAACGGCGTCTCGACGTCCGTCGCGTACACCGTCCAGCCCTTCTCGGCGAACGCAAGCGCTGTCGCCGCGCCGATCCCCGAGCCAGCGCCGGTAACCAGGACGACAGGGCTGTCACTCCCGGACTCCGGCACCTCGGCCGATGTCGTGTCGGACACAGCTTCGAGTTGCCGCGTCCCCGACGTAATCGTTTCGAGACCCGTCGTGTTCGACAGCGGGATTCAAAAGCGTTGGTCGAGAACAACGACCAATGACCGACGACGCGCCCCACGAGATCGATGACACGCCGACGATCGCCTGCTCGCGGTGCGATCGGGAGTGGGATCTCGCCTACGAACTTGACGACATGGGCCTCGGCAATCAGGCCGTCGAACAGTTCGCGCTCGATCACATGCGCCACACGGGCCACTTCCCCGACGACGTCGCGACGTGGCGGGCGAACTGCCGACAGTGTCCGGCAAGCGAGGAGCAACTGGCCGAACACGGCGTGCGACGCTGGGCCGAGTTGCATGCCCGGCACACGCGTCACGACGTCGAAATCCGGGGCGGGGACGACACGGTCAGTCTCATCGAGCGGACGGAGTAGGTGGCTTACAAGAGTACTCCCTGCAGAACACGTCAACCGAACCTACCGGTACCCGGTACGTTCTGCCAGCCGCTCACTCCTGTATCAATAAAATCGGAAGAACTGATCGCGGTATCTCAGCCGTTATTCCTCGACTTCGTCGTCACTCAGACGTTTTTTCGCGAGCGCACCACCTGCCGCGCCAGCAATGGCCGCACCGATGCCGAAGCCGGGCGAGCCGTCGTCGTCGGCTTCGTCGTCGTCATCATCGTCGCCGTTCGGGTCGTCGTCACCGTTGACATCGTCGTCGCCATTGGCGTCATCGTCGTCGTAGTCATCATCGCCGTTGGCGTCATCATCGTCGCCGTTCGGATCGTCGACCTCCTCGTCGTGGTCGTCGTCGACCTCCTCATCGCCAACCTGGAGGAGCGGGATCTCGGCGAACTCGCCGTCGGAGTACGCAAGCGCGTCCTCGTTACTGACGTCATCGGGCGTTACGAGGTCGATGACCTGTGGGGCGTAGTCGTTCTCCGCGCCGCCGAACTCCCACTCGCCGCCGTCTGCCGTGACCTGACGGACCATCCCCTCGGCGTAGCCATCGAAGCCAACAGAGAGCGCGGCGACCGCACCGTCTTCCAGATAGTCGAGTGTGGATTCGTCAACGGAAACTGTGATCTTGTCGCCGTCCTCGGTATTGATCTCGACGTCCTCGTCGACGACGTTCCCCTCGGCGTCCTCGACGACGGGCTCGAAATCGTCCTCGAACGGCGAGACGACGACTCGATGATGATGTGGTGCCTCGAACGTCGCATTGATGCCCTCCCGTGCTTCGATCGTCCCTCCATCAGCGTCCGGGTTGTGGAAGTAAATCTGAATCAACTGGTGGGAGAAGCCGTAGTCGCCACCCCACTCGTTCGTGATACCGTGATGGTACTCCTGTGTGAAGTGGTACTCACCGTCTTCGGAGCGAATCGTGAACCCGGCAAGATCGAACTCCCCTTCCGGGATTTCGTCGGTCGTCGGATACGTGTAGTTACCGGGACCGACGTCAGTCCCCTCCGGCACGTCCCAGTGTGCGATCGCGTCGTCCTCTTCACCCGCAACGGACGGGACGCCCACGACGGTTGCTGCGCTGATTGCGCCAATGCCTGCTAGGTATTGTCTACGTTTCATATGCAAACGATTCGATTATAGGTATAAAAACATTATGAATGATTGCATCGTTGCTACACCGGTCTCGCGCCAGATACAAATCGGCCGCCGTGCTACGCGGTCGTATGTCCGAGAATTCGGTGCAGTGCTGGCTCGTCGAACGCTCTTATAGCGACGAAAACCTCGTCTCGTTCGTCTACGCGACGCCCGACGGGAGCCGATATCACCAGCGCGACCTCTCCGCGAACATGCTCTTTCGACTCGACGTGACGGCGGCCCGGTCGGTCCCCGAGAGCGACCTGCAGCCGGTCGACGACGACGCGCTCCGGGAGCGCTACGCCGCCGAAGCCGACCGGATGGCGAGCGAGCACGACCCTGACGACACACTCTGAGAGGGAGCATTGACCGTGCGCTCCGACACTTTTCCACGCTGTTTCACAAAGAAATTATATAATGCGGTCGTGAATGGCGGATATGGCCGCCATCCAACTCGACGAGGTCACGAAACAGTACGGCTCGCTGACCGCCGTTCGTGATCTCTCCCTCCAGGTCGAGGACGGCGAGATCTATGGCTTTCTGGGACCGAACGGCTCCGGCAAGTCCACGACGATCAACGTCCTCCTCGATTTCGTCCGACCGACTGACGGCACCGCCGAAGTGTTCGGTATCGACTGTCAGGAAGATCCGCTCGCCGTGCGCGAGCGCATCGGCGTCCTCCCCGAGGGTTTCAGCGTCTACGATCGGCTCACCGGTCGCCAGCACCTCGAGTTCGCCTGTGAATCGAAAGCCATCGACACCGACCCGCAGTCGTTGCTCGACCGTGTCGGCCTTACCGACTCCGCGGAGAGACGGGCCAGCAACTACTCGAAAGGGATGAAACAGCGTCTGGTTCTCGCAATGGCGCTCGCAGGCGATCCCGACCTGCTGATTCTCGACGAACCGACGACCGGACTCGATCCGAACGGGGCGCGCCGGATGCGCGAGCTGATCGAGGCCGAACGGGATCGTGGCGCGACCGTCTTCTTTTCGAGCCATATCCTCTCGCAGGTCGACGCAGTCTGTGACCGAGTCGGCATCCTCACTGGCGGTGAACTCGTCGCGGAAGACAGCATCGATGCGCTCCGTGCATCGACAAACTCGGTTGACGAACTACGGGTTACCGTCGCGCAACCGGACAAGCGCGCCCTCGAAGCTGTGCGATCACTTCCCGGCGTCTCGGGGGTCAGGACCGACGGAAATGCTTTGCTCGTCGACTGTGCCAACGACGTGAAGGCGGATGTTATCGCAGCAGTAGAGGAGACAGGTGTCGAAGTTACTGACTTCTCGATCGAAGAGGCGTCGCTCGAAGAGCTGTTCGAGCAGGTCACGAGGGGGACGGACCAATGAGCTGGGAAGCGATTGCCCGCAAGGAGATCCGGGACTCGATCAGATCGCGCTCGCTCATCGTCCTCTCCGGGCTATTCGTTATCCTCGCCCTGTTTCTGACTGCGCTGTACGCGTCCGTTCCTCTGCTGGGCGGGGCCACGGAGGGCGAACTGAGGGTCGAAAACCTCGTCTCGTTTTTTAATAGTGCCGTGATGTTCGTTCCGATCATCGCCGTTCTGCTCGGGTACAAAGCCGTCGTCGGGGAGCGTCAGTCCGGGAGTCTCAGCCTGACGCTCTCGCTGCCACACACCCGTGACGACGTGATGCTCGGCAAGTTCATTGGCCGCTCGGTCGTGCTTGCCGTGCCGGTCCTGCTGGCGTTTGCCGCCGGACTCCTCGTTGTTGTCGCGCTGTTCGATGCGTTCTCGATCGTCGACTATCTGGTCTTCGTCCTCGGCGTCTTGCTCATCGGTATGGCGTATCTGAGCCTTGCAATCGGCTTTTCGGGCGTGGCCTCGTCCTCGGTGCTCTCTGCCGTCGGGGTGTTCGTACTCTACGTCCTGTTCCGGTTCGTCTGGACGCCCGGCCTGATGGCAATCCAGTCCGTCGTCAACCGCCTGCAGACGGGTGAGTGGACGATCGCGTTCCAGTTCGACTGGTGGATGTACCCGCTCTCGCTGATCAATCCCCACTACGCCTACCAGATGATTCTCCACGGGTTCGTCTACACGGACATGGCCCAGCCCCGGTACATGAGCGCGTGGTATATCAACGGCTGGACCGGCCTTGCCGTCCTCGCCGTGTGGATCGTCGTTCCACTCACCGTGGGAACGGCGCTGTTCCGGCGACAGGACCTCTAGTCGGTACTGAGTGTCACGTCCCGCTCCGACAGCAGGTCCACGAACTCCGCCTCACCGAGCCGCGTCACCCCTTCCTCCGCGGCGTCCTCAACCTTTGTTGTTCCCGGATTCTCGCCGGTCACGAGATAGTCGGTGTTACCGGAGACGCTGCTCGTCGCCGATCCACCGTGGGCCTCGACGAGTTCCTGGGCCTCGCTGCGCGTGTAGCCGTCCAGACTGCCGGTGAAGACGATCGTCAGCCCATCGAGTTCGTCGCCGCCGGTGGTTTCGGCGGCCTGTGGCTCGACACTTTCCGCACGCAGCTCCTCGATCACCGCCCGGTTCGCTTCGGAGGCGAAGAACTCGTGGATCTCCTCGGCGACGACCTGACCCACCTCATCGACCGATTCTAACTCGTCGACGCTCGCCCCCATCAGGCTGTCGAGGTCGCCGAACTCGCGGGCCAGTTCCCGGGCGGTCGCCGGGCCGACGTGTGGGACACCGAGTGCCGAGAGGAAGTCAGCGAGCGGGGGTTCTTCGGTCGCCTCGATCGCCTCGATCAGGTTCCGCGCACTCCGCTCGCCCCAGCCCTCCAGCCCGGCCAGTTCGTCGGCGTCGAGCCGGTAGAGATCCGGCAGCCGCTCGATCAGCCCCGTATCGAGCAGCTGGCGGATCGTCCGTTCACCCAGTCCGTCGATATCGAGCCCGGCGTCGCTCCCGTAGTAGACCAGCGATTCCCGTAGCTGGGCGTCACAGGCGATTCCCCCGGTACAGTGGGCCATCGGGCCGTCCCGCTCGACCGCGCTCTCGCAGACCGGGCAGGTGTCCGGAAACGTGAAGTGACCGTCGCCGTCCTCGTCGATGACCTCCGCGACCTGTGGGATCACGTCGCCCGCCCGCTCGATCCGCACCCTGTCGCCGACGTCGACGCCGAGGCGGGCGATCTCGTCGGGGTTGTGCAGGCTGGCCCGAGCGACCGTCACCCCGCCGACGTCGACCGGATCGAGCAGTGCGACTGGCGTCAGGCGGCCCGTTCGCCCCACTTGCACCGCGATATCGCGGACCGTCGTCTCCTCGGTGCGTGCGGGGAACTTGTAGGCGACCGCCCACCGATAGTGTCGGGCGGTCGACCCGAGAGCCTCGCGCTCGGCCCGGCCGTCGACTTTGATCACCACACCGTCGATCTCGTAGTTCAGGTCGTCCCGCTGGTCGAGGATGTTGTCGCGGTACGAAATTGCGGCCTCGATGTCGTCGACGCGGGTGGTGTGTTCGTTGACGCGCAGGCCGAACTCCGGCAGCGTCTCGTCCTCGGCGTAGCGGCTCTCCCACTCACGGCTCGCGTCGAGCACCTCGAAAAAGAAACAGTCCAGCGGGCGCTCGGCGACCACGGTTGGGTCGTGCTGACGGATCGTCCCTGCTGTCGCGTTCCGCGGGTTCGCAAAGGGGTCTTCGCCGCGTTCGACCAGCTCGCGGTTGTACGCCTGAAACGCGTCCCGTGGCATGTAGATCTCGCCCCGCACGGCCAGAAACTCCGGATAGTCCCCCGAGAGCTGGAGCGGGATCGACCGGATCGTCCGGACGTTTGCGGTCACGTCGTCACCCTCGCGACCGTCACCGCGGGTGACTCCACGCACGAGCTGGCCGTCCTCGTAGACGACCTCGATCGAGATACCGTCAAACTTCGGCTCACAGACGTAGCTCACGCCGTCGAACTCGCGCTCGATCCGGTCGGCAAAGTTACGCACTTCGTCGGCGTCCTCGGTGCTATCGATCGAGAGCATCGGCGCGACGTGCTCGACGGTTTCGAACTCGTCGACCGGCTCGCCGCCCACCCGCTGGGTCGGGCTGTCAGCACTGTCGATATCGAACCGGTCTTCGAGCGTTTCGAGGCGGGCAAACAGGGCGTCGTAGACTCTGTCGGAAATAACTGGGTCCGCCTTTCGGTAGTACCGACGGTCGTGATATCGGATCGCTTCCCGGAGGAGATCCGCCTGTTCACGGGCCTCGGTCTCGTCGAGCGATTCCACCGGCTCGAACTCCGTCGGCGGCTCCTCGACGTACGGGTTCTCCGTAGACTCTGGCGGCATTGCTCGGGACTTTGGCCCCATCGTTCAAAAAATCGACCATCCGGAGTGCGTCCGGTCTTATCGCATCTCGTCAGGCTCCACCGCATCGGCGAGATCCGTGGAAATCCACGCCCCATCGCGGGTGATATCCGCGATTACGTACTCGCCCTCGTGGCCGTCGCCGTCGATCGTTCCAACGACCTCGCGCGTGTCCGCCAACGACTCGCTGTAGCCTGACGTGGACATATCTATAACTATCTTTAATACATAGATAAGTCCGTCGGATTTGATATGAACGCTTGTCCACTTCTGGGCCAGCTACAGTGCTTTCGGCTGTCACGTCTCGATGCGCACGTGAAGCAGGGAGTTTATTGCGGTTTTGCACGTACGCCGGTGTATGAATGTATCCGACGCGATGACACCCCGTTCGGAGCTCGTCACGGTATCGATACCCGGTAGCCGGGACGACGCCCTCGAATACCTGCAGGATCGGGAGTTCTCCTCGGTGCCGGTCGTCAAAGAAACCGATGCGGGCGAGCAGTACCGCGGCCTCGTCTCCCGCGAGAGTCTGATCGAGCAGCCCGACGAGGACCAGCTCGCCTTGCTGATGGACGAAGTTCCGACGGTCGAGCGCGACGCCAGCGTCGAGGAACTCGCCGAACTGATGGCGACCGAGAACGCCCGCCGAATTCCGGTCGTCGATGGCGAACTCGAGGGAATCATCACGATCACTGACGTGATCCGCGCGATTGCAACCGGTGACGTCGACGCCGAGACGAGCGTCGAGGAGCTGGCGACGACCGACATCAACACGACCTACGAGGCTGCACCGCTGCTCGTCGGAATGCGCGAGCTGTTCTACGCGAACGTCCCCTACGCCGTCGTGCTCGACGAGGAAGGCGACCCCGCCGGCATGTTGACCGAGGTCGATATCCTCGACGTGGCCCGCGTTGTCGAGGAAGAAGAGCGCACGGGCAACAGCTTCGCCGATCAGGACAACGACTGGATGTGGGAAGGAATCAAGGGTGTCGGGAGCCGCTCGATGACGGTCCGGAACGTCGAACTCCCCGACGAGACTGTCGGCGACCTGATGACATCGGACCTCGTGACGGTCTCGAAACGAAAGACTGCGAAGGAGACGGCCCAGCAGATGATCACCCACGACATCGAGCAGATCCCGCTGGTCTCCGGTGACGAGCTCATCGGCGTCGTCCGTGATATGGACCTGCTGGAGGCGCTGTATGAGTAGTCAGAAACTCGTCGAACTCGCCAAGCGCCGGGGCTACTTCCTGCAGGCCTCGGGCGCGTACGGCGGTGTTTCGGGCTTCTATACGTTCGGCCCACAGGGTGCGGCGCTCAAGGGAAACGTCGAGGACGCCTGGCGGGACCGCTTTGCCGTCAAGGAGGGCAACCAGGAGATCGACGCGCCGACGATCATGCCCGAACCCGTCTTCGAGGCTTCGGGTCACCTCGACACGTTCGACGACATGCTTGTCGAGTGCGCCGAGTGTGGGGAAAGTCACCGTGCGGATCACCTGATCGAGGACAACACCGACCTCGAAGATGCCGAGGCGATCCCGATCGCGGAGGTCGAGGGACTTATCGAAGAGCACGACCTTGCCTGTCCGTCCTGTGGTGCCGCCCTCGCCGGCGAACCGGTCGAGGACTTCAACCTCATGTTCGCCACGAACATCGGTCCCGGCGACTCCGCGCCGGGCTATCTCCGACCCGAGACCGCACAGGGGATCTTCGTCGAGTTCCCCCAGCTCAAAGAGTACGCCCGCAACCAGCTTCCCTTCGGCGTCACCCAGATCGGGAAGGCCTACCGGAACGAGATCAGCCCCCGAAAATCCGTTATTCGCACCCGGGAGTTCACGCAGGCCGAACTCGAACTGTTTATCGACCCCGAGGAGGACGAGCCCGACCTCGCGCGGGTCGAGGACATCGAGGTGACGCTGTATCCCGTCCCCGAACAGCAGGCCGACGAGGGCGAACCGATCACGACGACGATCGGCGAGGCAGTAGAGGACGGCACCATCGCCAGCGCGTGGATCGGCTACTACCTCGGCATCGCCCAGCAGTGGTACGATCGCGTCGGTATCGACATGGACCGCTTTCGCTTCCGCCAGCATCTCCCCGGCGAACTCGCTCACTACTCGGTGGACTGCTGGGACGCCGAATCGGAACTGGATGGCGACTGGGTAGAACTCACCGGCTTTGCCTACCGGAGCGACTACGACCTGAGCAAACACGGCGAGTACTCGGACGAGGAGTTCACGATCTTCAGGCAGTACGACGAACCGAAGACCGTCGAGCGCGCGACGGTCGATCCGGAGATGAGCTATCTCGGGCCGGAGTTCGGCGGCGCGGCGGGCGAGATCGCCGACGCGCTCGCGGCGCTCGCCGAGACGGACCGATCCGCGTTCGAGGGGGACGAGGTCACCGTCGAGGTCGACGGCGCGGAGTACACTGTCCCGGTCGAGAAGACCGGCTTCGCCGTCGAGGAAGTTACCGAAGCGGGCGAACACATCACGCCCCACGTCGTCGAGCCATCTTTCGGTATTGACCGCGTGCTCTACACCATCCTCGACCACAGCTACCGCGAGGACGAGGTCGACGGCGAGGAACGGACCTATCTCGAACTCGAACCCGAAGTGGCCCCGACCTTTGTCGGCGTCTTCCCGCTGATGGACAAGGAGGGGCTGGGCGAGCTCGCCGGGGAGGTCGCAACCGACCTGCGTGAGGCCGGGCTCTCGGTCGCCTACGACGACTCCGGTGCGATCGGGCGGCGCTACCGCCGACAGGACGAGGTCGGCACGCCGTTCTGTGTCACCGTGGACTACGAGGCGCTCGAAGAGGGGACGGTGACGGTCCGCGAACGCGACTCGACCGAGCAGGTCCGGGTCGCCCTCGACGAGCTCGTCGAGACGCTGACGGCGCTCCGGTCGGGCGACCTGTCGTTCGACGAACTGTCGTAGATGGCCGACGAGATCAAGCGGCGGCTGTTCCACGCGAGCAGTTCGATCATCCCCGGGCTCTACCTGCTCGAGGTCCTGACGTGGTCGCAACTGGGCGCGCTCATGCTCGCGGCCAGCGCCGCAGTCGTCGGTATCGAACTGCTCCGACTACGGACCGGGCTGGATCTGTGGATCTTCGAGAAGCTCACCCGCGAGTACGAACAGGAGACGGTCGCGGGCTACGCGCTGGGTGCGTTCAGCATGACGGCAGTCATACTCGCCTTCGAGCCCGCGATCGCCGTCCCAGCCATCCTGATGCTCACGATCGGTGATCCCGTGAGCGGACTCCTGGGCACCGACGAGCTCCGGACGATCAAACATCCACGCTCGCTGGCGGCGATGTTCGTCATCAGCCTCGCGATCGCGTGGCCGTTCCTGAGCCCGGCGGTCGCCGCGGTCGCCGCGCTCGGGGCGATGGTCGCCGACGGCGTCAAACCCCGAATCGGCGAGTTCGTCGTCGACGATAACCTCTCGATCCCGCTCGTGGCCGGTGGGGCGGCGTACGTCGCGGTCGCGCTCGTGTCTGTACTCGCGTAGATCCTACTCTTCCGGTTCGCTCCGCACCAGCAGTACGGCGCTCGCCGCGGAGCGCCCGACGCCTTCCGCCACCGACCCGACGAGCTTGCGGCGCAAGAACGGGTCCCGCGTCGCGCCGAGGATCGTCAGGTCGTGATAGGAGGTCTCGTCGTTGATCGCACCCGGCACGTGATCGCTCCGGAGCAGATCCGTCCCGACATCGCAGTCGTCCGGGAGCGTGGCAGCGCTCTCCGCGAGCAATGATTCCGCGGTCTCGACCGCAGCAGTGTTCGCGTCCGGCCCGATGACGTGGACCAGTCGAATATCGGCGTCGTGTTCCGTCGCGAGCGCTTCAGCGAGCTCGACGGCGAGATCGGAGTGGGGGCCGTCCGCGACCGGCACGAGAATCGAGTCGACGTGCCGGGCGGGACGGCGGATCCGCTTGACGAAGACGTCACAGTCCGCCTCTGCGAGCACGCGATCGATGAAGCTCCCCAGAATGATATCCCGGCGACGCGGACGCCCGTGCCAGCCGAGCAAGAGCCCGTTGGCGTCGTGTTCGTCGACCGCGCCGACGATGCCAGTCGCCACGTCGCGGGCGTACCGGAGCGTCGTCTCGACGGCCACGTCGGCGTCCGTGGCCCGGCGCTCCGCGTCGGCCAGCACCGCTCGCTCCTCGCCGTCCTCGTCGACGAGCTGGTGGCCCTCCGAGAGCGGGATCTGTGCCGGAACCTCGACGACGTGCAGCGCGAGGATGCGTAACGATCGGCCCCGCGCGATGTCGACGGCAGTGTCCAGCAGCCGCTCGACCGTCTCCGGGTTGGAAACGGGCACCAGCAGCGTTCCGTCGGCGGTGTCGGTTGCCATACCGGCATATCGCTCCGACGGCGTATAAAATCCGCTGGCCCGGGCTGAACCAGTGGAGTCTGGTGTTCGCCTTTACTTCAGAATTTGTAGTATTATACTATCATTCTTGAAGTAATGGTCGATTGACGGCTATTGTCCCGGATCCTCTCGTGGTCGCATCGGCCGGTGGGATTTTCAGTGCGACCTTGCTACCATCAGTCATGTCGACGATCGCTAGCGCGCTTCGGTCGACGCCGCTCCGGACGAAACGGCCCCGCGGCCGGAGTGGGAAGCTCCTTGTTGGTTCCGGACTCGGCTTTTTGACGCTCGGTATGTTCACCGATAGCCTCGCGTATCGGGTCGGGATCGGCGGTCGGGAACTATCCGTGCTGGAACTCGGCGTCTTGCTGGTCGGCGGGGCGGTCGCACTGGCGTTTGGCAAGTACCTGCTGGGGAAACTGAAACGGCTCGGGGGGTATGGACTGCTGGGTGCGTTCGGGATCGGAATCGGACTCCCCTCGCTGATCGCGCTCCCGGCCATCGGCGGTGTCGTTCGCCGACTGGGGTCGGGGCTCTACAGCGCGCTCCCGTGGGTCGAGAGGTCGAGGTGGGAACGTCTCCTGGGTATCGCTGGTGGTCCGAAAGGACTCGCATCTGGCTGTTACGGCACCGTCGTGTTCTCGGTCGGTGCGTGGACCGGCACGCTCTCCGAGGAGTACCTGGTGTTCGGTTACGAACTCTCACTGCTTTCCGTCTTCGTCGGATTGACCGTTCCCGGCGTCGTCGTCTACTACTTACGCCGGTGATTCACTCGACCTGCTCGACGCCGGTAATCTCGAAGCGCGCCCCACCTGCTGTGCTTCCGGTAACGTCGACCTCCCAGCCGTGTGCCGACGCTATCTCCGCGACGATTGCCAGTCCGAAGCCGGTGCCGTCCTCGGTCGAGGAGTGACCGGCCTCGAAGACCGCCTCGCGTTCCGCTGCCGGGATCCCGCGTCCGTCGTCCTCGATGTAGAACCCGTCGGACAGGTCGCCGACAGTGATCGTCACCGGCCTGGCGTTGTGTTCGACCGAATTTCTGAACAGGTTTTCGAGCAACTGTGAGAGCCGGCTCCGATCAGCGCGGATCTCGCCCGACGTCTCGCAGGTCAGCGTCGCCTCCCCGGTCGCCACGTTACTCCAGCACTGGACGGCGATCGAATCCAGCGTCATCGGCTCCGTCTCGCCGACCGTTTCTCCGTCGCGGGCAAGCGTCAGCACGTCGTCGATCAACTGGTCCATCCGGTCGAGCGCCCACTCGATCTCCGCTACGTGCTCGCTATCACAGTCCTCGGCGAGTAGATCCAGGCGTCCGTCCGCGACGTTTAGCGGGTTTCGCAGGTCGTGGGAGACGACGCTCGCGAACTGATCGAGGCGCTCGTTCTGTCGCTGGAGCCTCCGTTCTTTCTCCTTGCGCTCGGTAACTTCCCGGATCGTCACCAGCACGCCGTCGATCGGCTCGGTGCCGATGAAGTTCTGGGAGCGAGTCTCGAACCACCGCCACGTACCCTCGGCATCCTTCGCCCGGAACTCGCTCGTCACGACCTCGTCGGGGCTCGTTAGCGCCTGCTGGAACCCGTTGATGGCCGCTTTCTGATCGTCGGGATGGACGTACTGGATCGGGTTCTCTGCCGTGACGACCAGTGGATCGTACTCGACCGCGGGCGAGATCGGGCTCTGGTATCGGACGGTGAGATCCTCCTCGAGAATGATCATGAAATCGGGCGTGTGCTCGACGAAGAACTTGAACTTCTCGAGCTCTTTTTGCCTCGCTTTTCTCTCGGTGATATTAGAGAAGATGGTAATAAACCGCCCGTGGCTCGGGGCGAACGCCGAGATCTCGTAGTGGCGATCCAGCGGTTCGGAGTACGATTCGAACCGTTTCGGCTCGCCTCCCAGCGCCACCTCCCCGAACGTTTCGATGAATCCCGTCTCCTCGATCCCGTCGATAGCCTCGGTCGCACGACGCCCGACGATCGCGTCGCCGTCAAGACCGGTCAACTCCTCGAACTGGTCGTTTACATGTAGATACTCGTAATCGACCGGCGTGCCCTCC
Source organism: Natranaeroarchaeum aerophilus (assembly GCF_023638055.1). Taxonomy (NCBI): domain Archaea; kingdom Methanobacteriati; phylum Methanobacteriota; class Halobacteria; order Halobacteriales; family Natronoarchaeaceae; genus Natranaeroarchaeum; species Natranaeroarchaeum aerophilus. The sequence continues at coordinate 85,333 of NZ_JAKRVY010000001.1, read as the reverse complement.
TCGTCCGTGATGATCTCCTTGATACTGATACCGTGTAACGACTGCTCGAACAGCCCCTCCAGAAGTCTGGTCTGTTCCCGATCGTCAGTGACGTCCCGGTACATCCAGAGGTTCGCCGCCCCGCTTGGCAGCTCGTACGGAATGTAATCGCGCTCGACGATCCGACCGTCGGCGAGCTCGAAGGTCTCACCGATGACTGGCTCGCGTGCGTCGAGGTGGTCCTCGATCGAGGCCAGGAACTCCTCGCTCCGGACGAAGACGTCTTTGAGCTCCCATGCCAGTTGTGCACAGTCAGCGCCGACGAACTCCTCGACGCTCACGTCGTCGCCGAACAGTTCGAGGAGCTCCGTGTTTGCCGTCAGCACTTCCCGGGATTCGTCCTCCACGAGGATTCCGGCTGGCAGGTTCTCGATCACTGTTTCGAGGACGATCCGTTGCTGTTCGAGTTCGTGTTCGGTCCGGTGCTGTGAGACGGCGTTCTCGATCCGGTTGGCGAGCAGCTCGAACTGCTCGGTGGCAGTATCCTTCTGCAGGTAGTCCGTGACGCCTGCCGAGATGGCGTCACTGGCGACCTCCTCGCTTCCCTTGCCGGTGAACAGAATAAAGGGGAGGTTCGGATCTGACTCCCGCACCGCTTCGAGGAAGTCGATGCCGTTTTTCCCCGGCATATCGTAGTCGGAGACGACACAGTCGAATCGTCCATCCGCCAGTCGGTCCAGCCCCTCTGTTACACTCTCCGCTGTTTCGACCACGTAGCGGTCGTCGATCCGCTGCAGGTGGGTCGTCGTCAGTCCGGTAAATCGGGGCTCATCGTCGACGTGTAGCACCCGGACCGATCGGTTCATGACATCCACTTTCCCGCTTGAAAATATAAGCGTTGTGGGGAGTGTACGCCCCTCGTGGGTATTCCGCATCGCTTTGTTGTGGATAGCTGCGCGCAACATCGGTGTCGTTACCCGTTCTCCGTCGTGGATAATGTTCGAAGTCTGAGTATAAACGCCACCTCTATACTCCGTGGGCGACTCGCAACGCGCAATGACTTCGGCACAGGTTGCTGACGTTCTCGTCGGCATCTATCTCGGGCTTCTCGCGGGGATCTTCCCGGCGTTTATCGCCTTCTCGATCGGCTTTGGGTTCAAGTACTTCACGGACGTCACCATGCCCGGTCTCGGTGTCGTCGTGCTCGGTGGGGCGCTCGCGGGCGTTTCCGGCGGTCTCATGGGGCTGGTCGATCCGCAACTGGCGGATAGCTGGACCGGTATCACTGCCGTGCTGGTCATCCTGATGGCCTGTCTGTGGGCACATGGTCAGGGCGACAAGCTCGGGGCGGCAACCCCGCGAAAGCTCACGCTCAAATCGATTCGAGAGAGCCGGCTGTCAGCAGATCTCGTCGAACGCGTCGACTCGTACGGGCAGATACAGATCAGACCGGTCGGCGAGATTCTCGACGTCGAGGGGTATCCACCGCTGCCGGACAGTCTCCGGGAGACGCTTCATGAGGGCTCCTGGAAGTTCCCCGCGAGCCTCTCGCTTGCGGAACTGGAATCCCGGCTCGAAGAGCGACTTCTCACGGAGTACGAACTGGCGGCCGTCACGGTCGCGATCGACGAGCAGGGGCGGGCCGAGGTCGCCGCCGCGCCCAGTGCTGCCGGTCTCTCCCGCCGGGTCCCGCCCGGACAACGCGCCGTCTCGATCAGGACGCTGCTGCCGAGTGGGGTCGCCCGTGGGGACTCGGTGACGATCCGGCTTCCCGACGGGCCGGTGACCGGTCCGGTCGTGAGCGCACGGACGGAGGGCGACGACACGGTCTCGACACAGGAGTCGCCGGGAGAGACTGCGGGGATGGGCGGGGACGAAAGCGCCAACGTGCCGCCGAGTACGCCACCCGCACCGACGACGACGGGCGGGGAGGGCCGCATCACCATCGCCCTGTCGGCAGAGGACGCCCGGCGTGTTATCCGCGCCGAGTTCGCGCCGGTGATCGTCCACTCGCGCGGCAAACAGCGCGAGTACGAGGCGATCGGCGTGCTCAAAGCCCACGGCAACCGCTTCCGGAAGGTGACGATTGGGGCGTCGAGTAATCTTGCCGGGGGAACGATCGGCTCTGAACGGATTCGTGATACCTACGGCGTTGCCGTGCTGGCGATCCGCCGTTCGATGGAACGGATCGTCGCCCCAGACGGCGACGCCGAACTGACGCCGGGCGACGCGTTGATCATCGTCGGGCGACCGAGCCAGCTGCGGGCGTTCGAGGAGGTGGCCCAATGACGCTGCTCGCGACGGTCCTCTCGAACCCGCTGGTCGAGGCGGGGCTCCGGATCGTCGGACTGTCGCTGCTTGCCGCCGCGGTGACGACGCTCGTGACGTACGTCTACCGCGTCCGGGCACGGGCGGAACTGCCGGAGGGTGCGACGCTGATCATCGGCCTCGGTGTCGTCGCGATCTACCTCAACACCCGGCTAGTGTTCATCCAGTTCGTCGGCGAGACGGGCGATCCCTTCAGCGTTGCCGAGGCGCTGCTCAACGTCTCCGTGTTCGTGGCGGCGGGTGTAGCATCCTACGGCGGACGCCGACTCGGCACCTGGGCCGGGGCCTCAGAGCGGTTCTCCTGGGGACGGCTCCAGCCGGATTTCAGCCCGCTGGTCCGGGCAACAGGGCGGTACATCACCGTCACGCTCCCCGACGAAATCGCGGATATCGAGGGGTACGATCCGGTCGAGGACGAGACCAGAGCGGCTCTGGCCGGGCGGTCGCTCGATTTCCCCCGTGGCCTGACGCTCGCCGAACTCGAAACCGGGTTGATTACGCGGCTCAAGGAGGAGCACGACATCGGCTACGTCGACGTCGATCTCACGGCGGACGGCACGGTCGAGTACTTCGCGGTCGGCCGTCGCGTCGCGGGGATCGGCCCCACGCTCGCCCCGAAGACCGCGGCGGTCGCCATTCGCGCCGACCCGCCCTTTAGTGCCACGCCGGGCGATACTGTGCAGGTGTGGCAGGTACTCGACGGCGAGGAAACGCGCATCGGCACGGCGGAGCTGCGCGCGAGCGTTGGGCCGGTGGCGACGCTGGCGACGGAGGAGTCGGTCGCCGAGCGGCTCGATCCGACCGCGGAGTACCGGCTGATGACAGTGTCGGCTGACTCCCATCCGGACCGGGAGTTCGCGGGGATGCTCCGTCGTGGCGAGGAAACGATGAGCGTCGTCGAAATCGGCGCTGGGAGTCCGCTCGTCGGTACTCCGATCAGCGCGCTCGACGTGACCGTCATCGCGGTCCGGACGGCGGGCGGCGAGGTCGAGACGATTCCCGCGCGCGAGTGGACGATCAAGGTCGGTGAACAGCTGTTCGCGATCGGTCGCCCCGACGTGCTCCGCAAACTGGACGCAGCAAACGCGGTCCAGTCGATCGCGATCGACGGGGAACTGTCGAATGCTGACGATGCTGCAGTGCTGGCGGTCACGGAACCGGTCCCGCCGGCGGACGAGGAGTGAACAGTCAGTCGGCCGGTGTCACGTCTTCGTCCTCGACGAGGATCGGCTCGGCGATGAGCCACAGGCGGTCGGCGTACTGCATCGCCAGCGTTCCGAGGACGCTCATCACGAGCACGTAGCCGACGGCGATCGAGGGGATCGTCTCGGTGACGGCCTGTCCCCACTGGTCCACGCTCGCGGACGTGGCGATCGCCGCAATAATCAGGGAGAACTCCCCGCGGGTGGTCATCCCGCAGGCGACCCGGAACGATCGGCGCTCGTCGAGATCGTACACGCGCCCGCCCAGATAGCCGGTGAGGAACTTCGTCGGCCCCGAGAGAGCGACTGCCGCAAGGATCAGTCCAGCGACGGTCGTATCGAGGAAGACGAAGGGATCGGTCAGCAGGCCGATCCAGAAGAAGAAGACGGCGGCGAAGACGTCCCGGATGGGGATCAACAGCTCCTCGATCTCGTGGACGTGCGAGGTGCTCGAAAAGCCCATCCCGACGAAGAAGGCCGCGACGGCTTCGCTGACGCCGAGCGCGAGCGCGCCCCCGGCGACGAAGACCGTGATCGCGACCGTTCGCAGCACCGTTAGCTCGATTGAGTCGATCTCGAGGAACTCCTGGAAGTACTCGGTGCCGAAGTAGACGGCGAAGACGAGCACGAACAGGACGCCGACGGCGAGCAGGATGTCGGTCGTCGCACCCTCGATCCCGCCCGCGCCGAGCAAGAGTGCCGAGACGACGGCGAGATACAGCGCGATCACCATGTCCTCGTAGACCAGCGTGCCGAGCATCGGGCTACTCTCGTTGTTGGCGATCCAGCCCAGATCGATCAGCGACTTGGTGATGATCGCCGACGAGGAGATGTAGACGATCCCGCCCAGCAGGACGGCCTCCACGATCCCGCCGAAAAAGAGGTAGCCGATCAGCATGCCGGGCAGGAAGTTCAGCAGGTCGATCGTTCCGGCCTTCCCGATCCGCTCTTTGCTCTCGATGAGCCGTTCCATGCTGAACTCCAGCCCGAGGAAAAAGAGCAAGAAGACGATTCCTAACTCCGCCCCGAGATGGATGAACTCCGAGTCGGGATCGAGCCAGAGGTCGCTCCCGGCGATCGTCAGTCCGACCGCGTCGAGCGAGAGGGTTCCGACGCTTCCGAGCACCGCTTCACCCATCAGGATCCCGGCGACCAGATAGAACGGGATCACCGACTGTCCGACCCTGTTCGCGAGGCCGCCAGCGATGGCGAGCACTGCGAACATCACGCCGACGTGAATCAGCTCTAGCTCCGCCATCTATTCGTCGCCGTTCAGCTGCTCCTCGTCTAGCGGTTCTCCTCCCGCGAGCCGTTCGAGTCGCTCGTGGCTCGCCATATCGCCGAGCGCGACGAGCGTGTCACCGCTCTCGATCGTCGTTTCCGCGGTCGGGCTCTCGATCGTCTCCTCGCCGCGCTGGATCGCGATGATCGACGCGCCAGTCCTGTTTCGTACCGCGGCATCACCCAGCGTCCCACCGGCAATCTCGGCGTCGGCTGTCACCTTTGCCCACTCGATCAGCGTGTCCTCGCCCAGCGCGGTGCTGACGTCGGTGTCCTTGATCGGCTGGAAGTACGCACCTTCCATGATCGTCCCGACCTGTCGGGCGAGTTTGTCCGATAGCTCGAACAGCTTTTCCGAATCGGCGTCGGGCGTCTTTCGGACGAACAGCTCTCGCTTGCCGGTGTTGTGGATGACGATAACGAGTTTCTCCTCGCCTTTCAGATCGATCTCGAACTTCTTGCCGACCCCGGGAAGGTCGCTCTCGTGGACTACCATAGTTGCCCAATAGCAACCCCGGTTCGTAAACACCCGGGAAACGAGCCACCTGTCGATATTCCTCGATCACCGCCGTCCGGGCCGTTATGACTCTGTGAGGCGTCGCAGGATTGCCGAGCGGAGCGATCGATCGGTGCTTTCACCGCTTCGGACGAGCACGATCGTCCCGGATACCTGCTCACCGATCGTCTCCGGAATCGCACCGGAGAGGATGCGCTCGACCGACCCCGCTCGCGACACACCGAGACAGGTCGTGTCGTAGCCCTGGGCGATCGAGACGAGTTCGGATTCGATGTCGTCTGTCACGACAACGTTGGAATCGTACTCGTCGAGGCCGACGGACTGGGCCGTTTCGTCGATGATCGACTGCCCTCGTTCGATAGCGTCGGCAGTGTCTTCGCTCGGATCGCCCGATTGTACGTTCACTAGCGTCAGCGTCGCGTCGTCGGCCGACTGAACGAACGCTGCCGCCTTTCGAACGGCGACCGAGGAGTACGGTCCCTCGCCAACGAATGCGACCACGTCACCGACGTTGTCCGCGCCGTCATGTCTCACGAGCGTGACCTCACACTCCGCCTGCTCGATAACCCGATCGATGTGAGTGCCCAGGACACGCTCGCGGCGTTTGCGTGATCCCGACCAGCCCATCAACACGTCGTCCGCCTGCTCTTGCTCGACGACGTGCAGGATCGTGTCGCCAACGTCACGACCGACGATTGCGCGTGTCCGGAGGCCGATTTCCAGCTCTTCGGCAATATGTTCCGCCTCTTCGAGCAGGACGTGCTGGCGGTCGATCCGTTCTTGCTCGTAGCCGACCTCCTGAGCCAGAGAGGTCTGATCAGGAACGGTGATGACGTTCATCACGACGAGCTCGGCTTCGCCGTCGTGGTTTGCCGCGCTCGCAGCGGCGAGGCGCAGATGGTGTCGCTCCCGGTCGAGATCGGCGATCGGGACGACGATCCTGTACGGCGTTTCCGACGCCTCGGTCGTCGGTTCGACCTGGTCGATGATCGCCTCTCCGACGATCCCTCGACGATCGACCCGTTGACGACCGTACACCCAGTACCACAGCGCGCCGAGCAGGGCGATCCCGACACCGCCGATCTGTGGGAGCAGGTCCATCTGCGTGAGGATTCCCAGCCCTGCGAACACGCCGAACAGCTGTATCCACGGGTACAGCGGCGAGCGGAAGTCGGGATCGTACCAGTCCGGATCCCGGCGACGGAATGCGATCAGGGAGAGACAGACGAGGATGTACACCACGATCTGGAACGCTCCCGCGGTCTTGGCGATCTCCTCGACCGGCAGCGTCACGATAATAAACAGCATCGCCGCGCCGGTGATCAGGATCGACGTGACGGGCGTGTGGAACCGGTCGCTAACTGTCGCGAACCCGTCGGGCAGGAGGTTGTCACGGCTCAGCGCGAACGGATATCGCGACGCCGTGAGGATCCCCGCGTTCGCCGTGCTGATCAGGGCGAACATAGCCGCAACGACGATCAGGATGACCCCGAGGAATCCGAAGAACGGTTCGACGCCGTCGACCATCGGAATCTCCGATCCCTCCAGGGTTGCGGCGTCGACGGTACCGACGAGGACGAACACGATCAGTGCGTACAGCCCGGTCGTGAGCCCGAGCGAGAGCAACAGGCCGAGCGGGAGGTTCCGGCCGGGGTTTTCGATCTCCTCGGCAACCGCTGCGACTTTCGTGACGCCGCCGTACGAGATCAACACCATTGCGGTCGCCGCGAACAGGCCGACCGACCCCTCGGCGAAGAAGCCATCGTAACTCCCTCCCTCGATGTTACCCGCGGAAAGCGCGACGAACCCGCCGAGAATGAACAACATCACGAGGACGAGGATCTTCTGGAGGCCGCCGGTCTGTTTGACGCCGACGACGTTGATCGTAATAAGCAACGCTCCGATAACCACGGCGATCAGTTCGAGGTGCGTAATTTCGAGCGCGTACGAGAGGCCGATCGCCGCGTTTTCGATCGGAACCGGGCCGACCAGTTCGCCGGAGACGTCGACGCCGAGTCTGCTGAAGATCGGTCCGAGATACAACATTCCGCCAACGAGCGCGAGCGCTCCCTTGAACATCAGCATCAGCCACGTCCCGAGTCCGGCGATCGTCCCCGCGCCCGGTCCCATCCCTCGCTCGATGAAAATGTAATCCCCGCCCGCTTCGGGCATCGCCGTCCCCAGTTCGGCGATGCTGACCGCCGCGGGGAGCACGAGCACTGCTGCGATGACGAACGCGAGGATTACGGCCGGGCCCGCTTCGGCCATCGCCAGTCCCGGTAAAATAAAGATCCCACTGCCGATCATCGCACCCATACTGATCGCTACGACCGACGCGAGTCCAAGATCTCGATCTAATTCTTCAGGCATTATTTAGTGGATAGACTCATCCAATTGCGGCTGGTCCAGTCTCAGTCCATCGTTTTCTACATAAGTATATAAACTCTCTGGAAACTGTTCAGATGTAAATTTCAGAATTCCATAATTGGAGATCTGGTTTGATATCACCGATTAAAAATAACGAGATTAAACAATCATCCACAAAAAGCGGGAAGCTACGGGCGCATCACCCAGTAGTGATCGGTGTTACAGTTGGCTGTCCGTCGTTCGGCATCTACAGGTCATTTCTGATCGTGGGGTGTCACGTCGAACGTCTCTGTGGACTCGGTCTGCGCTTCGTCTCCGTAGGTCAGCGTACGCTGTGGGAACGGGATCTCGATCCCCTCCTCGCGGAGCCGTCTGTGGACGCGCTTGTTGACCGCGTGGCGTGCCCGTGACTCCCGCGTGGAGTGGGGGATGTATCCCCGCAGTTCGAACTGGAGCGCCGAGTCGCCGAACTCGACGAACCGGACCTCGGTCGGTGGTGAGGACATGATATCCGATTCCGCTTCGAGCGCCTCGTAGAATATCTCCTCGACTCGCTCCGGATCGGTTCCGTACTCGACGCCGACCGGGACACGCATGCGTTTGTACCGGTGCGGAGAGGACTCGTTGATGACCTGCGTCGAGTTCAACACGGCGTTCGGGACCGTCACCATCACGCGGTCCCGGGTCAGAATCGTCGTGCTCCGGAGGCTGATATCGATGACAGTACCCTTGTCGCCGGATTCGAGCACGACGAAGTCGCCCGGTTTGTACGTGTCGTCGACGAACAGCGCAATCCCGCCGACGAAGTTGGCGATGGCGTCCCGCGCGGCAAAGCCGATGATGATGCCGAACAGTCCGGCGGAAGCAAGCAGCGGCGTCAGATCGATATCCCAGACCGACAGCAACAGCCCCGCCGCAACGGCGACAATCGTCGCCGTCCAGAGGTTCTTCAGTACGGGCGCGATATCGTGTACCGGGTTCGTCTTGTCGAGGCGAGCGAGCCATTCTCCGCCGAGCCGTCGGATCCCCCAGGCCCAGAGGATGACGAGTACCGACAGCGTTGCCGCCTCGAGGACGAAGCCGAGCCGTGGTGGCTGGAGTAGCTGTACGACGGTGTACGCCCCAGCGAGGATCACCGAGAGATACAGCGGGACGTGTAACACCTCGAAGACGATCGAGAGCGCGTCATCTGGTGATCGGCGGCTGAGCCACCACCGGGCGGCGATCTCAACGGCCGTCGCCAGCGCCGCCGCAAAGAGGATCACGACCGCTACCTGTCGCCAGACGGAGAGGGCCTGAACGCTTTCGACGACGCCGACGGCGAGCGCCTGCATACTCGTTTCGACCCGGGCGAGAGTGTTAACTCTTGCTCGACCACTTTCACCGCGGTACGGGAACCCTTAACCTCGCCGACGCCGAACGATCGGCAAATGGCCTCCACGGATGCGGACACACAGTACGTGGACCACCCCAATCTCGTCCCATCGTTCATCGAGCGGCGGCTCTACCAGCTCCAGCTCGCCGGAACGGCGGCGGAGGGTCACACGCTGGTCTGTCTCCCGACTGGACTCGGCAAGACGACGGTGAGCCTGCTTGTCACCGCCCGGCGGCTCGACGAGGTCGGCGGCAAAGCGCTCTTTCTCGCGCCGACAAAGCCGCTGGTCCAGCAACACGCTGACTTCTACCGGGAGGCGCTGAACCTCGCTGACGAGGAGGTCGTCGTCTTCACGGGCGACGTGAGCCCCGACGACCGCGCAGCCCTCTGGGAGAGCTCGACGATCATCATCGCGACGCCGCAGGTTATCGAGAACGACCTCGTGGGCGGGCGGATCAGCCTCCGCGACGTCACCCACCTCACCTTCGACGAGTGCCATCGCGCAACCGGCGACTACGCGTACAACTACATCGCCGAGCGCTATCACGCCGACGCGAGCGATCCGCTCGTCACCGGGATGAGCGCCTCGCCCGGCGGCGACGAGGAGGAGATCCTCGAGGTCTGTGAGAACCTCGGAATCGGCGACGTCGAGGTGATGACCGAGGAGGACGCCGATGTGGCCGAGTACACTCACGACACCGATGTCGAGTGGGAGCGGATCGAACTGCCAGAGGAGATCACCGAGATCCGTGACGCCCTGAACGAGGTGATCGAGGATCGACTGGAGAAGCTACGGGAACTCGGTGTCACGGGGAAACGAAGCGCCGATCTCTCCGAAAACGATCTCCAGTCGATGCGCGCCGAGCTCCAGAAGCTGATGAACAACGACCAGTCGGAGGGGTACAAGGGAATGTCCCTGCACGCGGAGATCCGCAAACTCAAAACTGCGGTGACCTACGTCGAGACCCAGAGCGTCGAGGCGCTGGAACGGTACTTCGACCGGCTTCGGAACGCCGCCCGCTCTTCGGGGGCGTCGAAGGCCGACCAGCGGCTCGTCTCGGACCCGCGGATCCGGCAGGCGATGAAAGACGTCAACGCCTACGACGACATCCATCCCAAGTTCTCGCGAATGCACGTCCTGCTCGCCGAGACGCTGGGCATCGAGCAGGGCGAGCGCGTCATCGTCTTTACCGAGTCCCGGGACACAGCCGAAATCCTCACCGACTTTTTGAACGAGAACTTCGACGCTCGCCGCTTTGTCGGGCAGGGCGACCGCGAAGGGAGCGACGGGATGACCCAGAAGGAACAACAGGAGACGCTCGACGCGTTCCGCAACGCCGAGTTCGAGGTGCTCGTCTCCACGTCGGTCGCCGAGGAAGGGCTGGATGTCCCCGAGGTCGATCTCGTGCTCTTTTATGAACCTGTGCCGACGGCGATTCGATCGATCCAGCGCAAGGGGCGAACGGGTCGACAGGACGAGGGCCGGGTCGTCGTCCTCCTGGCCGAGGACACCCGCGACGAGGCGTACTTCTGGATCTCGCGGCGGCGCGAACAGCAGATGGAAGACGAGTTGCGGGAGCTAAAGAGCGCGACCGACGAGATCGTCGAGGAGCTAGACGACAGCCAGCAACAGCTCGGTGACTTCGGGGGTTCGGCGGAGGCGGCGTCCGCCGATGGCGGTGGTACTGGGGCAAGCGCGAGCGATCCGGGGTCGGACGTCCAGCCCGGGTTACAGGAGTTCGCGGGAGACGGTGAGGATAGAGATGAGGGGGACGAACCCGAGGACGACGCCGATGAGGGGGATGCCGAACCAACCGAAGAAGACGCCGACGACGCGGTCGTCGCCACCCCGGACACCGAGGACGACCGGATCGAGATCGTCGCCGACCAGCGCGAACTCGACGCCAACATCGCCCGGGAGCTCTCGAAACGGGAAGACGTCCAGACGCGACTGGAGACGCTCGCAGTCGGCGACTACATCCTCTCGGATCGCGTCGCCGTCGAGCGAAAGACCGTCGACGACTTCCTCGATACGCTGACCGGCGGGGATCGCTCGATGTTCGAGCAGGTCGGCGACGCCGCCCGCCACTACTCCCGGCCCGTGGTGATCATCGAGGGAGCCGACCTCTACGGGAAACGGGACGTCCACCCGAACGCGATCCGGGGGGCCCTGTCGAGCCTCGCGGTCGATTTCGGCGCGAGCGTCCTGCGGACCGAAGACGAGGACGAAACCCGGGAGCTACTGGCGGTGATCGCCGGGCGAGAACAGGAAAACGAGGACCGCGAGGTCTCGGTGCACGGCGAGAAACAGTCGAAGACGCTGGCCGAACAGCAAGAGTACGTGGTGGCGTCGATCGCCGACATCGGCCCCGTCACTGCTCGGTCCCTGCTCTCGGAGTTCGGCACCGTCGAGGCCGTGATGACCGCCCGTGAGGACGATCTGATGGAGGCCGAGGGCGTCGGGAAGGTCACTGCCGAGCGGATCCGAGAGGTTATCGGCGGCGAGTATACGGGACTGTGATCGGAGGGTCAAGTTGTCGTTATCGCCCGAACATCCTTCGGGACGGACGTTCTTTGCTAGCATAGCAACGATGACGACAGCAGACTCATCCGGGTCGTCGCCACGTCCGTTTGCCGACATCCCCGGCCCTGAGGGGGACCCGCTGCTCGGCAACACCGCCGAGTTCGTCGACGACCAGCTCGGGTTCTACACGCGTGTCGCACGTACGCACGGGCCGATCGCCCGCTACAGTATCGGTCGCTACGAGTTCCTCCAGGTGAGCGATCCCGAGTACGTCCAGCAGGTGCTGGTACGCAACAATCAGGCGTACACGAAGGGCGAACGCTTTCAGAGCACCCTCCGACCAGCGCTGGGGAACGGGCTGCTCACCAGCGAGGGGTCGTTCTGGCGCTCGCAACGCCACGCCGTCGAGCCGGCGTTCCATCCCGATGCCCTCCAGGGGTTCGGCGACGTGATGGTCGAGGCGACCGAACGGCTCTGTGCGGAGTGGACGGCCGGCCACCAGCGCGATATCCACGACGATATGATGTCCCTGACCGTGGAGATCGCCGCCGAGGCGCTGTTCGATATCGATATCCGCGATGAAGAGGAGGCGATCGCGGACGCCCTGGAGACCGTGATGGATCGGGCGACAAAGCGGATCCGGCGGCCGATCGACATCCCCGACTGGGCCCCGACGCCGGGGAACCGTCGGTTCGACCGGGCGATGGACGACCTCCACGCCGTCGCCGACCGGATCATCGACCAGCACGAGGAGGGCACCGGGAACGGCATTGACGTCGTCTCGCTGTTGCAGTCGAAGGACGATCCGCCCTCCCGCGAGCAGATCCGTGACGAGGTCGTCACGATCCTGCTTGCCGGCCACGAGACGACCGCGCTCGCGCTAACCTATACCCTCCACCTGCTCTCGGAGAACCCACGGCAACGAGCAGCGTTACAGGCGGAACTCGACGACGTGCTCGGCGGTGACCGGCCGACGGTTGCCGACCTCCCCGACCTGCCCTACACCGAACAGGTCGTCAAAGAGGGGATGCGGATCTACCCGCCGGTGTACGATCTGATCAGGGAGGCCGCCGAGCCGGACGTGATCGGAGGGTATCGGATCCCCGAAGGGACCTCGGTTACCTTCCAGCAGTGGGTGCTCCACCGCGATCCCCGGTTGTACGACGACCCGCTCGAGTTCCGTCCGGGGCGCTGGACCGACGGGTTCGAGCGGGAACTGTCGGCGTTCGCGTACTTCCCCTTCGGCGGCGGACCGCGCCGCTGTATCGGCGACCGCTTTGCGATGATGGAGGCCCGACTGGTGCTCGCGACCATGCTGCAGGACTGGACCGTCGAGTCGACCGTCGACGAGCTCTCCTTCGCACCGTCGCTCACGCTCCGACCCGATGGACCGGTAGAGATGATCCCACGGCGAGCGTAGCGAGCCCGGGTTTCGGGGTCGCCCAACGATACAGTATTCGAAGTGAAACACTTCGTATTTTGTAGTATAAGGAGAGCCAGTCGTGCGGGCGAGGTCACTCCCCGACCCACCGTCCCGAGAACGTGTACGACCACCGAATACAAGCCGCTCGCACCCCTTCGTCTAGTCGATGACTGATAACTCACTGGCCCACGCAACGCTGGGCGGGGGCTGTTTCTGGTGCACCGAAGCGGCGTTCAAGGAACTCGACGGCGTCGAGTCGGTAACCTCGGGCTACGCCGGCGGCCACGTCGAGAACCCGAGCTACCGGGCGGTCTGTCAGGGGACGACCGGCCACGCCGAAGTTATCCAGATCGCGTACGACCCCGACACGATCAGCTACGTCGACCTACTGGAAGTGTTTTTCACGATCCACAACCCGACCACGAAAGACAGGGAAGGGCCGGACGTGGGCTCGCAGTACCGCTCGATCGTGCTCTATCACGACGAGAAACAGCGTGAGCTCGTCGAGGACTTCGTCTACGAGCTCGACCAGTCCGACGCGTACGACGACGAGATCGTCACCGAGATCGAGCGCCTGGAGACGTTTTACGGGGCCGAGGCGAAACACCAGGATTACTTCGAGAAGAACCCACAGGACGCTTACTGCCGGATGCACGCCGGGCCGAAAGTAGAGAAAGTCCGCAAACAGTTCGCGGAGTAGCTACCGACGCAGGGCGTCGAGCGCTTCGGCGGCCTCGCGGGCCGCGGCGAGTCGTTCTTTTGCCTGTCGTGGGTCCGACTCCTGGGCCGCCTGTCGCGCCAGTTGGGTGATCGAATCGGCCAGTGCGGCCTGGGCCTCCGCGAGGTCGCCACTCGGCGTCCCGGCGTGTTGCGTGGGTGTTGTCGATGGCTCTTCGGCGGTGTCGCCGCCCTGTGGCTCCGGGGGAGCGCGGGCCTGTGGCTGCTGGTGCCCGGTCGACACTTCCCGCTGGGGCGACTCCTCGGAGGCTGTCGGCTGCCGGTCGGTCGGCGCTGGCTGCCCGTCGCCGGAGTCCGTCTCGACCGCGGCGGTTCGCTCGGCGACGTCCTGATCGGCCGCCTGGCCGCAGCTGGGACAGAACTCCTGGCCGCTCTGTCGGAAAACCGGATCGCCGCAGGCGTCACAGTGTTTGTTCGTCATCGTCGCGCCCTGCAGGAGCAGTTCGCTCATGTGTTCGGTGGCCTCGCGGTCTGCCTGTTCCTCGCCGTACTTCTCGCGTAGCTTCTCGCGCTCGGCTTCCTTGTCGAACTCGCTCATGTCAGTAGGCAGGACGTGCACGGACAAAAAACCAGCAAGTTCAATTCTCTACTCTCCAGCGGCCAGCGCGTAGGCGACGGCCACGGGTACGGCGAACATGACGTGGCCGACGGTACTCAGCAGCGTCGCGGGGAACGCGACGTTCGGGAACGGCGGCGCGCCGCCGAAGTTCATCGCACCGAGCCAGAGCGGCATCACGAGCACGGCAAGCAGTACGGTGGTCAGAATGCCGTACGCGACGCCGAGGGGGATCGCGTCGGGTAGCGTGCCCGCCCGGGCGCTGAGGCCGGTGTTGCCGACCAGCAGGACGTAGGCGATACCGAGGACGACACCGTGGAACTGGTGAATCGCCCAGCCGGCCGCGAGCGCCGGCCCCTCGATCCCGTACATCGCGGGAATCGCCATCTCCAGCATGGGCGCGGGAATCACGAACTGCATAAGCAGCCCGAACAGGACGCTGCCGACGAAGCCACCGGCGGCTCCGGCGGCGAGCTCGGTCGTTGCGACGGTGCCGATCAGATTCGAACGGGTGTCGGTTGTCGTTGCCATCTGTACACGTAGATGGATCACGGACGTATGTCAACACATCTCAGACTGGCGCTCGCTACGCATAGCCGGAGTATAATTAAATAGTACCTCTGATTGGCGGGTAAAAACCGACATACAGCGCTGCTTTGGACGGTTCCGAAGGTTTATTCATCATGGATTGACCAGTTACAGGTGGTATGAGTAAAGTCAGCGTGGTCGGAGCAGCCGGGACGGTCGGGGCAGCAGCAGGATACAATATCGCCCTTCGCGACGTCTGTGACGAACTGGTGTTCGTCGACATCCCTGATCAGGAGGATACGACGATCGGACAGGCGGCCGACGTCAACCATGGCACGGCGTACGACTCGAACACGACGGTTCGGCAGGGAACGTACGCCGACACCGCCGGGTCGGACGTCGTCGTGATCACGGCCGGGATTCCGCGCCAGCCCGGCCAGACCCGGATCGATCTCGCGGGCGACAACGCGCCGATCATGGAGGATATCGGCTCATCGCTGGCAGAACACAACGACGACTTCGTGACGATTACGACCTCGAATCCCGTGGATCTGCTCAACCGCCACCTCTACGAGACGGGCGAGCGCGCCCGCGAGAAGGTGATCGGCTTCGGCGGGCGGCTCGACTCCGCGCGCTTCCGGTACGTCCTCGCCGAGCGCTTCGACACGCCGGTCCAGAACGTCGAGGCGACGATACTCGGCGAGCACGGCGACGCCCAGGTACCGGTGTTTTCGAAGGTCCGCGTCGACGGCCGCGATCCGGAGTTTAGCGACGACGAGAAAGGCGAGATCCTCGACGAACTGAAAGAGAGCGCGATGAACGTCATCGAAAAGAAAGGCGCGACCGAGTGGGGGCCTGCAACCGGGGTCGGGCACATGGTCGAGGCGGTTCTCCGGGACACTGGTGAAGTCCTTCCCGGATCGATCCCGCTCGACGGCGAGTACGGCCACGAGGACGTCGCACTCGGCGTCCCGATCCGACTCGGCTCGAACGGGGTTGAGGAGGTCGTCGAGTGGGGACTCGACAGCTTCGAGCGCGAACAGCTGGGCGAAGCGGCCGACAAACTCGCCGAGCAGTACGCGAAGATCGAGTAGCGTCGGCGTATCGGGATCGGGCGTTCTCAGTTCTCCACGGGCCCGTGTTCCGAGCGGTTCCGGCGCTCGTCGATCAGTACTGACTCGGATACCTCCGCGTCAACGAACTCGGCCCACTCGAAGATGTGTGACCTCTCTGGAGCCATTCTCATGCGGTGATGCCACAGCATCTTCAATAATTGTTTCTCTCATACCCATCGAGTGATGAACAGCCCAGTGACCGATGCGCTGGCTTCGAGGTCGTGGGCCAGTTCTCTTTGCACACTTCATAATTCGAAGCTTGTTACTACAGTTTTCGAAGTCAGGGGGGCAGCCGTGCTGTCGAGACTGTTAACACGCTCGACGATGAACTGCTGCTGTGAGCGGGGAACTGACCGTCCGCCGGTATCGTCCCGGTGAGAAAGCCCGGATCGAGGCGGTGATGGAGGCTGCCCATCGAGATGCGGATGCGTGGATCCCGGGTCTTGACGATCACGACAGTATCGCCGACGGGTACTTTTCCGATGGTGAGTTTCTCGTCGGAACGCTGGACGGCGATATCGTTGGGACGATCGCCTACCGGAAGCCGGGGGACCTGCTACGGGAGTTGCTACATGACGTGGATGATACGACCGCACAGCTGGAGCGGTTCAACGTCTTGCCCGAGTACCAGCGGGAGGGACATGGCACCCGGCTGTACGAGGAACTGAAGCGTCGTGCCCGGGCCCACAGCTACGAGGAGTTCGTCCTCCACACCACGCACAGACAGACTGCCGCACAGCACTTCTACCGCGTGAACGGGTTTCGAGAGGTTCGCCGAGTCGAGGTAACCCGGTTTGCCCGCCCGTTCGAGCTACTGTGCTACCGGAAACCGCTCGATGACTCGTCGCCGTACGATCCGTACCCGATTTGAGCTACGGAATGATCTGCTCGCCGTCGTCGTCGTACACCACGATGGCATCGACCGGACAGGTCCGTGCGGCGAACTTCGCGTCCAGTTCGGCGTCGTCGGGGATCTCACGGCGGAACAGGTCTTCTTCGACTTCCTCGCTCTCCGCGAGCACTGCCTTCCCGGCGTCCTCGTCCTTCTCGAAGGCGTCCCACTCGACGACACATTGGAACATCCCGATACAGGTGTCTCGATCGAACTCGACTTCCATGGCACGGCGTTCGCGCGACGAGGATAAAGTCGTGACGGAGGTGGCAGATGTCGGCCCGAGCGGGACGCAAGTTTAAACCCGAACAGGAGCCAACGCGTGAGTAATGCAAACGGCGGATCTATCGGGTCTTCCTCCCGGCTTCATCGAGTATCTCGCTGCGGAGGGGATCGAGGAGCTATACCCACCGCAGGCCGCGGCCGTCGAGGCCGGTATTCTGGACGGCGAAAACGTCGTCGCAAGCGTACCGACCGCCAGCGGGAAGACGCTGATCGCCCAGCTTGGAATGCTGTCGGCCATCGAGCGCGGGGGCTCGGGCGGCGCGTCGACCGGGCGGGCGCTCTATATCGTCCCACTGCGGGCGCTCGCCAGCGAGAAGAAGGCCGAGTTCGAGGCGTTCGAGGCCTTCGGCGTCTCGGTCGGCGTCTCGACGGGCAACTACGAGGCCGACGGGGAGTGGCTCGCCGACAGGGACATCATCGTTGCGACCAGCGAGAAAGTCGACTCGCTTGTTCGGAACGGCGCGCGCTGGATCGACGACATCGACTGTGTCGTCGCCGACGAAGTCCACCTGATCGACGACTCGAATCGTGGGCCAACCCTGGAAGTGACGATGGCGAAGCTCCGCCAGCTCAACCCCGACCTGCAGACCATCGCGCTCTCGGCGACGGTCGGCAACGCCGACGAGATGGCCGACTGGCTCGACGCCGAACTCGTCGACACCACGTGGCGACCGATCGATCTGAAGAAGGGCGTCCACTTCGGGAACGCCCTCCATCTCGACGATGGTACCCAGCGCGAACTGCCGGTCGAACGCGGACAGAAACAGACGGCCGCGATCGTCCGGGACACCCTCGACGACGGGGGCTCCTCGCTCGTGTTCGTCAACTCCCGGCGCAACGCCGAAGCGGCGGCACGACGCCTCGCGGACGTCGTCGAACCGACGCTCTCGCCCGACGCTCAGGCCGAGCTTGCCGACATCGCCGCCGAAATCAGGGACGTCTCCGACACCGAGACCAGCGACGACCTCGCGGACGCCGTCGAGCGCGGCGGGGCCTTTCACCACGCAGGGCTTGCGCCCGAACACCGCTCGCTCGTCGAGGACGCGTTCAGGGATCGCCTGCTGAAGGTCGTTTCGGCGACACCGACGCTGGCTGCTGGCGTCAACACCCCGAGCCGCCGGGTGATCGTCCGCGACTGGCGACGCTACGACGGGACCGCGGGCGGGATGCAGCCCCTCGACGTCCTCGAAGTCCACCAGATGATGGGGCGGGCGGGTCGTCCGGGTCGGGACCCGTACGGCGAGGCCGTCCTGCTGGCGAGCAGCCACGACGAACTCGACGAGCTGTTCGATCGGTACGTCTACGCCGATCCTGAACCCGTTCGTTCGAAGCTCGCCGCCGAACCCGCCCTGCGGACCCACGTTCTGGCCACTATCGCCAGCGGCTTTGCCCGCACCCGCGACGAGTTGCTTGACTTCCTCGCCGAAACCTTGCACGCCAGTCAGGCCGACGATCCCGAGCGCCTGGAACAGGTCGCCGATACGGTGATCGAGTATCTGGAGCGCAACGAGTTCGTTGGTCGTGACGGCGACGACCTCGACGCCACCAGTCTCGGCCACACCGTCTCGCGGCTCTACCTCGACCCGATGAGCGCCGCCGAGATCGTTGATGGGCTAGACGCTGCCGAGGGAGAGCCGACTCCGCTCGGGCTCTACCATCTCGTTTCGCGGACGCCCGACATGTACGAGCTCTACCTCAAGTCGGGCGACCGCGAGGAGTACACCGAACTCGCCTACGAGCGCGAGACCGAGTTCCTTGGCCCGATGCCAAGCGAGTTCGAGGACGTCCGCTTCGAGAGCTGGCTGTCGGCACTCAAAACAGCTCGAATGCTCGAAGACTGGGCCGAGGAGGTCGACGAGGACCGGATCACCGAGCGGTACGGCGTCGGTCCGGGAGACGTTCGTGGCAAGGTCGACACCGCCGAGTGGCTGCTCAACGCGGCCGAACAGCTTGCTTCCGATCTCGATCTGGACGTCACGCCGTCGATCCGCGAGGCCAGAAAGCGCGTGGAGTACGGCGTCAGCGACGAGCTGCTCGAACTCGCGGGCGTCCGCAGTGTCGGGCGAAAACGCGCCCGGCGGCTCTACGACGCGGGGGTCCAGAACCGATCACAGCTTCGCGAGGCCGACAAATCGGTCGTCCTCGGCGCGCTCCGGGGGCGCACGAAGACCGCCGAGACCATCCTCGAAAACGCCGGACGGCAGGACTACTCGATGGACGAGGTGAGTCCGGACGAGAGCGTTCGGCCCGGTAGCGATTCGAACGGGGAGTCAAACGGCGACCGCTCGGACGGCGAGGCAACCGAGGACGCCGGACAGGCCAGTCTGGGTGATTTCTGAATGGAGTTACTCGAGGGGGAACTCGTCGTCGGGGATCTCGACGCGTTCATCGAAACGCTCGCAGCGATTGGCGATGAGTACGACTGCACGATCCAGGCCTTCGACGGCCGGTACGTCGCTGGCCGACTGCATCTCGAACGAGCCCTTGCCCTTGCCGACCGGGCAATTGAGCGTGGCGAGAACGTGGCACGCGATCGGTCCGTGGAGATACTGCTGTACGCCGCCGGTCGGCGACAGATCAACAAGGCACTCGAAATGGGGCTCGAAGCAGGCGACAATGAAGCGGTCGTGCTCGTCGACGGGCACGAGGAGTCGGCCGACGAAGCGGGTGCGATCGCGGCGCTCGAATCGCGACTCGATCTGACGCCAAGCCCGACGCTCGCGACCGAGCACGCCAACGAGGAACTGCTCCGGGAGTTCTTCGATATCGGTGCCGCGGAGCTGGCCGCGACGGACGCGTCGCTCGCGGAGCTCGTGCGTGAGCGGGTCGCGCTGCTGGACGTCGAGAAGTGAGTTCCGCTACTCCCGTGCCTCGTCGAGCCAGTCGGGTTCCTCGACAGTAACGTCGTCGTACGTGAACTCGAAACTCGCCTCGACGTCCGCACCGTCGGGCACGGTGTAGGAGACGCTAAAGGAGTGGAACGCACCCTCCTCGTCGACGACGATCTGCGTCTCGACATCCTCGACGTCACCGAACGTCGTATTCTCGTCGAGTACGCCGGAACCGCTGTAGGTGAGTCGTCGTGGATCGTCGTCGGACACATCCTCCAGTTCGAGATCAGCGGCCGCGAGCGCCGGGCCGAACGTCCCAAGCGAGACAGCCTCGGGCGTCTCGATCTCGTCGGCCTCGTACTGGACGTTCTCACCGTCGTCGATCCGCGTGTAGACGAGCCCGTCGCCGTCCCGGTAGGTCTCGGCGGTGCTCTCGGTCAGGTCGATCCGGGAGTACTCCGTGCCAGCGCCGTCGGCTCGCGTCGTCAGTGACAGCTGCTGGACACGGTCCTCGCCGTCGTCGGTTGGGATTGTCAGCTCGATCGTGGTCTGGCCATGAACCGGCCTGTCGGCGATTGCCGCCTCGTGGCCTGCGAGGGCCTCGTCGGCGTCAGTGACGCCGTATTCATCGAAGCCAGCGGGATAGGTCGGGTCGATCTCCTCCTCTCCGTTCTTTTCGTCTCCATCCTCTTCCTCGCCGTTCCCGTCGTCGCCCGACTGGCCGTTACAGCCAGCCAGCGCGACGAGACTCCCCATTCCGAGTAGAACACGCCGTCGATGCATACCCGCACACGGACGCCGGTCGAACAAAACCGTTCTGGCCGTCAGGGCGTCGGCGGCGCGCCATCGTATGCGTCGTGATCGGTGTAGAAATTGAGCATGGCGAATTTGAGTTTCTCCGGATCGACGTCAAGCATCTCCTCGCGTTCCTCGGCGGGGAACGCATCCCTGACGCTGTACTTCCCGAGGTCACGCTCCTTCTCGGCGGTATAGCGCGAATCCAGCAGGATCCGCACGCCGACGTCCTCGGGCGAGCGAAGCACCCGGCCGAGTGCCTGTCGTGTCTTCCGGATCGTCGGGATCTCGACGGCGTAGCGCCAGCCGGCGTCGTCGACGCCCGCCCGTCCGCTGAACGCGGCGTCGTAGGCCTCCTGTACCGCCTCGGAGCGGTCGTCGAGATGCGGGTACGGGACCCCAACGACGGCGACGGTGTGGGCGTCGTCACCGTCGAAGCTCACCCCCTCCGAGAGGGTCCCCCACAGCGAGGTCAGCAAGACACCGCCGTCGTCGTCGACGAAGGACTGGCGGAGCTCCTCGGCGCTCGTTCCGGCCTGATCGAGGTAGAGGCTGTCGGTCGGAATGGCCGACTGCAGGTGTCCGTGGTATCGCTCGGCCTCGCTATAGCTGGGGAAAAACGCGAGCGTGTTCCCGGGCGTGAACTCGGCGGCGTCGGCGAGCGTGTCCGCAACGGCACCCTGCACTTCGGGATCCTCGCGGTCGCTGGCGAATAGGGGTGGCGTCCCGACGGCGTAGGTGCGGCGGTTCTCCGGGGGGAACTGCAGCCCGTAGGCCAGCGTGACGGGGCTCTCCAGTCCGAGAACGTCCTCGAACACGTCGAACGGGCGCAGGGTTGCGCTCATCAGGACGGCAGCGTGGACCTCCTCGAACAGCTCGCCGGTCACCTCTCTGGGGATGCAGGTGTACAGCTCCGCGCGGCCGTACACCTCGCCGGTTCCCTCGTTACGTCGGACCGAGACGACCGGATACTTCCCGAGTTCCGTTCCGTCGGCCATCCACGACTCCAGGAACCGTGCGGCGGCGATCGTCTGACACTCCTGGCGCGTGCTCGACTCGCCGCTCTTGTAGGCCTCCTCGTACTCCTCCTCAAGCTCGCGCCCCAGCTTTCGGGCCGACTCGATGTCGTCGTCGATCCCGCGCCCGGTGTACCCCTGCAGGAACGCTCTGGTGAGGTCGTCCCGGCCCTCCTCGTTGGCGATGGCGACGTCCTCCCAGTTCTCGTCGACCCCGTCGCGCCCGCCGAAACCAAAGGAGTCCTCGTACGTCTCCACGAGGGCGTCTCTGAACGTTCGGATGACGTTCTCGGCCTGCTCGGCCCGCAGGTCGTCGCTCTCTTTTAGCTCGTCCAGCGCGGCGTCGAGCGTGTTCTCGGTGAGCGTCTTGGTTGCGTGTTCGCGGGCCGACCCCTCGACGTTGTGGGCCTCGTCGAAGACGGTGATGACGTCGTCGGGCTCGCGACCGAGCCAGCGGAAGAACTGTTCGCGGATGGTCGGGTCGAGCAGGTGGTGGTAGTTACAGACGACCAGATCAACGCCCTCGATCCCCTCCTTGAGGAGTTCGTAGCCACAGAAGCCCTGCTCGCCGGCGTGCTCGTAGATCTCGTCGGGCGTCCGGACGTCCTCGTAGAGCCAGTTGTAAAAGGCGTCAGTATCGGCAGTGAGGTTCTCGTAGTAGTACTCGCAGGTGTTCTGTTCCTGCAGGTTCTCGACCTGTTCTTCGAGCGCGTCGAGTTCGTCCATCACGGCGCTCCGGGCCTCCGTGGCGCGCTCGTCGCCCTCCTGACTGGCTTCCAGCAGCTCCTGTTCGCGCCGTTCTAACTGCTCTTTGTCGCGTTCTGCATCGACCAGATCGTAGGTGTTGTCCCGCAGCACCTGACACTCCTCGTAGTCGACGTCGATGTGACACATCGAGGATTTCCCGCGGAAGACGATCGCCCGGATCGACTCCCGTTTCGTGATCTGGCGGGCCTCGTGGACGAACTGACGCATCTGCTGGTGGACGTTCGTTGTGATGACGACCGTTTTGTCCGCCTCGCGGGCGTACTCCAGTGCGGGCACGAGCGCCGAGAGCGTCTTTCCCGTCCCGCAGGCCCCCTCGAAGAGGACGTCCTGCCCGCGGGAGAGCCCGTTGTAGATGCGGTCCATCGCCTCTCGCTGGTTCTCGTAGGGCTCGTCGTAGGGGAAAAAGCGCATGTACCCGTTGGACTCTGGCACATCTGCGAGATGGTGCGTATTCTACTAAAAGGGTTCGCCCGACCCAAACGGCTACCAGCCTTCGCCTCCTTTATTCACCCATGAGCCACTCGACCTCCGCGGACATCAGGGGCCGCTTCGACGACCTCGACGGGCGCGATCTACTCGCCCTGGCCGGGTTCATCGTCGGCGTCAACGTCGTCGGCGCGCTGCCGGCCGTCTTCGCGGGGGCAGATACCTCATGGATCGAACGGCCCTGGTTCTATCCACCGGAGATCGCGTTCCCGATCGTCTGGACGCTCCTGTTTACCCTGATGGGCGTCGCCCTCTTTCTCCTCTGGCGGCGTGGGTTCGGGCGACGTGACGTCAAGCTCGCATTTGGCGTCTTCGCCGCCCAGATGGCGATCAACGTGACGTGGACGCCGGTATTCTTCGGGCAACAGGAGCCCGGCTGGGGGCTCGTGATCATCGGCGTCCTCTGGACGGCCATCGTCGCGACGATTTACGTCTTCGATCGGGTTGACCGACGGGCGGCTGCCCTGCTGGTGCCGTATCTGGCATGGGTCACGTTCGCCGCGGTGCTGAATTTCGAGATCTGGCGGTTGAGTGCGTGAGCTGGCAGTACGCTTTTGAGTAAGGCGACCAAATATTTTGTAAGGAGAAACACAGAATGTCTTACGAAGCAACCGTCACCAGCAAAGGGCAGGTCACGATCCCGAAAGCGGTTCGAGAACGGCTGAATCTCGAACAGGGTGAGAAGATCCTGTTCCGGTTCGAGGAGGACGGCAGTGTTCGCCTCGTCGCCGTCCCCAGTGATCCCATGGAACGTCTCGAAGCGGCACAGGATCGTGCTGCACCGTACGATCTCGATGCGTCCGAACTGATTGAGCGCGAACGCCGGGACTGGGGACGGTGATCTACCTCGATTCGTGGGTCTGGCTGGAGTTCGGGTTCAGGGATGACCAGTGGGAACTGGCAGCCGATGCGATCGACGAAGCACGCCGTGCGGGCGGAGCGTTTTCCACGATCGGTCTCACGGAAGTCGATTATATTTTGACGCGTGAGACTGACCCTGAGACGGCCGATTTCGTGACGAGTGCGATCGAGGACTTCGAGGCGATTCACGTCGTCCCCGTCTCGACGGAGATCGCGATCTATGCGTCCGAACTCCGATCGAAATATTACGAGCGGCGGGAGCGGGAACTGTCGTATGCGGACGCAATTCATCTGGCAACCGCGAGCGTTCTCGACTGTGATCGGCTCTATACCGGCGATTCCGACTTCCAGGATCTCGATGAAGTCGATACAATCGTTCACTGGCCCCGGAAAAGTGAGCGGTGAAAACAGAACGCTTTGATACGTTCGCGTGCAAGATTACCACAAGACCGTGAACGCAAGACAGGCAGATTACGTCGCGCTCGCACTCGTCGGGACCGTGTTCGTCCTCGGCCTCGCGTTCACCTGGCAGTCCTACCAGCAGTGGCTCGCGCTGGGAGAGATGGGCGGGCATATGGGGGGCGCGACGGCGATGCACGGCACGCACCCGCTATGGTACCTGCTCGGCACCGTCGTCGCCGTTGCCCTCGCGGGCGGTGGCTACCTCGCGGTCCGCGATCAGTTCGTCGCGGACGATGCTACTGGGACCACGAGTGCGGTGATGGCCGACGACCCGGTGGCGGCTGATGCTGGCGTCGATTCGGCTGCGGACACGGCAGGCGACGGTGGAACCGGTGATACTGTCGAGTCGAGTGATGCCGACGAGCCAGACCGTCCATCACGCCCCCTGCTTGACGTCCTGCCCGAAGACGAACGCCGCATTCTCCAGCCGGTCGTCGACTCGCCGGGGCTGACCCAGATCGAACTTCGTGATCGTGCGGACTTCTCGAAGAGCAAAGTGAGCCAGACGGTGAGTGACCTCGAACAGCGCGGACTGCTCTACCGCGAACCGCAAGGGCGGACGTATCGCGTGTACCCGTCGGACGAGCTCGACGAGCCGTAGCGCTACACTCCCGATATCTGGCCGGACGAACGATCTCTTCGAAAGGAACGCCTCAAAACCGCGTAAAAACGTTCTAAAACGTTCTCGTAGATGAGTTCACGGCCGTGGACATAACCACTCGACCCCACTTTGTACAACTGGACGACCCACCATGAGACAGACACTGACCACAATCGTTGTTGCACTCGCGATCGTCGTCGCGCTGTTCGGAGCCGTCGGCTTCGTCAGTGCTGATGCGACTAACCAGCAGAGTCCGCAGACGAACGGCCCCGTCGGAACGATGGCCGATCACGCGCCCGGGCAGTTCGGCGAGATGATGGACAGTATGGCAACCGAGCATGTCCCGGGAATGCACGGCACTGAACATGCCCACGGTCCGCACCACGCCGAGCACGAGCACGGTGAACATCACGCCGAGCACGAACCCCGGGAACAGCACACCGGTCACCAGCATAGCGAGCGCCACGCCGGGAACGGCGAGGGCGAACGCCATACCGGACACGGCGGCCACTGCTGACCGGCTGGCGACGTTTCCGGTGGACTACTCGCCAGTCTCCAGCGCGAGCGAGGCCAGCATTGCCTCTAGCTGGACCTGCTCGTTTGCGCCCTGCGTGATCCGATAGTCCGCTTCGCCGACGCGATCCATCAGCCGCACGGCGGCCTCCTCTTCGATCTCCAGGTCCCAGACCGACCGGTGCAGCTGGTCGATGATGTCGCCGCCGGCGATCCCCTTGTCGACGAGCAGGTCCCGGAGCTGGCTTCGCGCGGCGACGAAATCGCCATCGATCGCCGTCTGGACCATCTCCTGTACTTCCTCGGGACGGGCCGTCGCCGTGATCTTGAAGACCGTCTCCTCGTCGACGGTCTCACCCATCACTGCGGCGGCCTGCAGGGCGTTGATCGCCTTGCGCATGTCGCCATCGGCGGCGTAAATCAGTGCGTCGACGCCGTCCTGGGTGAGCGTGATCCCTTCCGCATCGGCGATCTTGCGGATCTGTGTCTCGACGGCGTCGTCGCCAAGCGGCGCGTACCGGAAGACGGCACACCGGGACTGGATCGGGTCGATGATCTTGCTGGAGTAGTTACATGAGAGGATAAAGCGGGTGTTGTTCGAGAACTGCTCCATCGTCCGGCGCAGTGCGGACTGGGCATCGCTAGTCAGGGCGTCGGCCTCGTCCAGAAAGATGATGCTCGGCTTCGAGCCCGCGCGGCCGCTCCAGTCGGTGCTGGCGAAGTTCTTGATTTTCTCGCGGACCACGTCGATCCCGCGCTCGTCGGAGGCGTTCAGTTCGAGGAAGTTCTCCTCCCAGTTGTCGCCGTACAGTTCCTTGACGATGGCGACGGCGCTCGCGGTCTTGCCGACCCCCGCGGGTCCGGCAAACAAAAGATGTGGCAGGTCGTCGCGCTCGATGTAGCTCGCGAGACGGTCGGTGATATTGTCGTGGCCGACTACGTCTTCGAGCGTGTGCGGCCGGTACTTCTCCGTCCAGACGTCCTCGCGGCCCCCCACTGACTCGGATTCGGCGTCGCTCATACTCCCTGTACGGTCCTTCGGCGCAATAAAACGTCCGAGACTGTAACCGACCACTGTGGCGACACCCTCAAGCCCTCGACAGGGTAAACATGATGTATGCAGGTTACCGTCGAGGTAAAGGGCGAGGAAACGGTTGAACTCGACGTCGAGGACGAAACCTATGCGGAGCTCCTGGAGCGCGTCGACGTCAGCCCGCACGAGGCGTCCGTGCTGGTCGACGGTCGCCCGGTCCCGGAGGATCAGCCGGTGGAGGCGGAGCACGTCACCGTGTTACGGCTGATCAAGGGCGGGTAATGCGTCTCGACGACCGATCCCGGTGAGCGTCACTACCGCACGATTTAGGGTAATCCACGCCAAGTGAGGGGTATGTCATCCGATGGCAAGTTCGGTGAGTTCGGTGGCCGACACGTTCCGGAACCGCTCGAAGAGCCCCTGCAGGGGCTGGCAGACGCCTTCGATCGGTTCGTCGACGACGAGGAGTTCCAGTCCGAGCTCTCCTACTACCTGAAACACTTCGCGGGTCGCCCCACGCCGGTCTTTTACGCCGAGACGCTGAGCGAGCGCTACGACGCGGAGATCTACTTCAAACACGAGGACCTGCTCCACGGCGGTGCGCACAAGCTCAACAACACGCTGGGACAGGCGCTGCTCGCAAAGCGTGCGGGCAAAGAGCGACTGATCGCCGAGACGGGCGCAGGACAGCACGGCACCGCGACGGCGATGGTCGGCGCGTTACTCGATATCGACACCACGGTCTACATGGGCCGGAAAGACATCCAGCGCCAGGAGATGAACGTCTTCCGGATGCGCCTGATGGGGGCCGACGTCGAGGAGGTCACCCGCGGCAACGAGGGGCTCGCCGAGGCGGTTGACGCGGCACTCGAAGACCTGATCGAGAGCTACGAGGATACTCACTATCTCGTCGGCAGCGCAGTCGGTCCCGACCCGTTCCCGCGGATGGTCCGGGAGTTCCAGTCGGTCATCGGCGAGGAGGCCCGCGAGCAGATCAAGGAGCTGCACGGCGACCTGCCCGACGCCTGCGTCGCCTGCGTGGGCGGCGGCTCGAACGCCATCGGCCTCTGGCACGCGTTCAAAGACGACGATGTGGCCTTTTACGGCGCAGAGCCGGGCGGCATCGACGACGCGCACCACTCCGCGCCGCTCTCGAAGACGAGAAAGGACGAGCCCGAGATCTTCCAGGGCATGAAGACGAAGGTGATCGACGAGGACACCGAGAATCACTCGGTCTCCGCTGGGCTGGACTACCCTGCAGTCGGCCCCGAACACGCCGCCTTGCAGGCGCTCGGGCGCGCGGAGTACCACGCTGTTTCGGACGAAGAGGCACTCGCCGCGTTCCGGGAACTCAGCGAGAGCGAGGGGATCATTCCCGCGCTGGAGCCGAGCCACGCCATCGCGCTCGCGATCAAACTCGCCGAGGAGGATCGCCAAGATACGATCCTCGTCAACCTCTGTGGCCGCGGCGACAAAGATATGCAGACCGCCGCCGAGAAGTTCGACCTGAGCTAAGTGTTGGGCCGGGCGAGTGATCGGCTAGCACTTCGTTGCCACGTAGCGTCCGGATAGATCACCTTCTGGCCACTGTTATCCGTCTCGCCGCGGAAACAGCTATCATGGAAGACGACCCCGAGAGCGAAATCATCCATCGAGAGTTCGACACCGACGTCGAAAACCCGGCGACACAGGTTGTCGAAGCCGTCGCCGAGGTCGAGGGAACGGAGCAGACGGAGCTAACTCCGATCTGGAGCTGTGTGGACAGTGTGCTCGTCAATCTCTTTTCGAATCCTCCCTCGCCTGAAGCGCAGATGGAGATCGATTTCAGTTACGAGGGGTACCGCATTACTGTCGGACAGAACGGCAGCGCAACGTTTGTCAAAACCTCGTGACGATCGACGGGGCCCGCGAACCGGAGCCCTCACCGCATCCGTTTCTCGAAGTGGACGAGTTCGTACTCGCCCATCGTCGACTCGCCGACCTGCTCGTACCCCGCGCTCGGATAGAACGCGATTGCCTTTTGCTGTCGGCGGGCGGTCGTCGCCAGTATCGGGTCGAATCCCGCCGTCGTGATCCGCGATTCGAGTGCCGTGAGGAGGTCATGGGCGTACCCTCGTCCCTGCGCGGCAGGATGGACGCGCATGCGGTGGAGCTCTGCCGCGCCGGGGACCGTGCGCTCGTCCTCGTAGCCCGCCTCGCTTGGCAGGTAGCCGCCGATCGCGACGACGGAGCCGTCGTGGGTCGTAATCGCCGCCGAGTCCTCACTGTCCAGTGGCTCCGGGAGGACGCCGACGAGGAACTCGCCCCCTCGGTCCAGATACGACGCCGCGACGTCCGCGAGGTCGCCACTGCCGGGGATGTCGTCGGGATCAGTCTCTGTTTCGGCCAGCGCCAGTTCGTCGACACGCCGGACCGCGGTCGCGTCTTGCGGCTCGAACGGTCGACACTGGAGACCGCTCATGGTTCGGCGTTCTCGTGAACCCACTCCAGCAGCTCGTCGCCCGTGATCTCCATTCCCTGCCGGCCGAAGAAGGAGGCGACGTTCTCGCAGTCGCGTTCTAAGAACTCCTCGGCGTTCGGATGGTGGATCGTCACCGCCTGCCCGACGTCGATCACGACCAGTTCGCCATCGTAAAAGAGCACGTTGTACTCGCTGAGATCGCCGTGGACGAGTCCGGCTCCGTAGAGCCGTTTGATGTACTCGCGAACCACCTCGAAGGCCGTTTCGGGGTTCTCGATTGAGACCTCGGTGAGTCGTTTCGCCCGCCCGTCCTCGGTGCCGATGTACTCCATGATGAGGACGTTTCGCTGGGCGGTGATCGGTCGGGGGACCCGGACGCCCGCTTTCCGGGCGCGTTCGAGGTTCGAGAGCTCCTTGCGCGTCCAGGCCATCACGATCTTCTTCTTGTCGCCGAGCTCCTCGAAGCGCGGGTCGCCCACCAGATACTCCCGCATGTCCTGGAAGTTGGTCGCGCGGGTGCGATACACCTTCATCGCGACCTCCTCTTCGCCCGCTCGGAGCATCTCCAGCGAGCGCTCACCGGCGAGTGCGTTGTAGACGTTGGCCTCCTTGCCCGTCGAGAGCGGCCCGCCGATGGCGTCGACGTAGCCGTCCTGAACAAGCTTGTACAGGGCGGCGAAGGTGGCGTCGTCGAAGGCACCATCGTCGACCTTGAACCGGTCGGAGTCTTTGATCCGTTTCCGGAACTGGTCGAACTCTCTGTCGCGTTCGCGGGCGATTCGGTCGGCTTCCGTGTCGGTGACGTCGATCTGCTCGAACTCGTCACCCGGCGCGTCGGACTCGTCGGGTTCGAGCAGGCCGTACTCGCCTGTCATCTACTCACGGGTACGGAATCCAGCGGTAAAAGGCTGCGTTCTGTGCGCTCGACTACCGAATGTGGCCTTCGTCGCGAAGCTGGTCGGCTTCCTGTTTCTCGTAGCGCCACGTGATGTCCGCTTTTTCGTCCTGCCAGTCCCACGGCTCGACGAGCACGACGTCGTCCTCGCGGATCCAGATGCGTTTTTGCATCTTGCCGGGGATTCGGGCGGTCCGTTCCTCGCCGTCCGCACAGCGTACCTTTACGCGGTTCGCGCCGAGCATGTTCGTGACTTCGGCAAAGACCTCGTCGTCGTCGGGCATCCGGAGGTCGTTTCGTCCGTTGTCGTCGCTCATACGCGGATATTGGACAGGTGTGGTTTTAAACCCGATGGAGTCGGTTCCGCCTCGAAACCACCGGATTATTGTACGCGCCCCGACCAGCGAGAGGTATGCTCAAGAAACTCGGTGCGGTCGGCATCGTCGGCCTGCTGGCACTGCTCGGCGGAATCGTCCTGATCGCCTACGAGAGTCTCGTGATCGCTGGCGGGCTGGCGCTCGTGCTGGCCGGGCTCGGGCTGATGGTCCGCTCGCTGATCCAGAGCGTGCTCGGCTCGATGGGGATGGGCGGGATGTTCTAGAGATTGGTCTGGTACCTTTTTGCTCACAGGGAGATACAGGATTTTGACAGTGATGATCCGTTTTCAGGCTCTGTCAATAGCCTGAAAGCCCCCGTACTGCTCGGCGGCCCTGTTGAAATCCTTAGAAAGTGTACTCTGCCCCGGTCGCGGTCAATATCGGAGGGGCATACATACTGCGACCAGTGACAACCCATCTGGAATCAATCAGAAGTTCGGTCAAATATGTAGAGCAATAATACAGGATAATACCCTCTCACACCGAAGAACATGAAACAGCCGCTTACTACACACTGGTACTGATCTGTTGATTGGTTCACACCTATCAGTTTTGGTCGGGATCGATCGCTTCGTTGTGCAGTTTTCGATCACTGACAGAGAATCGGCATTTTCAATAAGAACCACCGATGTCTTAGTTGCAGACCGCACCCACTTCTGCTGTCCAACGGTGGTGATAGCGATGCAATTATCACTGATCCGGTGTACCGTTATTCGAGTACTCACAGCCAGTGGAGGGGAACGACGATGAAGCCCATTCCGCTGGACGACCTCCCGACTCACTCGTCGTGGGCAACCTACCTGCTCGGTGCGGTCGATGACCCTCCGCGTGATCCGGACCTGTTCACCGGGACCGAGACGTACGAAAACATCTACGAATATCTCCTCAAATCCTATCGGGAGAACTCTCCGTCGTATGAAGAATTCGTCCGGCAGACTCGCGGAAACGGGCGGGACGAACAGAGCCTCATATCCATCGAGGAGGAACTGTTCCTCGTTGACGACGCTGAACTCGTTAAGCGAGATAGAACTGTCGTCAGGGAGGCTCTTTCACCGGTTTTGGATGGTGGGGAGACGGTGCTTGACCTCGGCTGTGGCTGGGGCTGGACGCTTGGTGCAATCGCCGATGCATTCCCGGACGTCCAGGTCGTTGGCGGTGAGTACAATACGGCAGGCGTCGAGTTGGCCCGCGAACTGCACGCAGACGACGACCGTATCTCCGTCGCGCAGTTCGACTTCTATGGCGATTGGAGCCTACTCGATGCTGTTTCCGGTGACGAAGACACAGTGATGTTCACGAAGGGCGCGTTCGTGACGCTGCCCGAGGCAGGACCAACCGTCGAACGCTTCGAAGAACTCGTGCAAGCGGGCGACCTGCAAGCGGGCGCTCACCTCGAACAGATTGGACCACATCCGGAAACTGTACTTGGAATCCTTCGGAAGCGGTACGCCCAGGAGCGAGGCTACAGCATGGACTTGCTCGGCCATCTCGAAGATGCGTCTTCACTCACTATCACCGACACAGCATACGACGTGCTGGGCGACAACCCACTGCATCCGCTGACCGAGATTCAGTGGCAATCCGGCTGAGGTTGGTTGCAGCCGTTCGACAGCAAACACGACAATTGTACGTAACCCTACCGATCCAGTCAATTAGTACTGATGGCTACCATCACTTGCTCCAGAATCCGCCCTCAACCTCATTCGCTGGCCCGAGTCTCTCACCGAGTTCGCTCAGTCATATTTCAACAGAGCCACAGAGACGAATCGTGCCAAGGCTCTCTCATCACCTGAAAGCCCCCGCACCGCTCGGCGGCTCTGCGCCCGTGCGCTCCTCGCGTCGCTGCGGTGCTAACTGGCCGCGGACCCGCCGACCGGCACGGCCCCTTTCGATCCACCCCCACAGCCTCGTCCTCCCCAGCCGATTCCTCACTCGCAGGACTCGTTCGTCATCCCTCGCACGGCGCTGGCTCGGCATAGACGCCTCGCCAGCGCGCGCCACCGCGCCGGTTGTTGGGATTACAGTTCGGTCGCCCGGCTGTCCCGCTCGTCGTCGGCCCGATGCTCGCTGATAAGCTGGTCGACCATCTCAGTCGTCTGCTCCTTGCGCCGGTCTTCGGCCCGGTCCTCCCAGTCGTCGATCACGTCCTCGACGTCCGATTCGCGGGCGACCGCGAGCTCGTCGACCTCCTGCATCCGGACGTCCGAGACCGGGCCGACCGGGATTCCGTGCTCGAAGAGGATCTCGTCGGCGACCTCCGAGAGGTTCCCGCCGTTTTTCAGGACGGCGCGTGGCTGGACCTCGACCAGCCGTTCGGCGGTGCTGCGGCCCGCGCCGCTGGCATCCCGGAGGTAGATCACGTCGTCCTCGGCGAGGCCGTACTGCTCGTGGGCGGTTTCGAGCGCGTTCGTGGTGAACTTTGCGACGGGTTTGATCGGGATCAGATCCTTCTTTTTCGCGGAGACGTCCGCAAAATTCGAGTGATCGAGCTTCCAGAGCTCTTTCAGGCGTTCTAATTTCCCTTCGAGTGCCTCGTTGCGCTCCTCGGCTTCCTCTATCTCGCGTTCGAGCCGTTCGTTCGCGCGCTGGAGCCGGGTGACCTCGCGCCGTTCCCGCGCGTTCTCGCGTTCCTCGCGGCGTGCGTCGGAAAGTTCGTCTTCCAAGTCGGCGATCCGGTCGTCCTTCTCGTCGATCGTCCCTTCGAGGCTCTCGACGTGCTCTTCGAGCCGTTCGACCTGCCGTTCGAGGTCGCGGATGCGTTTTTCCTCGGCGGTGAGCTCGCGTGGCGTGTGCTCGGTGGGCTCTTCGTCCGCTCCCTCGTCCTCGCGGCGGCTGTCGATCGCCGCCTCGACCGACACGTCGTTGCGCACGACGTCTGCCGTGACCTCGCCGCGATCGAACTCGGCGGGCACCTTGCGGGCGATCCGGCGGAACTGGTCCTCGTGGTCGTCGAAGGCAAAGAGGGCGGCGGCCATCGCGTCGCGCTCGTGGTCGTTGTCGTAGCCGTGCTCGCGGGTGCGGTGCTGTTTCGTATCGATCGGCAGATCCGAGTCGGGCGTCCACGCCGCGGCGTCGAAACTGCGGCGGATCTTCTCGACGGTCTCGGGCATCGGCGTGACGTCCGCGGCGAGCACGATGGGCCGCCCGCGCTCGATGATCCACTCGATCACGGCGGCGGTGTCGGCGGTGCGCGTGCTCAGCACGTCCAGCAGGTCGCCGTCGAGCGAGACCACGGCGACGGCGGTCGTCGTGCCGGGGTCGATCCCCACCACGACGTGGTCCCGGCGCTTGACCAGCGGTTCGAACTCGATGCCGTCCCGGCGCTCGCGCTCGATCTCGACGCGGGTGTCGCCCGAGCGGTGCCGCGAGACCGGAATCTCCCCGGGCCGGGCCGTCACCATGAATACGGCGTTGCTGTAGCCGCCGTACTTCTCCGTGACGTCCTTTTCGTATTCCAGATTCGCCTCGTCGAGCGCGCTCTCGACCTCGCGGGCCCGGCGTTTCACCGAGCCGTGGATCCGGCGGGTGTAGCGGTCCTCGCTCCAGCCGCCGCTGCCGGTCGAGCGCCCGCGCGAGACCTTGACCTGGGTGGTGTCGGTAAACGCCGAGACCTCGTAGCCGACGTTGCCCGCGGCGAGTCGTGCCGCGGCCTCTGCCTCCTGCATCGGGTCCTTGCCGTAGGGGACGCCGTGGCGCCTGGCGACCCGCGAGAGCGGTTCGGGCTGTTCGTCGCCGGTCACCTGCACCAGCCGGGTCCCGTCGGGCAGGTCACCGAGAAACCCGACGAGGGCGTCCTTGTTCTCGGCGAGTTCGTACATGTTATCCGTCGCGAGCATCGCCGGCTCGCGGTCGTCGATCAGCCGCCGGAGCTTGCGGTAGCTGACGACGTCGCGCTCTATCGACTCGCCGTCGTAGATACACAGCGCGTAGGAGGGTGCGGATCCGCGCACGTCACCGCTCTGGATGTCGATGCCGAAAACCACGGCATCGAGCGCACTCGTTCGGTGGCTCACGGACCGTGGTAGGGGATGGTCGAAAGTGAATGTTGTCCTCGTCTAGCTATCGGGAAACGGCACGTCGACCGTCTCGCCGTCCTCGGGCACGAATACGTCGCCGTCGAACGCTGTGCGGGCTTCCTGCAGGTGGTCGCTCACGTCGCCGGTGTACCGCGAAGAGATGTGAACGAGTGCGAGTCGTTTGGCGTTCGCGCGGCGGGCGACCGCGGCGGCCTCGCTCGCCGTCGAGTGGCCGGTCTTGCGGGCGCGGTCCTGTCGGTCCTCGGCGAAGGTGGCGTCGTGGACGAGCAGGTCGGCGTCCGTGGCGATCTCGACGGTCTCGTCGACCGGGCGGGTATCGCCGGTGTAGACGAATTTCCGGCCCGGTCGGGGCTCGCCGACAACCTGCTCGGGTTTGACAACGGTGCCATCATCGAGTTCGACCGGCTTGCCGTCGTGGAGCCGTGAGAACTTCGGCCCGACGGGGACGCCCAGCTCTTCGGCATGCTCGCGGTCGAATCGGCCCTTTCGGTCGTCCTCGACAAGCGCGTAGCCGACCGCGGTCGTCCGGTGCTCGACGGGGAAGGTCCGGACCGCATACTCGTCGGTTCGGAGCGCCACGTCGTCGTCGCCGACCTCGTTGAGCCGGAGGGGAAAGGAGGGACGACCGCCTGCGGACTCGATGAAGGCCTTGATCTGGCCTTTCGTACCCGGTGGGACGTGAATCGTCATCGCGGCCTCGCGGTCGTTGAAGTCCATCGTGTCCAGCAGGCCCGGGATCCCGTAGGTGTGATCGCCGTGGGTGTGGGTGAGAAAGAGATGAGAGACGTCGAAACCGGTGCCAAAGCGCATCATCTGGCGCTGGGTGCCCTCGGCGCAGTCAAAGAGGAGGTGATCGCCCTCGCGGGCGACCGAGATCGCGCTGGGGTTGCGTCTGGTCGTCGGCACGGCCCCGCTGGTCCCCAGAAACGTCACGCGAAGCGTCATTACCTCATGCTGGTCGCCGGTCGGGTAAACCGGCTTCGGATCCCGACCGACCGATTCTTACCCTCGGGGTCGCTACGAGGGTGTGATGGACTCGCCGCTGTGGACCGACGTGCACGCCCCGTCGCTGGACGAGCTGCCCCAGGACGATGTCCGCGAGTATCTCCAGCGTGGCGTCGACGAGCCGCTGAACCTCGTGTTACACGGCCCACCGGGCAGCGGCAAGACTGCCGCGGTCCGCGCGCTCGCCGCCGAAGCACACGAGAACCCCGACAACGACCTCATCGAGATCAACGTCGCGGACTTCTTCGACCGCACGAAAACCGAGATCAAAAACGACGAGCGGTTCGCCTCGTTTCTGGAGGGGCGAAGCTCGATGGCGAAACGCGACATGATCAACCACGTCCTCAAGGAGTCGGCCAGCTACGCGCCGGTCTCGGGGACCTACAAGACGATCGTGCTGGACAACGCCGAAGCGATCCGCGAGGACTTCCAGCAGGCGCTGCGTCGGGTGATGGAGCGTCACCACAAAACGACCCAGTTCGTCATCACGACGCGCCAGCCGACCAAGCTCATCCCGCCGATCCGCTCGCGGTGTTTTCCTGTTCCTGTTCGCGCGCCGACCCACGACGAGATCGCGGAGATCTTAGAGCGGATCGCGACCGCGGAGGACGCCGAGTTCGACGAGAACGGCCTCAAGTTCATCGCGGGCTACGCCGATGGCGACCTCCGGAAGGCGATCCTGGGCGCACAGACCACCTACGAGAAAGAGGGCGAGATCACCCGCACTGCTGCCTACGAGGTGCTCGGCGATCTGGGCACCGACGATCAGGTCAAGGAGATGCTAGACGCCGCCGAAGCGGGCGAGTTCACCGACGCCCGCTCGACGCTCGACGACCTGCTCGTCGACGAGGGGCTCTCGGGCGAGGAGGTCCTCGAAGACGTCCTGCGCATCGCCCAGTCACGGTACGACGGCGACAAGCAGACGAAGCTCTACCGGATGGCCGGCGAGATCGACATGGATCTCACCGAGGGGACGAACGATCGGCTCCACGTCTCACATCTGCTCTCGCAACTGCCGGAGCTGGCGTGGGCGAACGAGGCCTGACCTCGATTTTTGTAGTAATACACTTCGAAGCGTGTAGTAATACGCTTCAATAGTTGTAGTATTGGTAGAAGGGCCATTTACTCGCTACTCAGCACCAGCACGTACCGCGTCAGCGAGCGATGGACCCGACGCTCGAAGCGCGCGTCGACGGTCCAGCCCGCCGCCCGCGCTTCGGTTTCCCACGAGCGATCAGCGACGACGACCGCCCGGTCGGCGATCCGACGTGCCTCTGCGAGCGCGCCCGCAACGAGCTCCGCGAGATCGAGATTGGCGATCTTCGACTGGCGGCCGTAGGGCGCGTCGAAGACTACAGCGTCGGCGGCGTCGTCCGCGAGCGGCAGGGCGGTGGCGTCACCGCGCATTGTGCCGAGGACGCGCTCGTCGGGGACCAGCTCGGCGAGGTTCTGCGCCGTTCCGCGGGCCATCTTCGCCTGTGCGTCGACGCCGAGCACCGATCCGCCCACAAGGCCGCCCTCGATCAGGACGCCGCCGGTGCCACACATTGGATCGACGAGCGTCGTGCCCGGGCGCGCCCCGGCGATGTTCACCAGCGCGCGGGCCAGCAGCGGGTCCATGCTGCCGGGCTGGAAGAAGGGTCGGTCGGTCGGTGCGCGCGAGCCGTACTCGCGGACGCTCTCGACCGCGAGCCAGCCCAGCGCGCAGAGGTCGTCGGGATCGTCTTCGACGGGAATGGGGTCCGCCGTCCCCGTCGTGACGGCCTCGCGCGGGTCGATATCGCCGTCGCGCTCCCACGCCGATTCGTCGGTGAAGACGGCCCGCAGGACGTGATCGGGATCGTCGAGATCGACTGTAAAGCCCCGACTGACGAGCACGTCGCCGAGCGCGCGCTCGACACGCTGGGTGTCGACGCCGGTGCTCGAGCGGACGTCGACTGCGCGCACCGCCACCGTCCCCTCGCGGTCCAGCGGTGCGGCAGTGAGCAGTGCTTCGGCGCTGTCGACGTCCGCGTCGGTCGTTCCGACGAGCTCGCTCGCGCGGCGGGTGTACGCGAGCTTCGAAACCGTCTCGCGGTCGATGGCGCGCGCCGTGACGACGCCCGGCGCAACCAGTTCGGGATCGCTGGCGGCGCTAGCAGCCTCGCGGGCCGCAAATCGGTCGTCTTCGCCGCCGAGTTCCAGCAGGTACACACCCCACTCTGGGCCGTGCGCGCTCAAGAATCGGCCGGTTTCGCCCGTCGTTTCGCCGTACTGACCTACAAATTTGCCAACGAGTCGTTCCGTGGCATGAACCTTTATAAACCTTAAATACAACCTTTAAAACGAACTATGAGCGACCCCAAGGAAACTATCAATATCGAAAACGTCGTCGCGTCGACGGGCATCGGACAGGAGCTCGACCTCCAGAGCGTCGCAATGGACCTCGAGGGCGCGGATTACGATCCCGAGCAGTTCCCCGGCCTCGTCTACCGCACGCAGGAACCCAAGTCGGCCGCACTGATCTTCCGATCGGGCAAGATCGTCTGTACCGGCGCGAAATCGACCGACGACGTCCACGAGAGTCTGCGTATCGTCTTCGACAAGCTTCGTGACCTCGAGATCAACGTCAACGAGGACCCCGAAATTGTCGTCCAGAACATCGTCACGTCCGCGGATCTGGGTCACAACCTCAACCTGAACGCGATCGCGATCGGGCTGGGGCTGGAAAACATCGAGTACGAGCCCGAGCAGTTCCCCGGCCTCGTCTACCGACTCGACGATCCGGAGGTCGTTGCACTACTCTTTGGTAGCGGGAAACTCGTCATCACCGGCGGCAAACAGCCCGTCGACGCCGAGCACGCCGTCGACAAGATCGTCTCCCGACTCGAAGATCTCGGCTTGCTGGAGTAGGGCTCTATACTTCGCTTTCGCCGATAGATCAGCATCTACAAGTTTCATCGCCGGAACGTCACACTATGATCTTCCCTGCGCTCTCGGTCGTTCCGGACACGGTCCCGGCCGTGCTTGGGACCTTACTCATCGCGACCGTCTTCTACGGTATCACCGCGCATCTCGCCGCCCGGTACGTGCTCGGTGACGTCAGGATCGAGCACGGCCTGATGGTCGGGGCAGTCCCGGCGTCGATCATCGTCGTCGGTATCCAGTTACTTGGCACCGGCGCGGGGATCGCGATCGTCGTTCTCGCCGCGATCGTCGCCGACTTCCTCGCGATCGAGCGGCTCTACGACACGGAGCGGCGCTTCGCCGCCATGATCACCGTCGTCCACTTCGCGATCAGCGTCCTGCTCGGGAGCGTGCTCGCTTCCGTGTTCGTCTGAGCTACTCGACGAGCCGCTCGATTTCGGTCACGAGGATATCGCTTGCCCCTTCCGATTTCACCTCGGTGATGACCTCGAAGACGTCCCGCTCGTCGACGACTGCGTGGACGGCGACCTTCCCGTCCTTGCCGTTCCCGCTCGCGATGTCCATGACAGTTGGGCCGCCCATGCCGGGGATCACGTCCTGCACCGCATCGAGGCGCTCTTCGGGGACGTTCATCATCAGGTAGCGTTTGCCGTCGGCGCTCAGCACCGATTCGAGTGCGGTCTCGATCTGCCCGACCTTGTCGTCGTCGGCCACGTCATCGCGGGCGAACAGCCGCACCGAACTCGCGAGGACCTCGTCGATGATTCCTAACCTGTTTACTTTGAGCGTCGTCCCCGTGCTCGTGATATCGATGATCGCGTCGGCCATCTCGACGTGGGGGGTGAGTTCGGTCGCGCCGGTCACCTCGACGATGTGGGGGTCGACGCCCTGCTCGTCGAAGTAGTTCCGGGCGATCGTCGGGAACTCGGTGGCGACTTTCTTCCCATCGAGCTGTTCGACGCGCTCGATATCGCCGTCCTCGGGCGATGCAAGCACGAGGCGACACTGACCAAAGCCGAGATCCAGCAGTTCGGTGACGTTGTCCGGATCGGACTCGGCGATCTGATCGTGGCCGGTGATGCCCACGTCCGCTGCACCGTCGCTCACGTATTTGGGAATATCTGCGGCACGGGCAAAGAGCAGGGTGACGTCCGGATCGACCGTGTCGGCGTACAGTTTGCGGTCCGCGCCGTCGACGACGTGCAGGCCCGCACGCTCCAGAAGATCGAGTGCTGGCTCGTGAAGACGACCCTTGTTGGGGACAGCGATTCGCATTGATGATGGGTTGACCGTCCTGCGTGAACTGTGTTTCGGCCTCAGTCTGTCAGTCCCACGGGGTACCATTGCGGGCCTAAGCGGGGAAACAACGAAGTATTCGTAGTGTATACATTGATGTATACATGAGTGACAAGACGATCCGAGTCTCCGAGCGAACCTGGGAGAAGCTGCAGGCCCGAAAGCGTGGGAACGAGAGCTTCGAGGACGTAATCGAACGTGAACTCGAAGACGACGATCCACTCGCGGGGTTCGGAGCCTGGAGTGAGACGAAGATTGACGAGGCCGTAGAGGAAGTCAAGCACGAAATGGACGACGACTTCGAGTCCAGTACATGAAAGTGCTCGATAGCAGCTTCTGTGCCGAATTCCTTCGGGGATACGACCACGCGAAACGGTACCGGATGGACCATCAGGACGAGGCGTTCGTTCTTCCAGCAATCGGGCTGTACGAACTGTATCACGGTGCACTCAAAACTGACCGCAACCCCATCGAAATCGAACAAGATCTACCATGGGTGGAACGGATCGAATACACGCCCGAACACGCTCTCGAAGGAGCACGGATCCGGAACGAACTGGAAAAAAACGGACAACGGATCCAGCATCCGGACATGATGATCGCTGGCGTCGCACGCTTTTTCGACGCTCCGGTCGTCACGACCGATGGCGGATTCGAGGCGGTCGAGGGACTCGTCGTCGAGAATCCGCGAGAACTGTACTGACCGGCCCCAGATGTGACTGACACCGGTTCGATTAACTTCCGACCCCCCAAATCCCGACCCAGTCCGGATCGACCGTGTCGGCGTACAGTTTTCGGTCCGCACCGTCGACGACGTGTAGGCCCGCACGCTCTAGTAGATCGATCGACGGCTCGTGCAGGCGGCCCTTGTTGGGGACAACGACTCGCATACCGCCGCTTAGAGGCCACGGAATGAATTACGTTCTTTCGCGGCGCATGTGGGCTACTCTCCGCGCCCTTCCGTTCGCGGCACAGCCGGACCCCAGTCGATATGTATCACCGCGCCAAACCGGATGTCGTGACCTATGGATCGGATCACGCATTGACGTGTCGGGCGTGCGGGACGATGGTCGAGCCCGCCGACCGCTCGCCGTCCTGTCCCGACTGCGGAGGAGATCTCGAGGTGAGGATGCAGCCACTCCCTGCGGAACTGCCTGGAGACGCTGGGGGGAACGCGCCAGCGGATCTGCGGCGGTATGAGGGGTTCCTGCCGACCGCCGGAACGTCGTTCGTCTCGATGGGTGAGGGGTGGACACCGCTGGTCAACGCCCCGACGCTTGCTGACGCTTCCGCGTCGGATGCCAGCCAACCGGTGCCGGATATTCGCCTGAAAAACGAGACGACGAACCCGACATGGTCGTGGAAAGACCGGGTCGCCGCGCTTGTCGTCTCCCATGCCGTCGCCAGCGGTGCCGACCGAATCGCGACAGCCTCTTCAGGCAATCAGGGGTGCGCAATCGCGGCCTACGCCGCCCGTGCTGGGATCGACCGTGTCCTCGTGTGTGCCTCGCCGTCGAGCGAGCCGCCTCACTGCAGGCAGATGCGCGCACACGGCGCAGCGGTCGTGACGCTGTCCGAGTACGACGGCCGGCGATCCCTCCTTGAGGCACTCGCGGATCGGGGCTGGTTCGTCGCCTATGACCTTCCCGAATGGTTCGGCGGACAGCCGTACGTCTACGAAGGCTACAGGACGATCGCGTTCGAGCTCGTTGAGCAGCTCGGCGGTGTCCCCGACACCGTTGCAGTTCCGGTCGGGTCAGGTGCTGGGATCTACGGCGTCTGGAAGGGGTTCCGGGAGCTGACAGCGGCAGGCATCGTCGACGAGACGCCGCGGCTGTTTAGCGCCGAGTCGACAGAGCGCCATCCGCTGGCCTGCGCGTACAACGCGAACGAGGAGACCGTCGGCTTCGACCACGGGCCGGAACCGATCAGCACATCGACGATGGCACCGACCGCCGACGATCGCGCGCTCGATGCCGTCCGCGAGTCCGGCGGTGCAGCCTACGTTGTCGATCGCGAGGCTGTCGAGGCGGCAATCCGGGCGTGCGGGCGCGACGGCGTGTTCCTCGAACCCGCTTCGGGGCTCGCCGCCGCTGCGGTATCGCGGGCGCTCGCGGACGGAGCGATCGATCCGGACGAGACGATAGTCACGATCGGCTCTGGTGCCGGCATTTCTTGGCCCGAAACGACCGCAGGGGCGGTGGGGCGAGCGCCGACCGTCGAGCCGTCAATCGAGGCCGTCGCCGACGCTGTCTCGTTCTCGCTTGACTGACCGCTCGGGACCGCGTGGATTAACACCCGCGGGCGTGAATCGGCGTCCATGACGACACTCCGTATCGCGGGTGGGAAGGTGATCCGCCCCGACATGAGCGTGACTGAGGCCGACGTGCTGGTCGATCAGGCCGCAGGCGAGATCCTGGAGATCGGCCCGGACGTCGAGGGCGAGGACGAATATTTAGATGCCAGGGGGTCGCTGGTGATCCCCGGCCTCGTGAATGGCCACTGTCACGTCGCGATGACGCTCTTGCGGGGCTACGCCGACGACAAGCCACTCGATCGCTGGCTCCAGGAGGACATCTGGCCGACCGAGGCGGAGTTGACGCCTGCGGACGTCTGCGCGGGGACGAAACTCGGCGTACTGGAGATGATCAAGTCCGGGACGACCGCCTTCGGCGATATGTACTTCATGGTCCCCAGCATCGTCGAGGCGATCGAGGAGAGCGGCCTGCGCGCCCGCGTCGGCCACGCCGCGATCACCGTCGCCAAGGACGACGAAGCGGCCGCCGAGGACGTCCAGACGAGCGTCGAGATCGCCGGCCAGTACGACGACAGCGAGGACGACCTCGTCAGTTCGGCCGTGATGCCCCACAGCCTGACGACCGTCGCCACCGAGTACTTCAGCGACTTCGCGGAGGGTGCACGCAGCCTCGACGTCCCGCTGCACTACCACGCCAACGAGACGGCTGACGAGGTCGACCCGATCGTCGACAAAGAAGGGCTACGGCCGCTCGAACTCGCCGACGAGCACGGCCTGCTCGGGGCCGACGACTATCTCGCACACTGCGTGCACGTCGACGAGACCGAGATCGACCTGCTTGCCGAGTCCGGTGCCTCCGCGATCCACTGCCCGGCCTCGAACATGAAACTCGCCAGCGGGATGGCTCCCGTACAGGAAATGCTCGATGCGGGCGTCACGGTCGGTCTCGGCACGGACGGCGCGGCCTCGAACAACGACCTCGACATGTTCGACGAGATCCGCGACGCCGCCATGGTCGGCAAACTCGCGGCCGACGACGCCAGCGCGGTCGACGCCGAAACCGCGTTCTCGCTCGCGACGACCGGTAGCGCCGACGCGCTCGGCTTCGACAGTGGGCGCATCGAGGAGGGCGCGAACGCCGACCTCGCAGTGATCGATCTGGACGCCCCGCGCCTGGCACCGCCCCACGACCTCGTGAGCCATCTGGCCTATGCTGTCTCGGGCTCTGACGTGCGCCATACGGTCGTCGACGGTGAAATCCTGATGCGCGACCGTGAGGTCCTCACGCTCGACGAAGATGCCGTGATCGCCGAGGCCACTGACCACGCGGCGTCGCTGGTTGCGCGAGCGGAGGGGGACGGTTGACCAGGTTGAACTAAACGTTTACAATCCGTTTTAAACGCTGTAACTATTTTTGAAGCTCTTGGTTGGTATCCGGAGGGTGTTGTAAACCGACTGAACAGGGTGGCTACTTTATCATACTGACCTGTCTGTATACGGGTAGATGACACGAGATCGTGCGCAGCTGTTTGCCATCGTCGGCGCGGTCCTGATGATCGCGTCGCTCCTGGCACCGGCCGCCGCGGGAGCGGCTGTGGCGGAGGAAGAACCGGGCGATTTGACCATCGACGTCGAGGACAACGTCGTCACGATCGCTGACGACGACGGCCCCGTCGATAACGCGACGGTGATCGTCGAGCAGGTCGACGATGACGCCGACGAGGAAGACTCCGAGGAAGAAGACGTTGAAGACGACGACGCTGACGAGTCGGTCGATGAGGACTCCGAGGAAGAGGACGCTGAAGATGACGACGCCGACGACGCTGACGAGTCGGATGAGGAAGACTCCGAGGAAGAGGACGCTGAAGATGACGACGCCGACGACGCTGACGAGTCGGATGAGGAATCATACGAATACGACGGCACGGGCGAGTACGAGACTGACGAAGACGGTCAGGTCGAACTCCCCGCACCCGAACAGGAAGTCGACGTCACCGTGACGGCTGAAGACGGTGACCAGACTGCCGAGACGACGGCGACCCTGACGCTCGACGACCCGGCGACGAACTTCGGACAGGAAGTCTCCTCGTTCGTCGCTGACCTGCAGGACCAGGACACGAGCGGCCCGATGGGCCTCCACGTTGCGGAGTTCGTCACGGAGAACAACCCAGCGGCTGACAACATCCCTGACCACGCCGGTCCGCCTGAGCACGCCGGGCCGGGCGGTGACGACGACGGCGAACAGGGTCCACCAGCCCATGCTGGCCCGGGCGATGACGACGACAGCGAGCAGGGCCCACCGGCCCACGCTGGCCCGGGCGGTGACGATACAGACGAGGATGATGACACGGATGACGACGCGGAGGACGACACTGAGGGCGACGATGAGACCGAAGACGATGACGAAACCGACGGCGACGACGCGGACGCCTGATCGGCGGTAGTTCTTTTTTGCTTACTCGTCACCAGCAGTGTCGAGACTCCCGCGTTCGCGCATCATTCGGGTGCCGCGTTCGATCCAGTTGCGCCGGTAGTAGACGCCCCCGAGCACGAGATCGCGCCAGAGGTAGTCCGCGACGATGGCGACGTAGGCGGCGACGACGCCGTACTCCAGCCACACGCCGCCGACGTAGGTCATGCCGAGCAGAAAGACGAAGGTCCCGGTCACCTTGGCAACGAAGGGCGAGCGCGTCTCGCTGCCGCCCCGGAGCGACCCGGCAAGGATGGCGTAGGGGGCGATCAGCACGGTGGCGACGGCATAGGCTCGTGCGAAGTCGGCGGCGTAGCCGATGGTCA
Organism: Natranaeroarchaeum aerophilus; assembly: GCF_023638055.1. Lineage (NCBI taxonomy): Archaea > Methanobacteriati > Methanobacteriota > Halobacteria > Halobacteriales > Natronoarchaeaceae > Natranaeroarchaeum > Natranaeroarchaeum aerophilus. Next base: position 40,826 of record NZ_JAKRVY010000001.1, on the reverse strand, counting down.
CAGGATCGCGGGTGAACAGACTGACGAACGCCTCGGCCTGGAAGAAGAGGACCGCACCGAGTCCGCCGACCGTGATCGCACCGAGCGCGGTGGTTGCCAGCCCGTCGTAGTACGCCGTCTCGGCTTCCCCACGGCCCAGTGCCTGTCCGACGAGGACGTTCGCGGCGACACCGTAGCCCCGCGAGAGCGGCGCGGCGATCTGCTGGTAGAGCCGCATTCCGATGTGGTAGGCGGCGTTGACTTCGGTGCCAAAGGCCAGCAAGATCGCGTTGAACGGGAACTGCGCGACGACCTCGGAAAGTCCTTCGGCGATCCGTGGCGCGCTGATCAGCACCAGTTGCTTCGCGATCACGAGATCCGAGGGCTGGACGAGCGTGATCGGAGTCCGCTCGCTCGCGAGCACGAGCAGGAAGGTGAGCGCGGCGAGGACGTCCGCCACCGCCGTGGCGATGGCGATGCCGACGACGCCGTACTCGGGGAGCCCGGCGACGCCAAACGCCAGCCCGACCGTGAGCCCGATGTTCAGCGCGTTCGCGGCGAGGTTGACGTACATCGGCGTGCGTGTGTCGCCGGTCCCCTGGATCGACCGCGCGGCGATCAGGGTGACGTGACGCGCGGGCGAGGACAGCAGGATGATCGCCAGATAGCTCGCGCCGATCAGCACGACCTCGCGCTCGGCTCCCAGCACACTGATCGCCACCTGATCGAAGAGGAGGCCGAAGGCGGCAAACGGGATCCCGGCGAGCACGCCCAGCGTGAGCGCGGTACTCACTGCCTCGTCGCGGTTGGCGGTCGCGCCGCTGCCCGTGTCCTGGCTCGACAGGGCGATCGCGCCGTCCCCGACGCCCAGACCGAACCAGAGCGGCAGGCGGGCGTAGATGTCGGCGAGGCCGACGGCGGCGACAGCGGCGGGCGAAAAGACCCCGGCGACGATCACGTCGGTCGTCCGCATCAGCGTCCGAAGGACTTGTTCGGTCATTACCGGCCACGAGAGATCGAAAACCGATCGCCAGACCGAACGCAGGCGCGGCCACTTGGTCGGCACCTTGAACCACTTACTCACGGTGGCAGGTTAACCGAGCGTGTAGTTGAACGTTGAGGAAGGGGAAGCTGCGGTCATGGCTGACGACTATGCGGTCACCGAGAGCGAGATGCAGATTGCCCACGATGTCCTCGAAAATAACTACGATGAGGGGTTCTCGCCCGCCTAGACGCGATCGCTTGTCGCTCGTGCGGTCCACGCCCGCCCTGTTCAGAGTTCGGTTCTGACACGCTGTCGGAACCGAGGAGAAAACAGGCGGGTGTCAAGCGTTGCTTGTGCTATCTGGTGTAGGCTTCAGCCCCGGCCTCAAGGGCCGAGGCATCCGCCTCGCGACCTTGATAAAGACATCCGTAAGCTGAATCAAAGTATTTATAGTGGAGTAATAACGTTATATTAAACACAATCTATGTATCAAAGAGGTAACGACGACCGGCGGTATCCGGTCAACCGAGGTGCGGCCATCAGAGTTTCCCCCACAACGGAACCTGCGGACTTGCGGGAGCCACGCCGTCAGAATGGCCGCGAACACCGAGAATGAGATAATGCGGAAGCTTATCAACAAGGCAAAGAAGCCACTCAAAAACGTACTGAAGCCCCTCGCACCGGTGATCGTCGTCGGGATTACCGTTGCAATGATGATCGTCCTACTGGTGCTGGCAATGGACTGGGGGTATCTGGCCCCGGCCGTCGGTGTTCCGTTCGCCGAGAGCACGATCCAACCGATCAGAGTGCTCTTTCTGTCCGGATTTCTCGTCGGGGTCCTCTTTGGTTCTCTCGCCTTGCTGTATCGCCGGTACCGGGAGGCCCTTGCCGATCGCTGGGACGGCTATTCGACGTGGCTAAAATCGATGATCGCCGGCGTCGCCTCGTCGCTCCTCACGGCAGTAGGGCTCGGTGTAGCCGTCGCTCTCGATTGGATCCCGATTTCACTCGTGTTCTTTGGTGTGCTGGTCACCTGGCCGATAGTCGTCGGAATGATCCTGCTCGGCTACAGGCGCGGTCCGCGGTCCACCAGTGCGGGAACTTCGATTCGAACCGCGTACGTACTCACACGGGGACTTGAACCACGCACTCTCTCGGCTATCGTCGGATTGCTCGTCGCCATCGCGACCGGGCTTATCGTTTCGGGAATCGCCAACTGGTGGGTCGGTGGCGTCTCACTCTGGATCCCTGTCGTCCTCGCTGGCGTGACCTGGGCGGCAATCACGCTGGTTGCCTACAATCGGTACGATGCGGCGCTGGTCGAGCGGACGGAGCTTACGATTGAACGCTTGCAACCGTCTAGCTCGCGTGCAGTTACCGAACTGACCGTCGCGAACACGGCCGGACGAACCGTCGATCTCTCTTCGGCCTTGATTCGCGATACGGACCTCGATCTGTACCGGCCTGAGTTTGCGATGACGCTCAAACCAGGCCAGCAAGGAACGTTCGAGATCACGGGTGATTTTTCGCTCGAGCCGAACGACGACTCAACCGAACTGCCGCTGGGATATGACCTCAAACTCGGCGCCGACACGCCGGCAATCTTCACGACCGACGGTGCAGTACACTACCTGCAATGGACGGAGAATACTGCACAGGTGATCGGGCGTGATAGCGCCGATCACCTGGTCACAGACGACCGGGGAACGACTAGGGACGCGAGTTCGAGAACGGGCCGAACCCCACCGGCCGCCGGTGAGGGGGTTCCTCAGGATTGAACAGATGCGAAGATACCACTTTGGTCACACTTCGTGTCCGTTCGAGCAACCAAAATCGATCGACAGTGAGTGCTGAAACATCATGCGCCAAACCGTCCCCCACCTCGACGACACAACCGATGAAACCGAGTCCGTACTCCGGGACGTCACGGTCGGGTCGAGCTGGTCGTCGCCGACGCAGCGACAAGCTGTTGCCTCCGACGTAACTGGCGCCGCCGACACGGATCGGAACGCCGAGGACGGTGAAGGCCACCAAAGCACCGCAGGAGTTACTCTTCGCCAACGTCAGATTACCAGGACGGATGCGGCGGGATTCGACAATCAGTTCGCCCTTCGCATTCTGACGCGACGGGCCTCGGTTCCGCTTCGCGTACGACCGAAGTCAGCCGGGGAGTCCGAACAGGTACGATCGCCACAGGATCCGAACACGGACGAGCCCTCTAATCGAGTCGGACCGCAGGTGAAATTGCTCGAGGGATGGGATCAGGATCGTGGTTCACAGGCGGATGCAGAGTCACGGTCATCCCCGCCAACTTTTCTTCCGGAATCGGAAACGACTGCTCCCGGACTACCTGGTCACGGGAGCGACGATGTCTCGTCGGCATCTCGGGCGACCTCCTGGAATGGACCGACTAGTGCCGTAACCGAATCAGCCGATTCTGGGCAACGAGCGCCGAATGACGGCAACAGCGGTGAACATCGTGACGATCGGCCAGGGCCGAAGACCTCTGAGGCCGACGAATCGCCTCGAAACATGGGGACAGATCCCGATATGCGGTTCGCAACCGACGAACCGACAGGGCAGGAAGCCGACAATTCAGTTGAACAGGCCGCACCGCTCGAGACAGGGACGGACGGACGCACGAGAGTGTTGTCTGAGAACCCTCAATATTCGACGACCGATGCGCGGGATTCGACATCGATTAGGAACGACTCGCCACCGTGGAACTCGACGGGTATCTCACAGTCTCGATCCGACGAGGCGGCGTGGAACGTTACTGACGGGGTGGTGCCTTCGGGGGACCAGTCCCGCGTGTCGACACGTGAACTGACCAGTGCCGATGAGCGTTCCGCACCGACACCGATTGACGCCGTTTCACGTACGGACTCGTCGTCTTCGTCGTGGACGAACACAGTGGCCGAACAACGCCAACTGGGCGCAGTAGGAAGTGAATCGACGCCCTTCGTATCGAATGATGAGAAAAGTTCGCAGTCTCGCGACGTCGGCGCGAGTGGGTTGGGTATTCGTCGCGATCGAACCCGGCGATTGAGGGATACGGTCGGCCAGCGAGCGGGTGCAACGTTCGATCAATCGGCCCGTACAGGGAGCGAACCGGATTTCAGGGATTCATCGATCGGGTCGACGTCCGGAAATGGCTGGACGAACGAGCTAGTTCACCCGTCAACGGCACCGGAGGTACGCGACCTCTCGATGCTACCAGACGCTCAAAACGATGACGTAGACCGAGGGCGTCCCACTTCTGGAGGTGCGGAGCATCCTTCGACTCCAGAGAGTCCCAAGAGGGCTAGTACACCAGAATATCTTGAGAAGTCCACAACTTCAGAGAGTCCGGAGGTCCCTCACGTGTTTGCTGAAGGGACACGAAAGCCGGTCACACCGCTGCTAAACGCGCAGCATCGAACGGGACAGACGGAGGAGGCAGCCGTTATGAGCAACTCCCACGGATTGTCGTCATCCCACGCTGCGAGTCCAGACCACGCACGTTGGACAGGTCGAAAAGCCATGACACCTTCACCGGAGACTGTCGCCGTGAACCGATTCATCCAGCCAGGAGACGGTTGGATCGGCAGTAAAGCGTCAGTCGACCTCACCGTGGGAAGCAGTGGACGGACCGATCGGAATTCTACTGATCAACGGCAGTCGTTCACCGTCCGAGACCGGAGTAAATCAGGAGTCCATGGAACCGAGGTCGCATCCACGACCGACCGTGCTGAAAACGGGTCCTCGGGTGGAGCGGCCCTGAGGAGGTCGGCGGGTAGTCTCGACGTTCGGCCGAAATCGGCCGATGTGGCTGATCCAGTAACCACCCGATCGGCAACGGACAGCGGAACCGCGAGACTGGAATCTGGGATCGTGAGACGGCAGCGATCGATGACGTACCTGACGGATGACGTCCCAGTTCTCCGGTTCGGGCCGAGAAGTTCTTTGTCCGATCCGAACACGGCGGGCCGATCCTCACATCCCGTTCAGTCGTGGTCGAGTAGTGGGTGCGACACTGCGTCGGCCGTGACCAGTCCCCAGCGAGACCTCGGAACCGTTGGTTCAGCGGAAACGTGGACTGAACGTACAATGGGTCGTGATCCTGATCGTTCCGGACCTGTCGTAGAGTCTGGTCGTTCTTTCCTCAGTGTTGAGTCTGACCGTTCCGGATCTGTCGTAGAGTCTGACCGTTCCGGACCTGGCGTAGAGTCTGGTCGTTCTTCCCCCAGTGTCGAGTCCGAGCGTCGTGTGACAAAGCGTGAGGCGGGCGTCGGCAGTTTCGACCAGCAGGGACCAATGGCGTCGACTGTGGCAGGCACCAAAACCGATCGATCGCCGAACAGTATTTACACTACCGACCAGCGGGAGAAGACTGGAGCTGCCGTAGCGGGCCTCACCAACCGATCCCGTGATACTGGGTCAGTTGCACCGACTGGTTTCTCCGAAGGCGGATCGAATGGGCAAACGGCCAGACGATCCGGACAGTCGGAACGACAGCTACAATCGGGGCGAAGGCGGCAACCCGACGACCGGCTAGAGAAATTTGGGCGACACCAGCGATCCGAAAACCAACTCACGAGTGTGTCGAACGAATCGAATCGATGGAATGGCATCCTGGACCCGGTCGGCTGGCAGGACAGTACGGTCGTGACGACTCCCCGGCACGTGATGGCAGGGAACTCCGCAGACGGCATGCCGTCCGGCGAGGATCGGCCGGTGTCGTCGAGTTCGATTACTGGCACGAAGACCGGTACGGATGCCAATTCGATGGCGACAGGGTTGTCGCGATCGGCCTGGTCACCGCAGCACGGTAGGGACGACGTAGTGTCGGATCGTTTAGTCGCATCGGCAGGCGACGCAGTCGCCGCCCGGAATCGCATGCACGTGGGCGACGCCACTAAGCAGATCGTCAGCGACAGTGGTGTTGAGAAGGTCGCCAGCGACAGTGGTGTCGCCTCGAGGACGGTCGATACGGACACACGCAGGCCAGCCGCCATCAATTCGAACAGTGCCGAGGGGCGTCGCTCGGTTTTGAACTCGACCCGAGATGAGCCAGGCAATCAGGTGGTTTCTACAAATACCCGTGAGCGGAATTTATCGTTGTCTCGAGCGGAACCGTCGCTTGTCACTGCTGGAAATCGGTGGCGGCAGTCTCGGCGGGATTCCGGCACGACTGTCACCGATCGAGGCGAAGATGCCGGTTCCGCTTCAGTAAGTGGAGCGGCTGCGGACTCTCGGCCAGCGAATGAGGCGGCCGTTGCTTCTCGAGCAGCGAAGAAGACGACGACTGGCTCTCTGCCAGCGAGGGAGACGGCTTCGACGGCTGGTGAGGGTTCGACACGACTTGACCTCGGTCGGAATCGACCGAATTCATCCACTGATAACGTTTCCCCCGATGCCGAGTCCATGACGGGGTCGACAGGCACCGCAGCTACAATCGGGGCGACAGGCATTGCAGCTTCGATGGGGACGGCAGGCACTGCAGCTACGACGAGACTGGCAGAGGCACCGATGAACGGGCGTACACCTCGAACATCGGCTCGGCCGACGGAACGTCATCACAGCCAGCGTGTCCGTGACATCGCTGTAGCCCGAGAGTCGGGTCAAGCGGGAACGACTCGTCTCCCTGTCACACAACAGGCTGATGAATTGAGGGGGGATCCAACCCAGAACGACGATGTCGGCGATGTCGGAAGACACTCTGCCGAATCGCGGCCGGGTCGTGGGCGGGGATCCATGGCTCCGGCACGCGCCACAACGGGATCCGACGACGGCCAAGAGGAGGCGGATACGGCGAAACCGCAGCCTGCAAGCGGCTCGGCCCCCCACAGTCGGGGAGCGGATCCTTCGACCACGACGAGACCGAGCGCGCCCGGCGGGAATATCGACCAGACGGTGCAGTCCCGGACACAACATCCCGACACGGCGTCGGATACTGCATTCGATCAATCCGGGCCTGACGACGGGCCGACGGTTGCGAACGGGGCTGGATTGACGGAGCAAACCGCATCCACTACGAAATCAGAAATAGTTAGATATAATATAAACGAGAATGAGGGGAAAAATACAAGTGACGCCCCCGATCGCTCGCCACCGATGGTCTACCGAACGCCGACGTCCGTCGCCCCGGAGGCACAGCAAGATCGAGCCACGGAACGACGCTCGAGGGGAACCGGTCAGAATGATCACGGCACGAGCCAATCGATATCGACCGACGCCCTCTCAGGAACGGATCGACGGATGGAGCGGGAGTCCGACGAACCGGCCCCCTTGCCGTCAGAACCGGCGGCTCGCCGGGAACGGCGGTTGCACCAGGCGGGCTCGGGCGGAGAACGGTCACCGGGCGTGACCGGACGCTCGCAGACGGACCGTTCGTCCGGCGACCGCCCACGATCACCGTCGACGGACGACGGGCGTCCCTCGCTTGACACTCCAGGGCCGGCCGGTGATGGGCCAACCACCCAGTCTGAGAGCACCCGACAACGGACGGTCAGGGGCCCTCAGGACGTTACAATTCCAATCGACGGGCTCCAGTACGAGGCGGACGTGGATCGCGTGGTCGAACGGCTGTATCGGAAACTCGAACGAAAACGGCGCATCGAGCGTGAACGGAGAGGACAACGATGACAACAAGCGGCAAACTGGAAAAAGCCCAGATATCTATCCTGAACGGCAAGGCGCAGGGTGAAACGATCGAGTGTAAGTTCAACCCGAACTCGTATACACTCGAGAAGAGCGTTAACTACGGCGAACTGAAGGCGACCGGATCGGGTGCGTCGATCATGCAGTTCGTCGATGGCAACGCGGAGACGCTGTCGATGGAGCTGTTTTTCGATACGACGGACAAGTTAGGCGATGATAACGCTTCCACGGACGAACTCGATGTCCGGGAGCAGTACACCAAATACATCGATCTGTTGCTCTCGGTCGACGGTGAGCTCCACGCTCCACCGGTCTGTCGCTTCGTCTGGGGGGACGGGATCGATTTCACCGCTCTGGTTGAGCGAGCGAACAAGCAGTTCACCAAGTTCCTCCCGAGCGGGGTGCCGATCCGTGCTCGCGTCTCCATCGTTTTCAAGGAGTTCAAAACGGCCGATTATCACAAATCGGAGGTGTCACCCGAGTCGACTGACAAAACCAAGGTCTGGACGGTGAACGAGGGTGATACGCTCTGGCTGATCGCCGACGAGGAGTACAGCGAAGCGTCTCACTGGCGAACGATCGCCGAGCAAAACGACATCGAAAATCCACGGGCAATCGAGCCGGGTGACCGACTCGAACTCCCGCCACTGTAACAATGGTTCGCAAGCAAGTCACGTTTGGAAGACCGACCGCCCTCCGCCAACGCGCAGTCGAATCGGTGATCGTACGTACCACTGAATCACGGACTGCGTGGGGCAAGTAACGGAGGTTCGTCATGAGTCAAATTAATAATCATCCCCGATACTCGCCGCGATTTACGGTTTCCGTCGGGGGAGAGACCTTCCAAGAACCCGGCGGTCGGATCGCAGATCTGGTGGTCGTGACATCCTACGAGGGTGCCGACCGATTTTCGTTCACGTTGAACTATCCGTTCGACGAGGAGCTTGACGAGTTCGCCGGCCTCTCGTGGGACGACTTCGAGACCGGCACGGACGTAGATATTTCGATGGGATACGGCTCCGATGGTGACCTCACCGAACTGGTGACCGGCAAGATACACTCGATCACCGGCGAGTTCACGGTCGATCGGGGACCGTCGGTCCAGATCTCCGGCTACGGGCTGCTCCGGGAGATGATGCAGGGGACGCAGTCGGACTCCTGGAGCGAGACGACCATCGGCGAAACCGTCGAGGACGTGCTCGGGAAGTACCCGTTCGCGTCAGTCGAGATCGACGGCGCCGACATCAAACGCGAGAAACTGATCCAGAACGCCTGCAGTGACTATCGCTTCGTCGACAACCTCGCGAGTACGTACGGGTTTGAGTTCTACGCCGAGCGCGACACCGTCAAATTCGTCCCGCGTTCCTCGGCAGTCACCGAAACTCCAGTCACGGAGCTTTGGTACGGCGAGGAACTTCATGACTTCTTTGGCGAAGTGATTCAGCAACGCGAAACCCACGAGGTCGAGGTTAGATCCTGGGAGATCGATACAAAGGAGGCGATCATTGCAACTGCGGGCGGTTCGGATGCGAAACATAAGGAGGTGTTCAGAGTGCCAGCACTATCACGAGAGGAGGCCGAACAGATCGCACAAACGAAGCTGAACCATTACTCGGAGGCCATCGTAGAGGGCCACGGCGAGGCCGACGGAATGCCAGAGATACGCGCCGGCCAGACGATCGAACTGGCGGAACTCGGTGAGATGTTTTCGGGACGGTACCACGTCACCAAAGCGGTCCACCGGATGGGTGATATGGGCTATCGGACCTCGTTCGAGGCAACGGAGGTGCCAGGATGAGTCGACCTGGTGTGTTCGATGGTGAGACGACTGACGGCGGTATGCAGGGAGTCGTCGTCGGAATCGTCACTGATAACGAGGACCCGAAGGACCTCGGCCGGGTGAAACTGCAGTTCCCTTGGCGGGACGCCGACGACGAAAGTTACTGGGCCAGGTTAGCGGTTCCCATGGCTGGCGATGAGTATGGAACCTACTTCCTGCCCGAGGTTGACGACGAAGTGTTGGTCGCCTTCGAAAACGGCGACATCCACAAACCGTACGTCGTTGGCGCCCTGTGGAATGGGACCCAGCGACCACCACATACCAACGGCGGCCAGAACCAGGACCGTGAAGTCCGTTCACGAAGCGGACATCGGTTGGCGTTCGACGACAGCGAAGAAGGCACTATTACGATAGAGACCAGTGCTGGTCACGAAATCCACATCGACGATAGCAACGATCGGATTGTCGTCCGTGACGACAGCGACAAGAACGCGATTCGCCTCGACGGATCCAAGGATCGCATTTCGATCGAGGCGGCGAACGAAATCGATCTGTCGGCAAAGACGATCCGACTGGACGCCGACAAAGACGTCACGGTCGACGCCGGAACCAGCGTCGACGTGTCGAGTCGCAATGCGATCGACCTCAGTGCCACAGGGCAACTCGACCTCGGATCGAACGGCGTTATGCGACTGAACGCAACTGGGCCGTTGTCGATCAAAGGGGCGATCATCCGACTTAACTAATCGTAACAAAACCAGTTGGTTAAAGTATATGGGGCAATAAGTGAAAGGAAATACTCATGAAACCCGCTGCGCGACTCGGCGACCAGACCGCACACGGAACACCGCTTACGGGGACGTGTAGTCCGAACGTGCTCATCGGTGGACGACCGGCCTGGCGATCGGTCGTAGACATCCACAGCTGTCCACTGACCACGGGTGTCGTTCCACACGTCGGGGGACCTGTTTTAAAAGGAAGCACGGGCGTGTTGATCAACAATATGCCGGCAGTTCGCCTCGGCGATACGATCGTCGAGAGCGGACCGCCGAATACCATCGTCGGTGGCTGTCCGTCGGTGTTGATCGGATAAGTACGTATGACAAACGAATTCCTCGGAACCGGCTGGTCGTATCCGGTCACGACGGAGGATAGAGGTAACATCGAGGTTTCAGAGACTGAAACGGATATCGAGGAGTCGATCCGGATCATCCTCGGAACGGCCAAAGGCGAGCGGGTAATGCGCCCTGAGTTTGGCTGTGACATCTATGATCATGTCTACTCGACGGCCTCGCCGGTAACACTGAATCTGATCGAAAGCAGCGTTGAGGAATCGTTAGTTCGTTGGGAGCCACGGATAGATGTCGAGGAGGTCACCGCACGCAGAGACGAAGAGGAGCCAAATCGGATCCTGATCGAAATCGAATACTACGTGCGCACCACGAACAGTCTCGCAAATATGGTGTATCCGTTTCATATCACCGAGGGCGATGGGTAAGATCGTAGAGGAAAAATGAGTGACCGTGCTCCAGCGATAGACGGGACCGACCGCGAGTATGTTTTCGAGCAGCTGCTGGAACGTGCTGACCGGTACCTCAACGAGTGGGATCCCGACAATGAGGACGTTGGACACACCCTGATTCGAATCTTTTCGACATTCGAACACGACGTACGCCAGCGCCTGAACGATCTACCGCGAAAGCACCGTCTGGCGTTTCTCGACGCATTGGGGTTCGATCGACACCCCCCGCAGGCAGCGCGGACGCCGTTGTGCCTGGAACTATCCGGTGAACTGGGTCGGAACGTCCGTATTCCCGGCGGAACAGCAGCCGTTGCAGACGGTCCGGACTCGGGCACAATCCAGTTCGAACTGCCCCAAGACTGTGGCTTCGAGGCGACACCGGCGGATCTCGAGGCCGTGGTAGCGGTCGATCCGGCGCGCGACGCGATTATCAGTCACGAATCGCTCGTCGACGGAGAGCCAATTGCACTCTTCGATGGGTCGAACCGGCAACATCACCGTCTCTACGTGGGTCACGAGAGCGCCTTGCACCTGGATGATGGATCAACGTTCAGCATTCACATCCAGACGGCCGCCGACTCCGAACGGATATTCGAGGACGCGATCTGGGAGTATTACGGCGACGACGGGTCGGGTTCGGATGGCTGGTATCGGCTCCGCTCCCCCGGAGAGACGTCCGACGCCGACGATGACCTCGGAGTCGAGGCCTTGCGCGAACGCTTCGACTCCCACGTCTCGGCCGACGAGTCGCAGGCTGGCGTGGTAACTCGCACGTTCGAGGTACCGGGTCCAGTCGTGCCGACCACAGTCGACGACACCGAATGCAGGTGGCTCCGTTGTCGAGTGCCGGACGGCGATCCGGTCCCGTCGATCGAGATCGACGAGGTCGCGCTTAAAATCGTCCGAACAGGGGATGACGAGGCGTGTGAACCGGACATACTGCTATCGAACGACATCCCGATCGATCCCGACGCCCCGACGATCAGGCCGTTCGGGCGACTCCCGCAGCCGCCAGTCACGTTTTTTATCGGGTGCACCGAGGCGTTGACGAAGCCGGGCGCGACCGTGACGATCACGTTCGAAGGATCGGCGGCGGGATCGGGTGATGACGACGCGACCACGTCGGCGGCTTCAGCATCAAACGAGGCGGCACCAGTATCGATGGGCGTCCTCGATGGTCCGCCGGTGGTCTCCTGGGAGTACTGGAACGGCGAGGGATGGACGCGACTGGGTGACTGTCGAGACGGGACCGACGGTTTCCAGCGACAGGGACAGGTTGCATTCGAGGTCCCCAATGACATCGAATCGACGACGGTTTCCGGTCACGAGAGCGTGTGGGTACGGGCCAGACTCGTGGACGGGAACTACGGACGACCCCAGTTCGACCCATCAGCCGAAAACGAATCGGAACAGGTCGTCGGTGGCCCATCGGCACCGGTGTACGATGACCTCAGCATCGAGTACGAACTCGGTGCGCAGCCACCTGAGCGAATCTGTATCGAGAATAACGGTTCCGTCAGCACGGTTCGCACGACCCCCACCAAGCCTCTCGTCCCGTTCACGGAGTTGCCGGAATCGGTCCAGACGCTCTACGTGGGGTTCGACGATCCTCTCGAGAACGGACCGCTCTCGCTGTTTTTCGCGACCGATGACCATATTTATCCCCGGTCGTTCGACCCCGGTGTTCAGTGGGAGTACTGTACGAACCCGTCGGCGTTCGAGTGGGAGAAGCTGGATTTCGACGACGGAACCGACGGGCTGACCGAGCGTGGCACGGTCGAGTTCACCGTGCCGACGCCAACGGAGCCGTTCGAAATGTTCGGCCGGAAACAGCATTGGATACGTGCGCGCGTGACCTCGGATCAGTTCGTGGTCGAGGACTCTCCCACGTTGACGGACGAACCGGTCGATGACAGGACCGACGATGCCGGGCGATCCTGTGGTCTACCGACGCTCGAGGGTATCTTCATGAACACGGCCTGGGCGTACAACACCGTCACAGTCACCGACGAGGTCCTCGGATCGAGCGACTGCTCACACGAGCAGTCGTTCGTCTGTTCACAGGCACCGATCATCGATCTGGCCCTGTGGGTCGACGAGTTCGAGACGTTGTCGGCGGGCGAGCGGCGCAGACTGTGCGAGCGACGACCGGAGCGGGTCAACGAGGAGTACGATTCGCGTGGCGAACTCGAGGGGTTCTGGGTCCAGTGGGACGCAGTTGAAGATTTCCTCGATTCCGGACCACAGGATCGCCACTTCGTCGTCGATCGAACGCTCGGTACCATCCAGTTCGGTGGTGGCGATAATGGTCGGATTCCGCCGCGCGGCGTGGACAACGTCAAGGTCACCTACACCACCGGCGGCGGTAACGACGGCAACGTCGACGCGGGTACCGTCACCGATCTCAAAAGCTCGATTTCGATGGTGGAGTCGGTGACGAATCCACTCCCTGCGGAAGGCGGTGCAGATGTCGAGTCGACCGAAACGCTCGTTGAACGGACGAGCACGCGGTTGAAACACCGCAACCGTGCTGTCACAGCGAACGACTACGAAGCGCTGGCAAAGGCTTCGTTTCCGGAACTCGCTCGAGTTTCGTGTCGCTCGTCCCACGACGCTGCGCCTCGTGTGACCGTACTGATCGTCCCGGACAGCAAGCGCGAGAAACCCGTCCCCCAACGCGAACTGAAACACCGCGTTCGGGAGACGCTCGGCCAGCATGCACCGGCGAGATTCGTCGTCGACGATGACGCTTTTCTTATCGTTAGCGGCCCAGGATACGCGGAACTGTCGGTCGATGTCACGGTTCGTGCCGCTAGCGTGCGAAGCATCTCGGCGCTCAAAAACCGCATCGAAACGACGCTCGATGAATACCTCCATCCGCTTGCGGGCAATCACGCTGATGGCTGGCCGTTCGGTGTGCTTCCGGATACGGCGTCGCTCACCGCCGTTATCGACGACCTAAAGATGGTCGGTGCGATCCCTCGACTCGACGCCACCGTTGAAATCGGCGAGACCGAACACGTCGTGACCGAGTCGGGGGCCCAAACGAGGCTCCCCGAGGATACGCTGGTCTGTAGTGGACGCCACGAGATCACCGTCATCACGGAGGGAGAGTGATCGATGGGTATCGACGTTCCCGACCTCGACGATCGAACGTACGACGATTTGCTCGAACGGGCAAAAAAGCTCATCCCCGCCTATTCGGACACCTGGACTGACTTCAACCCGCACGATCCGGGGATCACGATCCTCGAGCTCCTGGCGTGGCTCACCGAGACACACGTCTATCAGCTCGATCAGATAACTGACGATCATCGTCACAAATATCTCCAGTTGTTGGGAGACCGACTTGGTCTGTCCCAGCCAGCGACGGCGACCGTCCAGTTCCAGGCGCCGGAAGTGGCTGCTGGCACCAGGTTATCGGCAGGCACTCGGCTGGCGGTCACGGACGAGACGGCGACGCGACATCTGTTCGAGACCGACGAGGATGCCGTGTTGACGGACGCAGCCGTCGAGCGTGTGTTCACGCTCACTGAAGACGAATTGACCGATCATACCGAAGCGAACCAGTCGGTCTCGTCGTTTTATCGCCCCTTCGGCCGCGAGGCCGATGCAGGTGCGATGCTCTATCTCGGGTTCGATACGAACCCCTTTGCGGGCGGCGATGCGATGACACTGGCGCTCGGGTATCACAACGACAATCTGCCGGCACCGAATCCGTCCGAAAACGGCGTCCCGCCGTTCGAACCGGCGGTCGACCTCGATTGGGCCTACAGGTTGCCGGGGGACGACTGGCGGCCCCTCAAGATGCGAGTCGACGGGACCAGATCGTTCTCCCGGAGTGGTGTCGTCGAACTCGTCCACTCGAGCGATGGCGAGGCGTCATCGGTGGGCAGCGAGCCGGCGGCGATATCAGGCGACCTGCCTTGGATCCGCTGTCGGGTCCGAACGGATGGCTGGGAGATCCCTCCACAGCTCGACGGAATCTGGCCAAACGCCGTCCCGGCCACAAACTCGATCGACGTAACCGACGAACGCTTGCGCCGGGTCGACACCGCAAAGGAGCGTGGGGAGTCACCGGTACTCAGTGGTCAGCGGTTCGCTTTCGAACATCGACCGGTGCGTTCGGCGACGGTCGAGGTCGACGGCGTCGAGTATACCGAAGTGCCAAACTTCGACGCCTCGGGACCGGACCACCGACACTACGTCCTCGACCGAGAGGCCAGCGAGGTGGTCTTCGGCGATGGTAGTCAGGGCCGGATTCCGGCGTCGAACGCGACCGTCACCGCGTCTTATGTCGCCGGCGGCGGTGCCGAAGCGAACGTTTCCGCGGATGCTGTCTGGCAACTCGCCGACGACCGGCAGCTGATTTCGGGGACCGGGTCCTCCGTGTCAGTACCGGTTCGGCCGCTGGGGCCTGCGTCCGGAGGCAGTGACGCCGAAACCGTCGAGGAAGCGTTTCGCCGACTTCGCCGGGAGTTGCGGGAACCAGCCCGTGCAGTCACCGAATCGGACTATCGACGGCTTGCCGTCACCACGCCGGGATTGCGAATCGGGCGGACAGGCGTCTGGATCGATCAATCGCCCTCTCTCGTCGTCGTGGTCCCGCACGCGCCGAAAGACGTGACTGCCCCGATGCCGAGTGAGCCATTTCTGGATACGATCCGCACGCGATTACGCGATCGGCTGCTCATCACCGACCGCGTCCGGGTTCGGGAACCCCGGTACGTCAGGATCGAACTCCACGTTCGGGGTGCCGTGAGGCCACAGTACGCCGCGAGTGGCTACGAGGTCGCCATCGAGGATGCGGTGACGTCACATCTCCACCCCTTGTACGGCAACGATGGGACCGGTTGGCCGTTCGGACGACCACTGTCGAAGGCGGAGCTAACCGACGTGATCGAGCGCGTCGACGCCGTCGATCACGTCGAGACGATCTCGATTACTGCTCACGGCGGCGCCACGACGGACGGCGGTACGGTTCGTATCGACGAAACGGCGCTATTTACGGTCGAGGAGTGCAGTGTATCGATGGAGCGAGCACGGAGGTAACCACTGATGACGTTTTCTACCATCACAACGACGAGTACGCGCGATTGGCGCAAGTGGGGGCTGTACAATGCGGTGGTTAGCGATGGCGGCGTCTCCATCGCGCGGACGACGAACGTTTCAACGCGCACGATCGCAACCGGCGTCCGTGATGTCGCGGTCGATCCGAACTGCGGGATCGCGGTCGTCACCGAGACGGGTCGTGGCATCGTGTACGATGAGGAAGGGACGGCCCAGCGGACCTTCATCCCGACAGGAAGCGACGTGGCGCCGGACGCCGTGGACGCAACGAGTGGAGCGCTCACGGTAGCCGAACCGGCGACGGGATCGGTCCACCGGATCCACCCGGAGGCCCGTCGAACGATCGACCCGATCGAGACGGGACTGGGGTCGGTTTCGCGCATCGCGACGACGAGAGATGGATCAGTGGCGATCGTCGACGATCAGCTATGGCGATTCGGAGTCTCGGGTCCGACGCCCGTGTCCGCGACGGAGCCGATCGACGTTGCGAGCGATGGCGAACGAGTGATTGTCCTGGAGCACCTCCGCGATGGCCCGCAAATTCGAGCGCTGTCGCCCGCCGATGGACGGCCACTCGACTCGATCACGGAGCCTCCCATCCGATTTGAAGACCAGCGCGTCGAACCGACTGCCGTTGCCGCGGTCGACGGCCGGATCTTTCTGGGGGCCACGCTGCCGGACGAGCGATACGGCCTCCTCGAATACAACGACGAGTCCGGATCATTCGGGATGTTCACCACGGTCGACGGGCCGGTCCGTGCAGTAGCAGCCGGCACGAACCGGCAGGGACATGCGACCATCGCGGCCGTCACGGGCCCAGACGACGAGTGCGTTCTCGCGATCGAACGCGACGAGGTCAGCCGCCACCCGCGGACGAATGATCATCGGGCGACAGCACTGTATCGATACGATTCCGGTGCCGACGGTCTCGAGTGGCATCGCGTGGCGGTTGATATCGCCCGGTCGTCGGTCGACACGACAGTCAGGATTCGGTATCAAGTGGCCGATACGCCGACGTTGTTCCCGATCACGACCGAAACGAATGAGGACAACGGGTCGTCCGGTGAAGACGATGCATCGAACCAGGAATTCGTCTGGGTGGAGGAGACGTCGGACGAAGTAGCCGCGACGCTTTCCCCGTCGGTCCGAGTAGGACTCGTCGACGCCGGGATCGAGAGCCTCTCCGAGCTGGTGATGGCCGATACTTGCTCAATCGCTGACGAGACGTCGCTGTTGCACTCGCAGGTGTCAGCCGCCCGCGACGCCGCGATCGACGCCATCGAAACGGAAATCGAGACAAACTGGAAAGAGACACGACTCGACGATGCCGACGCACTGCTGGAGGACGCTACCGGGCGATATCTGTTCGTCGCGCTCGAACTCGTCGGCACGCCAGACGCGTCTCCGCACGTTGAATCCCTGACCGCGTTCTGCCCGCGGACGTCCTACCTGCGGCACCTACCGGAGCTGTACCAACAAGACGAAACGTCGGCCGTGTTCCTCGAACGGTTCCTCTCAGTCTTCGAAACGTCGTTCACCGACATCGACCGAGAGCTCGAGACGTTTACGCAGTATCTCGATCCGGCAGGCACGCCGACCGAGGCGCTCGACTGGCTCGAATCCTGGATCGCCGCCGACGAGTACCGTGACTGGCCGGCGCCCGCCAGACGGGAGTATCTCGACCGTGCCCCTGAACTCTACCGTCGACGGGGGACGCGTCGAGGACTCCGGGAAATGATCGAACTCTACCTAAGTCACACCGCCACCCCCGAATCTCCCGACGTGGACGCCAATGCAACCATCGAGAGCGGCCATCGGCTGTTCTTCCTTGAACCAGGCGATCTTGATGGGCTCTCCGATGGGTCGTCTCTCGAGAGCTATCGGTCGCTGCTGTCGACCTCTCACTCGTTCGTCGTGTTCTGTGGCCCGTTCGACGAGCAGCATCACGAGCAGGCGGTCGAACGCATCGTCGAGACGGAGACGCCGGCCCACGTTGACGCGTCGCTGCTTTCCCTTGAGGACGACCTCGTTCTCGGACCGACGAGTTTTCTGGGACGAAATACGACGCTGGGGACCGAATCGTTCGCTCTCGGCGAAACGCAGCTCGGTGGCGAGACGTACCTCACCGCCGGAGACGACTGACCGACGTCACTGCATGTCAGCGTCGATCGACGGCTGGCCGAACGTCTCTTCTAGGTCGGTATAATGAGCGCGCGTCGCCTCGTCGACACTCGGCGTGACCGTCTGCACAGCATGTTCGAAATTCGTCGCCGTGACTTCGACGGACTCGGCTGTCGTCCCCTCATCCGTGTGGTCGTTATCCGTGGTGTCGTCACCTGCCTTTATGGCCGCACGTGCAGCCTCCAGCGACGCTTCCCGACATAGCGCTTCGAGATCGGCACCGACGAATCCCTCGGTGTCGGCAGCGAGTTCCGGGAGGGTGACGTCGTCGGCAAGCGGTCGTTGCTGGGCATGCACGCGGAGGATCTCAAGTCTGGCCTGTTCGTCCGGAACCGGCACGTGGACGTGCGTGTCGAGTCGACCAGGGCGCAACAACGCCGAGTCAATGCGGTCCGGCCGGTTGCTGGTCGCGATGACGACCACGTCTTCGAGCGTTTCCAGTCCGTCGAGTTCCGTCAATAGCTGTGAGACGACGCGTTCACTCACTCCGGCGGTACCGCCGGCGCTCCCGCGCTCCGCCGCGATGGCATCGATCTCGTCGAAGAAAACGACGGCTGGTGCGTTCGTACGCGCCTTCTCGAAGACCTCCCGGACTCCCTTCTCGCTCTCGCCGACGTACTTGTTCAGTAGCTCGGGGCCCTTTACCGAGATGAAATTCGCTTGCGCCTCGTGTGCGATGGCCTTCGCCAGCAGGGTCTTTCCCGTCCCTGGCGGACCGTACAACAGCAAGCCGGTCGAATCGTCGAGCGCGAGCGTCTCGTAGATATCTGGGTGTTCGAGTGGCCACTGGATTGCCTCTCGTAACAGTTGCTTCGTTTCGTCGAGGCCGCCGACGCTGTCCCAGGAGACCGTCGGTACCTCGACGAATACCTCCCGCAACGCCGATGGCTGGACCTCACCGATCGCGGTATCGAGGTCCCCTTCCCTGACCCGGAGTGACTCGAGCGTCTCGGCGTCTATCTCGTCGCGTTCGAGATCGATTTCCGGCCGGATCCGCGCGAGGGCGTTCATCGCACCTTCCTTGGCGAGCTGCTCAATGTCCGCCCCGACGAACCCGTGCGTGCGCTCGGCGTAGTCCTCCAGCCCGACGTCGTCGGCAAGCGGCATCTCACGGGTGTGTACTTGCAGAATCTCGAGGCGACCCGTTGCGTCCGGAACGCCGACCTCGATCTCCCGATCGAATCGACCGCCACGACGCAACGCCGGGTCGACGGCGTTGACGCGATTGGTTGCTGCGATCACGACGACCTCACCACGGCCGTCGAGCCCGTCGAGGAGCGACAGGAGCTGTGCGACCACGCGGCGCTCGACGTCTCCCGAGGTTTCACCACGTTGCGGAGCGATCGAATCGATCTCGTCGATGAAGACGACCGCCGGGGCGTTCTCCTCGGCTTCCTCGAACACATCCCGGAGCTGTTCCTCGGACTCGCCGTAGTACTTCGACATGATCTCCGGCCCCGAGATGTCGGTGAAGTACGCGTCGATCTCGTTCGCGACAGCCTTCGCGATCAGCGTCTTCCCAGTGCCTGGCGGCCCGTGGAGCAACACTCCTTTCGGCGGTTCGATGCCAAGCTGCTGGAACAGTTCCGGATGCCGCATCGGCAACTCGATCATTTCACGGACCTGCTCGAGTTCGTCGTCTAGCCCGCCGATGTCCTCGTAGGCGATCCCGGGCTGGCGCCCCGAGGACGCCGTTTCCGACTCACTGTCCGCTGTCTCCTCGGCCGCTTCGGACTCGCTGGTCGTGGTTGCTGGCGCCTCGGCGACTCGAATCCTGGTCGAATCCGTGACGACCACCGGTCCCGAGGGGTCGGTCTCCTCGATCCGAAACGGCAGTCGCTGGGCCGTACTCGACGAGCTGGGACCGACGCCCAGCGAGATCTTCACCTGCTGGTCCGGCCGCACTGCTCGCCCCCGCAGCTTCCGTTGAATGATCGGCGCGACGTCGCCCCGGATCCGTAGCGACTCGGGGAGTGCGATCGTGACCGCTCGAGCCGGGCTCGCGTTCACCGTCTCGACCGTCACCCGATCGTCGACTGCCACGCCGATCGATGCGCGCATCTCGCCGTCGATGCGGATGACCTCGCGGTCGTCGTCTTCCGGATATCCCGGCCAGACCCGTGCCAGTCCGCTTCCATCCGTCCCTTCGACCCGGACGTGATCTCCGTTCTCGATTCCCAGTGCTGCCATCGCCGTGCGATCGATCGCCGCAAGTCCGCGCCCGGCGTCCTTCTGTTTGAGGGGCTTCACTCGCAGTTTCATTCGTGTACGTTAGTCGTGAATCTCAATACTCATGAACAGTCCGACTTTCTTTCATTCTTGTAGGGTCTAGTTGAACCGCCGTCCCGATCGCCTGCAACCGGACCAGGGAGCGAACATGGCTCACTGTCGTCGGTCGAAATATCGAAACCGTGTTTTTTATTACGTCACGAACTGTTCCACTTGTAAGGTATAATGCGCGGGAATAAATGGGATCCCTCCGGCGACGACGTGGACCTCTCGCAGTTTGCGAAAAACCGCTTCTTCGAGGGCAAACTGATGACGCCCCAGGTGATGGAATCCGAGCGGGAATACCACACCGAGCGCCTGCAGACGCTCGCCCGCCATCTCTTCGGCTCGGGGATCGTCCGGGGTCTCGGCGTCGATTCGCCGTCGGACACCGACGACGGGCTCGAGGTGACGATCGAACCGGGGCTCGCCCTCGACGGCTACGGGCGACCGATCGTCGTCGACCAGCCGACGACGACGTCGTTGCCACCCGCAAACGGTGACGAACTCTACCTCTTTCTGGAGTACGACGAATCGGCCGTCGAGCCGGTCCCCGTCCCCGAAAGCAACGGTAGCGGGGAGACGGTCCCGAACCGCCTCGTCGAGCGCTTCGAACTCACCCACCGGGAGTCGCCCCCGGAGGAGTCCTCGATCCTGCCCGACGTCGACGCCATCGTCGAAGACGACGCCGCCCCGGAGACCATCTGTCGGCGGCTCGTCGACCAGTACCACGACCGCCACCGTCGGGACGTGAGCGCCGACCGGGACCCGGCCGTCTACCTGGGCGGATTCGAACGGACCGGCTCGACGGGCTGGAGCGCAAATCCGGACGCCCCGTCGCCACGGTACGTCTACGATCCACAGTTGCTGTTCGGCCTGCTCGGGGCGCACCTGACGGACACCGATAATCCCCACCAGACGCCGGTTACCGAACCGATGGAGTCGCCGCCGGACGACGTCGAGGCGCTCAACGAACGGATGGCCAAACTCGAATCGACCGTCGATGCGCTGGCGGAGGAACGCCGGACGGTCGTCCGGTACACGCTCCGGAAGACGATCAACGACAGGCGGCGCTTTTTCAACGCGCTCAGTGACCGGCTCGAACCACATAGCGGGGCGGGCAGCCGACTCGCACGCGAGGTCGCACTCTCGTCCTCGGACGACGTCTTCGACGAGGAGGAGACCGAGGCGGCCTATCGGGTCCAGCTCGACGACGTGCTTGAGCGAGCGATCGAGATCAGCGACGAACTCGATGGCGTCGCGACCGAGAGTTCACACGAGACGTACCTGCAGGCGGTCTCGGCCCTCCAGGAAACGCTGGAAGGAGACGCTTCATTGATCGACGTCGTCGACGCCGACGACACCCTCAGCGAAGCGGCTGATTCGGTCGAAACGCTCGTGGACGTCGTTCCCGACCAGTAGCCGGAACTCGAACGCGATCACGCTTTTCCTGAATCGGTCCGCGGAGTGATGGCCGGGAGCGGTCTTCCCCGGCGACACTGTGTGGTGTCGAACTGCCGAATACCACGGCGCCCACCGACTTCTGTACATCCACAGATGCCAATAATTATATGCACACACGTGAAAAACAACCGACAAGCACAACACATGGGTTTCAAAACCTCTCGCTCGAACGACGAGGACGCGATGTCCTCGAGTGGGTTCCAGGCCCACCAGCACGTGACGGACCAGGCTGGCGGCGCACCGGACACCCAGCCGCGGACGCTTGAGGCAGCAACGGATCACTACGGCGTCGAGGTCGAGGACGCCCAGACGCTGTCGCTGCTGCGGATGCAGGAGCAGAAATACGGTCGCCGCATGCACGACTGGCTCGACGAGGGCGTTCCGCCGGAAGACCTGGGCAAGCCTCGGGAGATGGAAGACCATCGCATCCAGCGGGCGACCGAAGGAACAACTTCGGACCCCGAAGACATCCCGGAACCCGTCCTCGACGTCGTCGGCGGTGAAGGCATGCGCCTCGAGAGCTCCATTCAGCGCTCGCTCGAGGACCGGATGGATGCGGACTTCTCGGACGTCCGCATCCACACGGGCGCGGACGCGACCAAAGCGTGCGAGGCCATCGACGCCCGCGCGTTCACGTGTGGGAACAAGATCGCGTTCAATTCCGGCGAGTATAATCCGGAGTCGCCCGAGGGACAGTACCTGCTCGCGCACGAGTTAGCGCACGTCAAACAGCAGACCGGCGTCGCGGCGATCAGCATGATGCCCAAGGAGGGCGGCCTGCAGATCGATCCTGACCCGCAGTTAGAGCGCGAGGCCGACGAGGCCGCAGCGCAGGCCCTGTCGGGTGAGGAACCGCTGGTGGTCAATCGGATGGGTGCCGACGTGCACATCCAGCGGATGTCCATTCGGGACAAACTTCCAACTGGAGGTGGCGACGGTGATCTGACCGAGACCGTCAAGGAACTTACCGAGCGCGTCACGGCACTGGAGAATCAGCAGGATTCAACCGACTCCTCGGAGTCCCAGGAACCAGGGAAACTTCGGAACGGCTGGAACGCCCTCAAAGACAAGCTCAGCAGTACGAAGGAAGGCGCTGGCAACGTCGCCCGCATCCTTGGAAATCAGGGCCGCCGGGGCGCCCAGGCGGCGGCGAACACGGCCAAGGAACACGGTGACTTGGCGATTGGTGGGCTTGGAGCGGCTACGATTGGTTCGCTCGGTCTGGCAGCTGGCACCGCCAGTGGGACACTCCCGGCGCTTGCCGTTGGTGCGCTCGGCGCTGGCGCAGTCACCATGATGACCGAAGGGGCCAAGAAGGGCATGGGCTATGGTGCGCCGTCGGCGGGAGCCGTTGCCGACGAACTCTCGAGTCGCGGCGAGTTCGTGAGCAAACTCGCAGAGAAACTCGAATTCGATAGGTCTGTCGCGGGTGAGGACCCACTTGCGGGTGGGAGGTAGCCATGGAGGCAACAATTCCTACAGAAGACGAGCAGTACATCGCAGTTGATGTCGTTGACAACAAAGGTATTGAGCACAACTTGACGTTAGAGAAACAAGGCGGTCAGATCGAATACCACGAGCAAGACGGCTACCCGGACGATCCAGTTGAACGAACAAACTCGGAGAACCTCCACACGAATAACGCCCGGGCGTACGCGCAGTACTACGCCGCGGCGACGCGGGGTTACGACACCGTCGAGGAGGGAATCCACCCGGACCGGGTAGCGATGACGATGCTGGTGCTGGCGGATCTCTCACCCGAACAACTAGGCGAGTACTTCAGCACCCTCCACCAGCAGGCTGCAAGCCACCACACCGACCTCGAGCCGGTCTTCGACCTGCCGGAGGAGATACCGGCTGGCGCATCCGTCCAGTACAATCAGGACGTCTACCTCGGCCTTGATCGGGACGACCAGCAGGCGCTGGTCGACGCCGTCGGCGACGAGGATGCGACCATTCTCGAGTATCTCGACGATGTCGAACAGTTGGCGACCGATGGTGGCTCGGTGGCCGCCACACAGAACGGGTTCGAGGCGATCCGGTCGGTCGCCGAAGAACACGACGTGCCGGAACTTCTCGACTCGTTCGATACCGACCGGCTCATCCAGGACGTCTCCGGTGTTCACACCGTCTGGCTCTATCACGACGGCATCAACGAACGTCGCGGCGAGGAAGCCGACGTGGAGGGGACGGCAGACGCCATCCTGCAGGTCATCCCGAACGACTGTGAGACGCTCGCGGAGTTCAAGGAGTTCCTCATCCACCACCTCGTCTGTCAGGTGCGCGATTGCTACATTCGGATGGGGTTGACGCCACCGGAGCCGGTCCAGGTGACCGGCCCGGGTCTGACGGTCGAGACCGTCCGATATCAAGGGATGGACATCTTGCAGGACATCCACGATCACGAGGCGTCAATCGACTGGGACACCGTCACCGACTACTGAACGTCCGTCATAGATATTCGAGTTCAGTAACCGCTTCACGAATCAAGTACGATTGCCCGTGATCACTACCGCTGGTCTGTCGACGCTGCCGACGCTGACGCCCATCGAGAAAGACACACCTGCGAGTGGGCTGCACGAGCTACGCATCCAGCGGGCCACCGAAGGAACAACTTCGGACCCCGAAGACATCCCGGAACCCGCCCTCGACGTCGTCGGCGGTGAAGGCATGCGCCTCGAGAGCTCCATTCAGCGCTCGCTCGAGGACCGGATGGATGCGGATTTCTCGGACGTGCGCATCCACACGGGCGCGGACGCGACCAAAGCGTGCGAGGCGATCGACGCCCGCGCGTTCACGTGCGGGAACAAGATCGCCTTTAACTCCGGCGAGTATAATCCGGAGTCGCCCGAGGGACAGTACCTGCTAGCCCACGAACTCGCACACGTCAAGCAACAGACTGGCGGTGCGGCGATCAGCATGATGCCCAAGGAGGGCGGCCTGCAGATCGATCCTGACCCGCAGCTAGAGCGTGAAGCGGATGAGGCCGCAGCGAAGGCGCTCTCGGGCGAGGAACCGCTGGTCGTCAACCGGATGGGGGCGGAGATGCACATCCAGCGGGCGGACAAGCAGGCAACGCTGGATGGCTTCGACGAGGATGGCTTCGACGACGAGTTCGTCGAGGAAGCCGACGAGTCGGAGACGATCAATCTCTGGAGTGTGCTGAAAGCTGCCGCCGCCGGTGGCTCGTTGACGGCAGCCGCCCAGGTGCTCGTCCAGGCGGGGTTGCTCGAAGCCGGCATGCAAGACCCCCAGACCGCAGGGGCCGCCGTCGGGCTGTCGACTGCCGCCTACGGACTCGTTCAGGGATACAAGGCCTTGTACAAAGAGGTCGATCCCCAACTGCTCCGCACGGCGTTTAAAAAGGCCGGCAAGGAAGAACTGCTGGATCAGATTCTCAGCATGCTCGGTGCTGAGGTCTCCGATCACGAGGGCAAATACTCCGCGGAGGATTACCGATGAGCGTGTCCGGAACCATCGATGGCGTGCGAACCACAGATCAGGGAGAGACACGAATTGGTATCCGAGTTGTCGACAATAATGGCGCGGAGCACGGGATTGAAATGGATACCCACGGTGAAATATATATCCACCAATGCGACGCGTACGCGGACAAGGCTGCCGACCGAACGCCCCAAGAGAACGAATATAACGAACAGGCCCGCCGATACGCGAAGTACTACGTGTTCCGCGAGCGCGGCTATCCGACGATCGAGCCTCGGCAGCTCCCGGAGTGGCTGGTCGTCGTCGCCTCTGCCGTCGCCCAGTTGTCGCCGCGAGTGTTCGAGGTCCACTTCGGAGATTACCACCAGCAACTTCGCTCGGTCGTCGAGCCGGACGTCGACCCCATCGTGGATGTCCCCGAGGATGACGTCGCTGGCCTCCGTGTGTACCTCCTGAACGTCCACCTGGACATCGATTTCGAGGAGCGCCTCGACGAGGAGACGCTCGCAGAACTGACGAGAACGGTCGATTCGACCGCCGATCCCGACGCAGTCATCCAGGAGATTGCCGATGCGCTCTCGGGACGACCGCTCGATCCGGACCAGCTCTCGATCGCTGGCGTCTCCGACGTGGGCGTGCTGTATCAGGGCCAAACCAAAGAGATCGAACAGGAAGGTGACGATCCACATCCCGGGCCAGCCGACGCCCGGCTCGAACTCTCGCCGACTGGCACGCCAGGCGAACAGTACCTCTCGACCGAGGAGTTCCAGATACTGGTCGTCCACCATCTGCTGTGTCAGGCACGTGATTGCTACCTCCAGATGGGACTGGAACCGCCAGAACCCTTGCGGGTACTCGGCCTCGGTCGGTATCGTCAGACCGTCCGCAACGAACATCTCGAGATGTACGAACCGGTCCACGGGACGACCGAAGCCATCGAGGGCTACTCGCTTCCGGAGATTGGCTCTCACCTGGAACCGAACTCGGTGTGACGATGACGGGGGTGTGTCCACACGTGGCTCGTGACGCTGGATGCACCCCGCGGCCAGACCACGAAATACTGGGAAAGCCCAAGGAGATGGAAGAACATCGCATCCAGCGGGCGACTGAAGGGACCACTTCTGATCCCGAAGACATCCCGGAACCCGTCCTCGACGTCGTCGGCGGCGAGGGGATGCCCCTCGAGGGCTCCATTCAGCGCTCGCTCGAAGACCGGATGGATGCGGACTTCTCTGACGTGCGCATTCACACGGGCGCGGACGCGACCAAAGCCTGCGAGGCCATCGACGCCCGCGCGTTCACGTGCGGGAACAAGATTGCCTTTAACGCCGGCGAGTATAATCCGGAGTCGCCCGAGGGACAGTACCTGCTAGCCCACGAACTCGCACACGTCAAGCAACAGACCGGCGGCGCCGCGATCAGCATGATGCCCAAGGAGGGCGGTCTGCAGATCGATCCTGACCCGCAGTTAGAGCGCGAGGCCGACGAGATGGCTGCCCAGGCGCTCTCTGGCGAGGAACCGCTGGTCGTCAATCGGATGGGCGCCGACGTGCACATCCAGCGGGCGGCGAAGGGCGAGTCGATGGCTTACGAAGGACTCGACAATCTCACCGAAGAGGTCGCCAACCTGCGGGAAACCGTTGCCGAGAACCAGCAAGAGATCCAGGACACGAAATCGAGTCTGGGAGCGCTTGAGGACGAAGTACACGGCGGGTTGGGTGAAACGGCCGCTGGCATTGCCGGTGCCGGGCTCGGTGCAGGGGCGATAGCGCTTGGCCGGGCCGGAATGGAACCCGCCATGCAGGACGGGCTAGCGAACACGGCGATGAATCCAGAACTGGCTGCGCCAGCGATGGCGGCAACACTCATGGCCGCCAGCGTCGGCGCTGCGGGAGCAGGGGCGAAAGGGCTCTGGGACCGGGCCAAAGAGCGGTTCTTCGGGGACGAGACCGACGAGGAAGAGCAGTTCGAGGAAGAGGAAAGAGATGGCCTCCTCAGCTCGATCAAAGAGCGAGCAAGTTGAACATGAAGGGAGAGATTCTCGGTAAAGATGGGGATGTGACCATAGTCCAGGTATTTGATAATAATGATGTCGAACACGCTCTTGCGATCGAGCCAGACGGTGTGATACAAGAACACGGAGAAGAGAGTTATCCAGTCGACCCATCGAAACGCACTTTCGAGGAAGACGAAAGTTTCTCCCAGGCCCGTCGCTTCGCCCGCTGGCACGTCTACCGTGAGAAGGGCTACGACACGGTGCCAAACCCCGACAATCCCGACCGGATCGCCGCCGTCCTGATGGCCGTCCTCGACCTCGAGGACGAGCAGTTCGACGAGTACTTCGATACGCTCTACCAGCAGATGGCCAGCCACGAGCGAGACGACCTCACCCCGGTACTCGACATCCCCGACGAGGTCTACGACGAGGAGTTCATCGTCTACAAGCAGAACGTCTACCTCGAGGAGGACCTCGACGCCATTCAGGAACAGTTGCAGCGCCCGGCCGTCGAGGCACTCGGAGAAGACACGATCGAGGAACTCGTCGACGCCCAGGGACAGGGACTGGTCACGAAAGCCCGCTCCCTGCTGGGTGGCGGAAGCGACCAGACCGAGCAGTTCGATCCCGACGTCTCCTTTAGCGATCTCACGATAGAGACCGTCTCAGGGATCGACACCATGTACAGCGAGCCGGACGGCTACAGGACCATCGAGGCCGAGGATCCGATCGATCGGGAGCCCGACGCCCGGATCGAGACGTTGCCGATGGGCTTCACCCGGGAGCAGTTCCGCCGCCACGTCGGACACAACCTGGTCTGCCAGATCCGGGACTGTTTCGTCAGCATGGGTGTCGAACCACCCGCGCAGTATCGCGTCCTGGGCCAGGGGAAGTTCAAGTACTCGGCGAAGTACCGCGACTTCGACTTCTACCCTGACTACTGGGATCACGACGCTCGCATCTCCGGGTACGTCTCACCGGTCTGAGTGCCTCTCGACCAGGGATTGATCACTATCAACGCAAACATGATCGCACACGTCAAACAACAGACCGGCGGGGCGGCAATCTCGATGATGCCCCAGGAGGGCGTCGAGTTGGAAATCGATCCTGACCCGCAGTTAGAGCGCGAGGCCGACGAGATGGCTGCCCAGGCGCTCTCTGGCGAGGAACCGCTGGTCGTCAATCGGATGGGGATCGACGGGAACCAACGATTCACCGCGGATCGTTTTTGACCACACACGGGACGGTTGCCTTCTCGAGAATGATCGTCACCACAACGGATTTGGCCATTGCCATCTAAGACAGTGATATGAGTGATGCGAACGACGACATCGGATCGGTGGGTCGCCTAGCGATCCGAGGTTCACGGCTCGAACCACTACGCAATCGGATGGAAGCGTTCGTTGCGGACCACGACGATCCCGTCGATCTGTACGAGGTCCGTGAACAAACGAGTGCAGACGTGTCGCTGTCTGAGCTCGTCGATGAGGGACGAGACGGTCGGCTCGAGTGATGACTCACCTGTTTTTCGACACGTCTGCTATCGCGAAGCGGTACGCTGTGGAACCGGGGACCGACACCGTCGATCACTTAATCGAATCCAGCGACTCGACCGTTCTCATCACGTCACTGACGATAGTCGAGCTTGCTTCCGCGTTGCGGCGCAAACAAAACCGTGACGCGCTGTCGCGCTCGGACGTTGACAGGTTACTAACGGTGTTCTTTCGTGAGTCGCTCGAGGAGTTCACGATCGTCGCACTGGACGAAACCCGGTTCGAACAGGCACTCGATCTCGTCTTGGAAGATGATCTCAGAACACTCGATAGCTTGCAGTTAGCCGCTGCCCTCGAGGTGAATGCCGACCTGGAGTGTCAGTTCGTCTGTGCCGACGATGATCTCATCTCCGTCGCTGACACTCACGGACTGGAGACGATCGACCCGACGGCGGACGATCCACTAGCTGGCATCTCGCTCGGGAATGGGAGAGACAATGACTGTTGAATGGTAAATTAGTTCATAAGGTGCCGTGACGGTGGGATGGGTGCCGGTCCCACGCGGGCCGTGGAGAGATGCGCGGCGTCCCCGGTCCGGTGGAGCCAAGTGCACGGCCAGTTCCTCGTGAAGGGTGCACAGGACCGAATCAGGCCCGTCCGACTGCCTTTCCCGTCCTCGCTCACCGCTGGACGATCGTCTCGATCCGTTCGAGTTCGTCGAGCAGTCGTGCCGTGGCAGTGTCGTTCGTCATTGGTGCCCACCAGTCCACCCGCCCCGGCCGCGACCGGGCGCGTGAAGACGATTTTACACCATCAATGCACGGAGGCGTCATATTAATTACGAGACATCGAGCACAAACATATGTAGGGAGGACATAAGAACAATTATTATAATAGGGTGGCACTAACGTGGTACCAAGATGGCATTTCGATCTGCGAGGGAGAACACGGACGATTCAGCGTCCGACCATTCGTCGGCGGCGCTCCGGTCGGATTCTTCGGATGCGACCACTGGTGATCGTGCCGGCGGGCGTCAGCACTCGGGGTCAGTCCACGAGCAATACGACACACCGCAGTATCCCCGGCAGTGGCGCAAACAGCTCATGCGCCGGGAAAAGCAGTACGGCGCTGCGCGCGTGAGCCAGTGGGCCAGCGAGGGGATGCCGGTCGAGTCGATGGGCTCGCCCGCAGAGATGGACGCGGTGCGCGAACAGCAGGCCGACCACTCGGCGGCGGTACCGGATTCCATCGCCCAGGACAACGAAGTGTCACTCTATCGCAGCAAGACCGCCCAGCACGAGACCGGCCCGGCAGGCGACACCGGGCTGTCCGGCGTCTCCGAGACCGTCCGCGACGTGATCTCCTCTCCAGGTACCGACCTCGATTCCGACGTCAAGAGCAATCTCGAGGAAAACCTCGGGCGGGAACTCGATCACGTCCAGGTTCACACCGGGCCCAAGGCTCAGCACGCGTGTGAAGAGGTGAACGCGCGCGCATTTACCGTCGGCAACCACATCGCGTTCGGTCCCGGCGAGTACGATCCCGGGTCGCCGGAAGGACAGCACCTCATCGCCCACGAGGTCGTCCACACCCTCCAGCAGCCGGACGCGCCGATGTCGATGATGCCCAAGGCCGAGGTGGCCATGGAGATCGACCCGGACCCACAGGCCGAGCGCGAGGCCGACGAGGTCGCCGAGCGCGTCGTCAAGGGCGACCAAGTCGGCATCGACTCGATGTGGAATGCTGACGTGCACGTTCAGCGCTCCGTCAAAAGCAAACTTTCTGGCGGCATGTCGGCAGTAAAAGAGTCACTGACCAGTGACGATGCCGATAACGAAGCGTCGGAGTTCATAGATCTGGATGGCGGAGACCTCAGCGAGACCGTCGGCGCACTCGTCGAGAATCAAAAGCAGATTATCGGTACCTTGCAAGGACAGGGCCGAAGTGCGATC
Source organism: Natranaeroarchaeum aerophilus (assembly GCF_023638055.1). Classification (NCBI taxonomy): domain Archaea; kingdom Methanobacteriati; phylum Methanobacteriota; class Halobacteria; order Halobacteriales; family Natronoarchaeaceae; genus Natranaeroarchaeum; species Natranaeroarchaeum aerophilus. Next base: position 10,050 of record NZ_JAKRVY010000001.1, on the reverse strand, counting down.
GACAAGATCGGTGAAGCCACCGGCAAAGGCGTCGTCGGTGGCACCGTTGGTCTCGGTGTCGCTGCAATGGGAATGGGACCGGTGGCGGCCGCGATCGCTGGCGGTGCCATGGCGGACGTCGGCAAGACGCTCTACGGTGATGCTTACCAGAAGGGTACGACCGCCATCTCCGAGGTTGACCTCGATGCTATCGCGGACAAGGTCAAGGCACGGATCTCTGGTACTGGGCACGGAGGAGAAACAGTGGCTGGTGAAGGAGGGCACGTTTAGACATGAAAGCTGTGATCACTGGGGAAACGGAGGATTTGGTTGGAGTGAACCTCCGCGACAATTATGGCGCTGAGCACATTCTAGATGTGCGAAAAAAGGACGGTAAGATTACTGCTCACCAGTGCGAGGCCTACGCTGACAATCCGGCCAATCGAACGACGGCGGAGAACGCCTACAACGAGCAGGCCCGGGAGTTCGCCAGGTTCTACGTCTACCGGGAGCGGGGCTACAAGACGCTTCCGCCGCAGCGAAATCCCGACCGGATCGCGGCCGCCATGTTCGCCGTGGCAAGTCTCCCGCCAGCAACAATCGAGCAGTACTTCGGTGACCTCCACCAGCAGCTTCAGAGCCACGAGAACGCCGCAGACCCTATTCTGAGCATTCCGTCCACGGTAGATCGCGACCTCCTGCGGGCTGGTCAGGATCTCTACCTGCACCACGACGAATCGCTCATCGCGGGAATGGAAGCATTAACCCGGACTGCTGCCTACGAAGAGCTGGAAGCAGCGACCGGTGCGGACGCCGAGCCCATGTCCATTGCTGAATTACAGGGCGTTCTGGCAGAGCTCGATGTCGACCTTGGGGAGGCAGCGGAACACGTCGGCGAGACACTGATCGAGACGACCGGTCCGGTCACGATTCGCTGGGAGAAGTCACGAGACAACGACGAAGTCCAAGCGGCCGACACGGACCAGCCCGTGCCATCGCGGGAACCGGACGTCAGACCGGACATGATCGCCGAGATGTTCGCGCTCGAATCTGTGGATGAGTTCCAGGAAGCACTCGTCCACCACCTGCGCTGTCAGGTCCGTGACTGCTACGTCGAGATGGGCGTTGCACCGCCGGAACTGTTCCGTGTGACTGGGCCCGGCTTCTACAAGAACATCGGCTGGTACGCCCACCACGATTTCTATCCCCGGTATTATAACTACCACGCGGACATCGACGACTGGCAGGACGAAAACGCGCTGGACGACCTTACTGCGTGAAGAGGGCCGGAGGTATTCGTTAGATCAATGGAGATCGACCCGGATCCGCAGGCCGAGCGCGAGGCCGACGAGGTCGCCGAGCGCGTCGTCAAGGGTGACGAGATCGGCCTCGATTCGATGTGGTATACGGACGTGCACGTTCAGCGGACTGGTGCCGGTGCCCCGATACCGGGGGCAGGCGGTTCGCTAGCCGAGCAGACGCTCGAGGAGGATGCAGAAGACGAAGATGAAGGATTTTCGTTTCGAGAACTGTTCGCATCGATGACGAAAAGTGGCATGGCTGCAGGCAGTGTTGCCGCGGCGGTTCAGGCAGTCGCGATCGAGGTCGGGATGTCGGACCCGCAGACGGCGATGACGATCGGCTCTGCCGGAGCGCTCCTGTCGGCTGGGGTCGCCGGCAAAATAAACGCCTACGGTCAACTCGATCCACAGGTCCTGCGCCGGGCGTTCGCCGCCGCTGGGCAAGAGGAGTTCCTGGCCGAGATCCTCAAGCACCTCGGATACGAACCTGAATGGGCCGATTACGGTGGCGACGATGACTACAACTACGGAGGCGATTAAAAATGCAAGCTGAAATTGTCGGAGAAGATGACAAAGGGCTGGGTGTCGATATTGTCGATAATAATGGGGCCGAGCACCATGTTGGGATGAACTTTGAAGGTGAAATCAAGTTCCATCAATGCGACGCCTATGCTGACAAGGCCGCAAACCGCACCGACAACGAAAACGAACACAATGCGCAGGCACGCCGATTCGCGCGGTATCACGTCTACCGCGAACGCGGGTACCAGACGCTCGATGCGTGGGAAATTCCGGAGTCGATCCTGCTCACGGCGGGAGTGATCGATCGACTCACCCAGGAGGAGTTCGAGGAGCACTTCGGAGCGTACTACCAGCAGTTCCGGAGCACGGTCGAAGACGACGTCGAGCCAGTGGTCGAGCCGGTCGAGGAGAAGGCCGATGGTCTCTCGGTGTACTTGCAGTACGTTTCGCTGGACGTCGATCTGGTGGACGTGTTGACGACCGAGGAGTGTGAGGCGCTGGAACAGTCGCTGGCGGAGGAGACTGATCCGGGCGCACTGTTCGACCAGCTCGGTGATGCGGTCGAGTCGCTCGATCTTGCGGACTTCTCTATCGTCAATACGTCCGAGCTGGGCACGCTCTACCAGACACACACCGACGAAGTCGAGAATCCTCCCTTCTATCCCGATCACGTCTCACCGGATGCTCGCCTCGAGCTGTCGCCGATCGATCCGCCCTGGAAGGAGTACCTTCCGCCCGAGGGGTTCCAGACGCTCGTGGTCCATCACCTGCTCTGCCAGGTCCGGGACTGCTATCTCCGTATGGGCCTGGAACCACCTGAAGGCGTTCGTGTGCTCGGACTGGGCAAGTACCGCCAGACTGTCCGTAGCGAACATCTCGGTTGCTACGAGCCCGTCCACTACACTGATTCGCCCGTCGAGGGGTACCGGCTCCCAAAACTCGGCACGCACCTCGAACAGTGAACCCCACTTCCTCTCCCTCCCCAGCGAGCGCTTCTGCGCTCACGGACACACCGCCCACCACCGCCTGCGGTCGATCCTGCGAGCGAAGCGAGCAGGATATGATGCCCAAGGCCGAGGTGGCCATGGAGATCAGTCCGGATCCACAACTGGAACGCGAGGCCGACGCGATGGTCGCCTGGGCTTTCCGGGCGAGGAACCGCTGGTCGCGAACCTATCAAACCACCGGAAAGCGACCGTCTGCGGATAGATTCCGGCCGCGCACCGCGCCCACGACGAATCAATGTACCTGCCCCTCATAATTTTCGAACCATAACACATAATAGGTAACCAGCATAGGCATGTAATGAGGAGAATAACGGAGGAAATAAATGCCGGAATATCAGGCACCCGGTGTCTACGTAGAGGAGCAAAGCACCGGCAGTAAATCAGTTGAAGGCGTCAGCACGAGTGTCGCTGGCTTTCTGGGCGAAACGGTCCGGGGGCCGGTCGAACCGCAACTCGTCACCAGTTACACCGAATTCGAGCGCATCTACGGTTCGAGTCCGAAAGGCTCGGTCCTTGACGTCGCCGTCGACGGGTTCTTCAAAAACGGCGGTAGCAAATGTTACGTCGCGCGCGTGACAGCCGCCGACCCGAACGACGTGGCGACGCGGACGCTCGTCGACGAGGACAAGACCGAGGTTCTCGAACTCGAGGCCAACGGTCCCGGGGACTGGGGCTCGAACGTCGCGGTCATCGTCCGCGACGCCCAGCATCCCGACCAGTTCGACATGATCGTCCGATACTGGTCGTGCGATCGCGCCGACGTCATGGATCCCGATTCGGATCGTCCGGAACCGTCGCCGGACGTCGAAGAGGTGTACGAGGGGCTCACGGCTGACCCCCAGTCCAGTCACTTCTACGAGAAGCAGCTCTCGAGTTCAGTGCTGGTCAACGTCGAGTATCTCGACGACGGCCGCCCCACGAACGGGCTGGTCTGGTTGAGCCGAGACAACCACGAGGTGATGACGGATGGTGGCGTCCTCTTGCCCGACGGTGGCGCCGTCGAAAAAGAGGTCCTTCACATTCCGGAGAACCTCGAGGAGCTCGGCAAGGACGAACTCGCCGATATCGCCGAGCCGATCGACATCGATGCCGACCCCGACTCCGAGGAGTTCATCGACGAACTCGAGGAGATCAGAGACGGTGAGCAGGAGATCGACCTCGAGATCGTCACGGACCCCTCGGAGAAGACGGACACCGACGACGAGGTGTCCCTGAGCGACTACGAAGGTGTCGACAAACCCGGGATGCGTACCGGTCTCGCGGCCTTCGAAGCCATCGACGAGGTCTCGCTCGTCTGTGCCCCGGACGAAAACGACGTGACCGGGTTGACGGACTCACTCGTCGCACACTGTGAGAACATGGGCGATCGATTCGCCATCCTGCAAGCGCCACAGAACCCTGGTCCGACCCAGGAGATGGAAACGCCCGTCGACTCGTCGTACGCAGCGTACTACTATCCCTGGGTCGAGGTTCTGGATCCAGTGACCAACCGGGAGAAGCTCGCGCCGCCGGGCGGACACATCGCGGGGATCTACTCGCGGAGCGACATCGACCACGGCGTGCACAAAGCGCCCGCGAACGAAGTCATTCGCGGCATTCAGGGACTACAGCGCACCCTCACCAAGGGCGAACAGGATATTCTCAACCCGAAGGGGATCAACTGTCTGCGCAGCTTCCAGGGTCGCGGGACCCGCGTCTGGGGTGCTCGGACCTGTTCGAGCGACCCCGAGTGGAAGTACATCAACGTTCGGCGACTGTTCCTGTACATCGAGCAGTCTCTCGAGGAGGGCACGCAGTGGGCCGTCTTCGAGCCAAACGATAAGGATCTGTGGGCGCGCATCCGCCAGTCGACGGAGAACTTCCTGAAGACCGTCTGGCGCAACGGTGGGCTACAGGGATCGACCCAGGACGAGGCGTTCTTCGTCCGCTGTGGCGAGGACACGATGACTCAGGACGATATAGACAACGGACGCCTGATCATCGAGATCGGAATCGCCCCGGTCAAGCCCGCCGAGTTCGTGATCTTCCGAATAGCTCAAGACACTGGGGATGCGTAGCTTACTTGCACCGACTGAAAAACAACTTCAAACAACAAATAAAAACATAAAATCATGTCTGAACATGGACCCCTCGGAAGCACCGAATTCAAAGTAGAGCTCGACGGCGTCGACGTACCAGGCTTCCTCGAGGTGAAGTTACCGTCACAAGAGGTCGACGAGTACGACTACCGCGAAGGTGACGACACCAAACACAACCGAAAGCTGTTCGGTGATGTCCACTACTCTCCGCTGCAGCTGGCACGCGGTGCCGACGAGAAGAACGAACAACTCGACAACTGGCACAAAGCCGTTAAAGAAGGCGACGAAGAGGAAGCGCGTAAGGAGATTGCCGTCGTGCTCAAGGACATGTCCGGCGAATCCAAGCTTCGCTATGAGTTCAGCAATGCCTGGATCCGCGAGTACGAGGCGCCGACGCTGAATGCGCAGGCTGGTGGCGGTGCCGAGGCCATCGCAGTCGAGACGTACACCGTCGAGTTCGAGGAGATGGAGCGCAAGTCGGTCTAATCACATGAGCAACGATCCCGCTTCGGGCGAGCACACCTACTCGCTCGAACGAACTCGCTATGGCGACCACTGGCGGCTCGACAGCGAGGGCTACCTCCACGTCGGCCGCAGCGCCGCTCCCGTGGACAGCGTTTCAGTTACGTACGTGAATTGCTCTAACCAATGACCGATCAGGCACTGCAAACAGAGTTCGAATTCACCCTCCCGCGTGGGTTCGTCGAAGACGACGGGACCATGCACAAGGAGGGTCGTATGCGACTGGCGACGGCGGCAGACGAGATCCAGCCGTTACAGGATCCGAAAGTGCAGTCGAACCAGTCGTACCTGACAATCACACTACTCGCACGGGTCGTCACGGATCTAGGCACGCTCGAGACGGTCGATAGGTCCGTCATCGAGAACCTGTTCGTGGCCGATCTCGAGTATCTGCAGGCCATGTACGAACGAATCAACAACACCGGACGAAACGTCGTCGAATCCGGCTGTCCGGAGTGTGGGCAGCTGTTCGACGTGGACGTTGCATCGGGTGCCCCGCTGCGTCCGGAGGACGATGATGCCGTGGCGCTAGATGCCGGTGAGGACGGAGCGATCGGCGGCGAGTTCAATCCGGCCGGGGATCGTTCCGAACCACCGGAGTCGGCAGACGACCAGGAAGCAACGGGTGATGTTCCCGCGGGAAATTCCGCCGAGTGATCAGCCTCTACGATCGCGAGACGCTCTTCGAGGAGGTCGCGTTCGTCGCCTATCACTTCGGCTGGAGCCGCGACGAGGCTCTCGGGATGCCCCACTGGGAACGTCACCGGTGGTGTGAGGAGGTCAGCGCGATCAACGACCGCATGAACGGAGGCGAGGACACCGCCGACCCCGACCCTGACACCGGCAGCATTCTGGGTGGGGACGGCGTGATCCAGAACTCGCTCGAGGACGTGTAAGGACGACGACCGAACCTATCAACCCAGCACGCACGACAGATGTCACAATCCGATACCCAATCGCCGTACTCACAGTTCAACTTCGAGGTGCAGATCGACGACGAGCCCGTCGCGGGCTTTTCGGAAGTATCCGGGCTCACGATGCAGCTCGAGACGATTCCCTACCAGGAGGGCGGCGTGAACGACCACGTCCACTCGCTTCCGGGGACGTTCTCCCACGCGAACCTGGTCCTCCAGCGGGGGATGACCGAGGACGCCTCCTTCTGGCGCTGGATCCAGGACGTCATGAGCGGTCAGATCGTTCGCAAGGACGTCGTGATCACGCTCAAGGAGGACTTCCAGGGCGAGAGCGTCTGGGGCTGGGAGTTCACCGACGCCTTCCCGACGCGGTGGCAGGGCCCGGACCTCATCAGCGCCGACCGGCGGATGGCCATCGAGACGATCGAGCTGACCTACGAGCGGTTCGAGACGATCTCCGGGCTCCCCGAGTAGTCCCGGCTCACTCGTCCTCGTCGTCCCCCGGCGCGTGTCGGCCGACGTCCGTTTCTCGTTCTTCGACCCGCGTGAACGTCTCCTCGTTCAGCGACGGGATCAGGACGGGCGAGACCTCGATCGTCGCCGCCGGCTGGTAGGAGACGTCGCCGAGCTGTGACCACAGCGAGAACAGGTCCTCGAGCGGCTCGTCGACGATCCGGACGGTCAACGGTGCATCCTGCCGGAGCGGGGTGGACGCCTCGGCCGGATCGATCTGGCCGATATCGTGAAAGAGCTGGAGCGTGGCGCCGAGCGTGTCCGTCCTGTCGGCCATCGTGACCCCATCGCTTCCCGTGGAGCCATCGCCCCCGTCGCCGGAGTGCTGGGGCACCACGAGGTAGCGAACGCTCACGGCCAGCGGCGGATCGAAACGAGTCGTGTCCTCGATCGTGGGAGAGACGGAGCCGGCGCTGTTGTCCTGCTCCACGCGATAGGGGTAGACCAACAGCTGGACGTTCGACAGGTCGTCGACCTCGTCCGGTGCGGCGACGGCGATCGCGTCGGGATCGATGGGATGCCACTCCGGGTCCGCACGCTCGCGGAGCACGTCGACCAGCAACGTGCTGACGTCGGTGATGGCGGCGAAGGTCATCGGTCACCCCGGCGTCGCTCGTGCAACGTGCGTTTGCGTTCGCGTTCGGTCTCGCCGGCGAGGTGCTCGATGTAGGGCTCGAAGTCGTCTTCGCGGATGGGCTCGTCGCGGTCGCGTTTGTACTGCTCGATGGACTGGACGACCAGCGGCTGGGTGATGGCATCGACGTCTCGTTCGGCGGCGTCGATGGCGATGTGTTTGGCGAGCTTGGCGATGTCGCCGCCGCTGAAATCGAATCCGGAGAGCCACTCCGTGTCGAGGTCCTCGACGGGCGTTTCGTCGGGGAACGCGCCCGCCCAGATGGCGGCCCGCGCGTCCGGATCGGGTCGGTCGAAGTGGATCGAGTGTGTGATCCGGCGGGCGAAGGCGGTGTCCATGTTCTTCGCGTAGTTGGTCGTCAGGACGACGATGCCGTCGTAGGTTTCGATCCGCTGGAGGAGGTAGTTGACCTCGACGTTGGCGTAGCGGTCGGTCGCGTCGGAGACTTCGGCGCGGTCGCCGAAGATGGAGTCGGCCTCGTCGAACAGCAGGATGGTGTTGGACTGTTCTGCGGCCTCGAAGATCCGCTCGAGATTCTCCTCGGTTTCGCCGATGTACTTCGAGACGACGCTCGAGAGGTCGATCTTGTAGATGTCCATCCCGACGGCACTGGCGAGCACCTCGGCGGCCATCGTCTTGCCGGTGCCCGGCAGCCCCTTGAACAGGGCGACGACGCCGGCGTTGCCCTCGCGCTCGCGAAAGCCCCAGTCGTCGTAGATGCGACCGCGGCTGGTGATGTGGGCCTCGAGGGTTCGCAACTGCCGCTCGGTCGTCTCCTCGAGTTCGATGTCTGCCCACGTCTTCGTCGGTTCGACGTGCTGGGCGAGGTCGTCGAGGGCGTCCGAGGACTGGGCGCGACAGCCCGCGCGGACGTGTTCGGCGGTGAGTTCGTCGGCTCCTGCGAGAGCGCGTGCGGTCGCCACGGCAGCTTCGAGCTGTCCCTGGGTCAGGTCGAACGCGCTGGCCAGCGCCTCGGCGTCGGCCTCGATTCCGAGCTGGTCCAGCTGGTCGTGCCAGAACTCCCGGCGCTGGGTGATCGTCGGTCGGTCGAACTCGACGAGCGCGTCGACGAGGGCGTCCGTGGAACCGGTTGGCGTCCACTCGCGCGTGCCCGTAATGTAGAGATCCCGGTCGAGTGCGTCGAAGCGTCGGACGACCGCCTCCAGGGAGGTGTCGACGCGTCGCTGTGGGCCGATCGCCACGTCGGCGCCGGCCAGGTGTACCGGGACGTTCTGGAGGATGGCTTCGCGGACGAGGGCGTCGAGGGCGTCGGCCTCCAGCACCGACGAGAGGTCCGCCCGGAGGCAGGTGTCGCTGGTACTACCGCTGCAGGCGTCGACGGCGCGATGGATTCCTGAACCAGTGGGCCCGTGGAAGTAGACGCGCCGCCCGTGCTCGTCGGCGTCCCGGATGGTCGCAAGCTGGTCACGCAGGTCGTCGTCGACCAGTAGTTCGTCCAGCGAGGTTCCCGGGGCCTCGATTGCCACTGGCTCCTCGAGCACGTCGGGCGGATGGTCCTGGAGGCCGTTCACCAGCGCCTGGTGGAGTCCATCGTAGCCTTTGAGATACTCGACGATGCGTTCGTCGACGGTGATCGGTCGATCACGGACGCTCAGGTTGGTGTTGGATGGATCGCCGAGACTGACGAGTCCGTGGGCGCGGAGCGGCGACGAACTCGCGAGCAGTTCGCCAGCAGCCAGTTGCTCTTCGGTCGTGTGCCCGAACAGAGATTCGACGAGGCCCACGGTCGGTCGACTGAGCATCTGATCCCCCTGCAGTCGTTTGTAGGTAGTTTCGATGGAGTCGTCGACCGTCGGGGCGACCGCGAGCAGAAGAACGTCGAGGGCACGGCGCGAGAGGTCGAAGCCGTCCGCGAGCCGCCGCACGCGGAGGGTAACGTCGTCGGTGGCATCACAGCGCGTCTCGATATCTTCGGTCAGGTCGTGTACGCTCTCGCGGTCGGTCTCGGGAAGCACGAGTGGCAGCTTCGCGTGGTGACTGGCGTCCGGTTCCTCCTCCCCGGAGTCCTGCGGTGTTGCTGACGACGGCTCGTCTTCGTCGTCTTCGACCGTCGCGGCTGCCTCGACCATCGTCCGAATACGGTCGAGTTCGACGAGTAGATGCGCTCGACTCGACTGAAAGGCAGCTTCCGAGGAGTCAGACATTTCTCTTTCTTTCTACAGTTAGAATTATAGATGTTTCTCTTTGAATATTTGTGTCGCGACCAGCGTTGATCGTGGAGATAGTCTCGTATCGAGTTCAGTTGCTTCGTTCTCGGACCACGTTCGCCAGGCCGTGGACCAATCGATATGATGGAATCCCCAGAGCGCCGTAGACGGGCAATAGCGCCACCACAACGGCAACGTATCCAACCCGCAACGACGTTGTATACGTCCTCAAAAGCCAATAATTATATGCATTGACGTGAAAATTGAGAGACAAGCACAACACATGGGTTTCAAAACCTCTCGCTCGAACGACGAGGACGCGACGTCCTCGAGTGGGTTCCGGGTCCACCAGCACGAGACGGACCAGGCTGGCGGCGCACCGGACACCCAGCCGCGGACGCTTGAGGCAGCA